>NZ_CP011968.1:948390-1264520 GCF_001077535.1 Clostridioides difficile ATCC 9689 = DSM 1296
AACATTAGTGGTGATAGTAATGTATATAAAATGGTAAATGGACAAATGGTTGACGGATTAGTAATTGTGTCTCAATCAATAAAAAAAGAAGAGTATGATTTTTTAAAAGACAATAATTTTCCACATGTATTTATATATTTTAAACCATCTTTTATAGGAGAAGTAGATAATTTCTTTTGGGACGATAACGTGTATGGAGGTTATATAGCTACCAAGCATTTAATTGACCATGGTCATAAAGATATAATAACAGTAACTTCAGATGATAAGAGTTCAAAAATGCATGAAGATAGAACCAAGGGATATTTGAATGCTATGGAAGAAGCAAATTTAAAGACAGAAGTCATTAAATCTAAAATGGATTTTGAATCTCAAGTTGAATTTTTAGAAAAATACATTGATAAAATAAAAAAAGCTTCAGCTATATTTGTACAACAAGATGTACCAGCGATTTCTATAATACAAGAGTTAAAAACTACTTATGGTATAAATGTACCAGAAGATATTTCCATAATAGGGTATAATAATATTGAATTAATATCATATTTTAGGTCGCATTTATCAACAATAGATGACCCAAGAGAGCAAGTTATAAAAAATGGAGTAGATAGTTTAGTAAATATAATAAATAAAAAGAGTACAGAACACATTCCAAGAAAATTATATCCAAGGTTAATAATACGAAATAGCGTTAAAAGAATAAAGTAGTAAGCTTTTAAGTATCAAACGTTTATTAAAAATATTATAGATTATGTGAAGTTTTTTAACAAATAATATAAATAAAAATTAAAAGGAGTAGGTGTATATAAGTACATTGTACTCCTTTATTTATTGAGATAGTTTTTATAATATGAATGAATAATTTTATTCAATTATTTGAAAATCCGTTATTTTAACAATATAAATTAATAAATTATTTGTATTTTATATCATGAATCTATAATATTTTTTTGATTCATAACTAAAAGTATATAAAAATGATGAATAAATATATATTATACATTATCAATGATAGGTTATATAATAAAATCACTAACAATTATATTATAAGAAAATTATAAAAATTACAAGGAGGTATAGAAATGAAAGAAAAAGCAGGGATTAGAAATGCCATAATAGCAGCCTTTATAATCACAATATTGGCAGAATTAATTGGACCTATTTCATTTAAAGTTATGGGAATTAATGTAACTTTACTTAGTATACTATGGGCTATATTCATAGGAATGGCTGTTTCTCCTCATTTATTAGGGAGAGTTATACCAGCCTTAAAAAAGTTTATAGGGGATAATGAAATAAATGTATCTCCATATTTATTATCTTTGACACTATATCCATTAGGGATAATGTTTGGAATTAATGCAGGGCCTAAAGTTGGTATATTACTTCAAGCAGGACCAGCACTTTTATTACAAGAATTTGGTCATATGGGTACAATGTTGATAGCATTACCTGTTGGAGTAGCATTAGGTCTTGGAAGAAGTGCATTAGGTGGTACTTTTTCATTATGTCGTGACACAGCACTAGGAATTATTGGAGATAAGTATGGATTAAACTCACCAGAAGGTATAGGAACACTAGGAACTTACATAAGTGGTAGTATATTTGGAACATTATTATTTTCATTTTTAGCACCAGTGGGTGTACTTTTAGGATTTCATCCATATGCTTTAGCAATGGCATCAGGAATGGGTAGTGGTTCAATGATGGGAGCTGCAACAGCATCATTAATGAATACAGTTCCACAAATGTCAGAGCAGATTTTAGCATATTCAGCTACTAGTGGATTGATTACAGCTGTTACTGGAATATATATAGAATTATTCTTATCTTTACCAGTAGCCAACTACTATTATAGCAAAGTAGCTCCAGTTATTGAAAGATTTAGAGGAAGAAAAACAAGAAGAACAAGTAATAAATTGTAAAGGAGGATATATATATGGAAAAAACTTTTAAGACTATTATGGAGCAGATAAAAATAGTATTGTTTATATATATTATTATTTGCTTTGGACAAATGATAGCACTTAAGACTCAGGCTCAAGATTTGTTGATTGGAAGTGTATCTGGATTTTTGTTGGTGATAATTGCTATTATAATAAAGAATTTTGTTAAAAAACCTAATTTACCAGGTTTTGCATGGGCTACATTAGTTGCATTTGTTTTATCGCTTCCAATATCTCCAGTGGGGGATATCATAGCAACAAATGTAGGGAAAATCAATTTTATGTCTACAGTAACACCATTATTAGCTTTTGCAGGAATCTCTGTAGGTAACCAATTAGATATATTAAAGACTTTGAGTTGGAAGTTAGTAGTTATATCATTTATAGTTATGACATCTACTTACTTTGGTTCTGCTTTTATATCTCAAACAGTTTTAAGATTAAATGGAATGCTTTAAGGAGGTAGTAAATATGAATGAATTAAAAGCAAAAATTAAAGAGGAAATAAAGTTATTATCTGAAGAGAAAAAGACATCATTTGAAAAAGTTTCTGACTATTTATTTTCAAATCCAGAATTAGCATTTGAGGAGTATAAGTCACAAAAAGCATTATGTGATTTGTTAGAAGAAAATGAATTTAATGTAACTAAAGGTGTAGGAGGATTAGAAACATCTTTTGAAGCTGTGTATTCAAATGGAACTAATGGGAAAACAGTTGCTTTTTTAGCTGAATATGATGCACTTCCAGGAATGGGACATGCATGTGGGCACAATATCATAGGGACAAGTTCTGTTGGTGCAGGTATCATATTAAAAGAAATCATGAAAAAACATAATATAGAAGGGACTGTAAAGGTTTTTGGAACACCTGCAGAAGAAAGAGTAGGTGGAAAAATAACTATGATTAAAGAAGGTGTATTTAATAATGTAGATGCTGCATTAATTTTACATCCAAGTGATGCTTCAATGCCTGATGATATATCATTTGCTCAAGTTAATTTAAAATTTGATTTTACTGGTAAGGCATCACATGCTGCTGCTTTTCCTTGGGAAGGGAAAAGTGCCTTAAGTGGAGTAATAGCACTATTTAACAGTGTAAATAGCATGAGATTACATCTTAAAGATTATGCAAGAGTACATGGAATTATAACTGATGGAGGTAGCATACATAATATAATTCCTGAAAAATCTACAGCTATATTTAATGTAAGAGCTTTAAGCATAGAATATTTAAATGAGATTTGTGAAATGCTTAAAAATTGTGCTAAAGGAGCTGCAATTTCTACTGGAACTAATGTAGAAATAGTTCAATTAGATGAAATATACAAAGAGATTAAGAATGATTCTGAATTAGTGAATATAGTTAGACAAAATTTTGAAGTTTTGGGTGAAGACTATGTTGAAAGAGATTTAAGTCAAGGTATAGGTTCAACTGATACAGGAAATTTAACTCATGAGATACCTGCAATACAAGCATATATAAAATTAAAAGAAAATACTGCAACTCATACAGATGAATTTGCTGTTGCAGCTGGTGGTGAAGAAGGCAAAGTAGCACTTATAAAAGCAATTAAGGTGCTAGCAATGTGTGGAGTAGATATTTTGTATAGTAAATAATATATAATTTTAAAATATATTAAGAAAGGAAATCAGATTAGACATGATATTAAAACAAGTAATAGAGGTTTATGACATTTTAGATAAAGCAAATGCTAATGGGGAAGAAGTAAAAACTTACTTACAAGGTTATGGTGAAGTAGATGTAACTGTAAAAGAATTGTCTTCAAGTAAAGGCTCAACAGATTTAGTAAAGCTTACAATTCCTGGGAAAAATGGAAAATTAAAAGGTGGAGATGCTCCTACTCTTGGCATTTTAGGTAGACTAGGAGGGATTGGAGCAAGACCAGAAGTTATAGGTTTTGTTTCAGATGGTGATGGAGCATTGGTAGCAATTGCAGTGGCTGCTAAACTTTTGGATATGCAACGAAAAGGAGATATATTAGATGGTGATGTTGTAATTTCAACTCATATTTGCCCAGATGCTCCAACTAAAGAACACTATCCTACTCCTTTTATGGATTCTCCAATTGATATGATGACTATGAATGAAAATGAAGTTGATAGTAGTTGTGATGCAATACTTTCTATAGATACTACTAAAGGAAATAGAGTAATCAATACTAGAGGATTTGCAATATCGCCAACTGTTAAAGAAGGCTACATATTAAAAACTAGTGATAACCTTTTAGATATTATGCAGACTGTAACAGGGAAATCTCCATTTGTATTCCCTTTGTCTATTCAAGATATAACACCATATGGAAATAATCTGTATCACTTAAATAGTATTTTACAACCAGCAGTAGCTACAGATGCACCAATAGTAGGAGTAGCAATTACAACAGAGATGCCTGTTGCTGGATGTGCTACAGGTGCAACTAATTTTAGTGATTTAGATTCAGCTGGGAGATTTGCAATTGAAGTTGCCAAGCTATTTGGTAGAAATAAGTGTGATTTCTATGATAAAGAAGAGTGGGAAATGCTTATTAAGAGATATGGCAAATTAAATAGATTTCAAACATTTGGTATACAGTAATTAGAAAAATATTAAGTTTATATAATTTGTGATATAACTATTTAAGAATATATAAACAATTAGGAATAAAAGTAAGAATAAAGCACTTAGTTAAAAACTTTAAAAATAAAATATTTATTTGTTTATATAAAAAAGGAGGATTCTGGTTATTGGGATTCTCTTTTTTATGAATACAAATAATATATTGTAATTATAAAAAAAGGAGCGTTTCAAAGTGATTTTTTTAATCACCTTGAGACAACTCCTTATATTTTTATTTAAATTCTATTTTTTATTAAGTTGCTGGAGTTCCACCACCATCAGGAGGAGTAGTAGAGCCACCACCATTATTTCCACCACCATCAGGAGGAGTAGTAGAGCCACCACCATTGTTTCCGCCATTATCAGGAGGTGTAGAACCGCCACCACCATTATTTCCGCCATTATCAGGAGGAGTAGTAGAGCCACCACCATTGTTTCCGCCATTATCAGGAGGTGTAGAACCGCCACCATTATCACCTGTGTTATTATTGTTATTATTATTTTCTTCTGGTTGGTTATTGTCTGGTTTTTTTGTATCTTCAGATGATGGTTGAGAACTTACTTTAGTAGGAGCAGTACCTTCAATAAATGCTGCTTTAGAGCCAGAAGATTGCTTTCCTCCATCCTCTAAATTAATTTTTGTAAAATATACATTTTTAGGAACTTCAAATTCAGTAACCGTTAAATTAGCATGTATTTTTTCCATAATTTTTTCCCATAATTTTGCAGTGCTAGTACTTCCATGTGGTACTTCTCTACGTTTTATAGTGTTACCAGAATCATCTTTTCTACCAGCATCATCTCCAATATAAGTTGCACCAACATAATAAGGAGTGTAACCGACAAACCAAGCATCATATGCACTATTTGTAGTACCTGTTTTACCTGCTACAGGCATTCCCTTTGGAAGTGCAGCAACACCACCAGTACCTTCAGTAATTACACTTTCTAACATATCTGTAACGACATAAGCTACTTCAGGTTCTACAACTTTATGTTCCTCAGGAGCATTTTTAACTAATAATTGACCATCAAAGGTAGTTATAGTAGTAAAAATAGAAGGTTCTACATAAATACCGTGATTTGCCAATGTACCATAAGCAGCAGCCATTTGAAGTGGAGTAATACCATTCGCCATACCACCTAGTGTCAATGATGGGAATTTTCTATCACTTGCTTCAGATGAACCTGAGTGATTATTCTTTAAAGTTGTTATACCAAAGTTCTTTAAGTAATCCATCATTATATCTACACATTCATCATAAGAGTCTCCAAGCATTTCAGCAGTTTTGACAGCTATCGTGTTTGAAGATTTAGCAAGTGCTTTACGTAAACTCATAGAACCATGACCAGCAGTAGTAGTTCTTGGATTCCATTTATTATTTTCTTCAAACTTATATCCTCCTCGAGAATCACTTAGAGCAGTTGCTTGTGTTATTTTTAGAGTATCAATAGCTGGCGTATATATTGCTAAAGGTTTTATAGAAGAACCTGGCTGATGAGGGTTAGTAGCACGATTTAAAGTTTTTCTACCACTTATATTTCTTCCTCCAGCTAGTGCTCTTATTTCACCATTTTTATAATCTAAGATTACCATTGCAGCTTGCGGTTGGCTAACTCCATCAGGACCAACCATATGTCCTGGGAAATTGCTATTTCTATCAAATTCTTCTTCTAAAGCATCTTGCATTTTAGGGTCTATAGTTGTGTTTACAATTAGACCACCATTGTAGAATAAGTTTTGAGCTTCATCATTTGTATGTCCTTGTTCCATTAAAGCATTTATAACTTCACTTTCGATAAGGTCTTCTACAGATGAAGAAACTTTATCTGATGATTGAGGCAATTTTATTTCTATTTTAGCTTTGATTGCTTCATCATATTCACTTTGTTTTATATATTTCAATTCTAACATTTTCTTTAAAACAATTTCTTGTCTTTTTTTAGCTTCAGGATTACTTACAGCCTTTCTAACAACTAATGTACCTGCTTTTAATTGTCTATAAGTATCATTAGATATAAGCTCCCAAGATTTTATTTTTTCAATCATATCAAAGTCCACTTGAGTAGGGTCATCTAAATCATCATCAGTTGTGTTAACAAAAAATAATAATTTATTCTCTAAATCCTCCTTAGTTTCATTTCCCTCTAACTTAGAAGTTTTATAGGCTGAAAATCTTGATGGATTTTTAGTTGAACCAGCAAGAAGTGCTGACTCTGCTAGAGTAAGGTCAGCTGCAGACTTATCAAAATAACCACGTGCACCAGCCTCAGCACCTGCTAGACCTCTACCAACGAAGAAGTTATTTAAATAAGTTTCTAGTATTTTATCTTTACTTACTGTTTTACTCATCTCATGTGCATAGTAAATATCCTTTATTTTACGAGGTATAGTTTGCTGTTCAGTTGTTAACAGCATTTTGGATACCTGCATAGGAATAGTACTACCACCTTGCTTAGTACCTGTAAGGGTCTTTAATACTGACCTAAATAAACCTTTAATATCGACACCCTTATGCTCATAAAAACGCTCATCTTCTATTGCAATTACAGCATGTTGAAGATAAGGGGAAATCTTATCTAATGGAACGGGTGTCTTTTTATTTACACTTGGAGCTGTAGATAATGTTTTTCCATTAGCGTATTTAATAGTAGTTGTTTGGTTCGTCTGTTTATCTAAAACAGCTTCTGTAACTGGAGTTACATCTCTTAGTGACGCAAATACTAGACCAGCAGTACCTGCTGTACCAACAACTAGTAAAACTAAAAATACTATCCCAAATACTCTTAGTTTTTTAAATTTATCGCTTTTTTTAGATTTTTTCTTGTTTTTTGTTGAACGAGTCTTGTTAGCTGAAGTTCTATTAATTGGTTTATTTGTATTACCAGATGAGCTAACTTTTTTTCTCCTGATTTTATTTCCATTTTTATCATTATCGTTATTCATAAGATTTTAACCTCCTTACTTAATGCAATATTATAACACAAATAGGAGTAGTTTTGTAATTAATAGAAAAAATGAATTTGCTATAATATTCTGTACATTGTATATGTATAAACGTAATATATTAAAAAGTCTATATTTTTATTTTATTTATTTTTGACAAATATTATAAAAATTATGCCAAAGCTACATATAAATAAATAGGAGGGGATAATTTTGAATAGAATAGTAGATAGAAAAACAAAAAATGAATTTAGAAAAATCATAGCTATTTTTTTAGTAATTCTTTTCTTGTCTGTATTTATAGGCAGTTTTATATATATAGATAAAACTTTAAGACCAACAATAACAGTTTTAGCAGAGACTAAAGCTCTTGAACTAGCAAATAGGTCGATAAATAAAGCTGTTGCTGAAATGGTAGAAGGAAAAATAAATTATGAAGATTTAATGGATATACAACTTGATAATAATGGTAAAATAACTATGATACAAGCAAACACTATAATGATGAATGAAATTGCATCTGCAATAGCTTTAGAAATACAAGATGAATTAAAAAAGGATAAGACAGCAAGTTCTTACATACCTATAGGAACAGCATTAGGAAGTCCTATATTAGCTAAATACGGTCCTAAACTTGAAGTATCTATTGAACCTATAGGAACAGTATCAGTAAACTTTAAAACGGAATTTGAGTCTTCAGGTATAAATCAAACTAGACATAGAATATATTTAGAAGCTCAAACACAAGTTAAAGTAGTAATACCACTTATAACTTCAACAAAACAAATTAAAGCTCAAATACCTATTTGTGAAACTATAATAGTAGGTGATGTTCCAGAAAGTTATGTAAATATTCCAGAAAAAAATCTAGGAAATGTTTTACCTAACACTGGAAAGAATACCAACAAGTAATATAAAGTTGTATATTTTTAAATAAATTCAAAATAATAGTTTATAAATAAAATTTTTGGAAATAATATTAATATAATTTTAATAAAAATTTATATTTTATACTATGTAAAATATCTAATATATTTGGTCTGTAGGTTAAATAAAAGTACCTTTAGACCAAATATATTATTAATAACTTAATAACATCTTAAAACTTATTTATTTATATTATTTACAACATCCATTTAATAAATACACCATAACCTACAGCTGGGTCGTTTTCAATTGCATGTGACACTGCTCCGATTATTTTATTATCTTGAACTATTGGAGTACCACTCATACCTTGTACAATACCACCAGTTTGAGCTAAAAGCTTTTTATCTGTAATTTTAATTTTAAAACTTTTACTTTCTGGATGTTTTTGGTTTTCTATATCTATAATTTCAATATTATATTTTTTACACTTATTAAAGTTATCTTGTAAAATTATTTGAGCTTTTCCTAATTTAACTTCATCTAAAGATGCTACTTTATATTTTTTTAACTTGGAAATATCAAAGTTATTAATTTGACCTCTTATTCCAAAATCAGTATTTTCTGTAAAGCTACCAATAATATTTTCTCGTTTTGCATTTATACATCCAACACTACCTTTATAAGATTTTTCTATATTAAGGTGCTTAGTTGTAGAAATTGAACCTGTTTTAATAGGTATTTTTCTTGCATTACCAACACTTATTGGATGACCTACAGCTCCAAACTCTGATGTATCTGGATTGATATACGTTAAAGTAGCAAATCCAGAAAGTAAATTGTTAAAACTAATTTTTTCTAATATGTGTTTGGTAGTTTTCATTGTTATAAGTTGTCCACCTCTATTTAATAAAATAGATACTTGTTTTTCTTCTGGTAAAGCATTTAAGGTATTGGCAAAGTCACTATATCCATCAACTTCAGCATTATTTACCTTTACTATAGCATCACCTAATCTAAATGGAGATGCTTCTCCAGGATTTCTAACTATGATATTTTTTAATTCTGCGTCAATTTGAAGTACGTTTCCAATTGGTATTAAATATTCAGGTTCATTTTTTTGTAAATTTTGTGCATAAATTAAATTATTTGAGAAAAAATATAATAAAAATAAAAATGTTAAAACAATTGTAAATTTTGACTTAGCTAAGTTGGTTTTTTTACTTAAAGTATTATTTTTAAAATGAAAATTTTTAAGTTGCATAAAACACCTCTTTCTTATTAAATTATTTTAATAATAGAATTGAAGTTTTCTTGCTGCTTCTATATTATGTTGTGCAAGAATCATGTTTTGATGCTTGGAAAACTAGCTCAATAACACCTTAGTTTTCATAAAAATAAATAAAATAAATAGTGTATATGATAAAATAAATACATATTCATATAAATAAAAATAAACAATAACTGTCTAGCATAAGAAAGGAGCAAAAAATGAAAAAATATAGATTGTTAGTTACTTGTATAATTGCCATGGGAATCATAATTATAGGAACATCAAATCCAGTTAGCAATTTTTACAAGACTACAAATTTGATTAGTTCAGGAAATATCACAAATGAAAAAGCAGATAAAGATGAAAATTCAAACAAAAATAATAAAGATAAAAATGAAGACAAATCTAATTCTAAAAGTAATAAAGATAAGTCATCAGAGGACAAATCGTCAGATAATAAAAATGAAATTCAAAAAAACAAAAAACTTTTAATTTGTATAGACCCAGGGCATCAAGGAAAAGGAGATAGCAATTTAGAACCAGTAGCTCCAGGTTCTTCCTCTAAAAAAGCAAGAGTATCTTCAGGAACAGAGGGTATTGCTACAAAAAAGCCAGAATATGTTTTAAACTTAGAAGCATCTCTTGTTTTAAAGAGTATATTAGAATCTAAAGGTTATAATGTAATAATGACTAGAGAGACACATGATGTAAATATAAGTAATTCAGAAAGAGCAATACTTGCTAATGACAAAAAAGCAGATATGGTTGTAAGAATACATGCAGATAGTTTAAATAATTCTTCAAAAACTGGAGCATCTATATTGATTCCTGAAAAAGATGGAAAATATACAGCTCCTATATATGAAGAAAGTAATAAATGTGCTGAATTTATCAAACAGAATATGGAACAATCAGGTATACAAATCAATGGAATCGTTCAAAGAGGTGATTTGACTGGATTCAACTGGTCAAAAGTACCAGCTGTATTAGTAGAAATGGGATTTATGAGTAACTATAATGAAGACCAAATGATGTCAAATCCAGACTACCAAAGAAAAATGATGCAGTGTATAGCTGATGGATTGGATGCGTATTTTAAATAAGATATGAATAGAGAAAAAGTTAGGTTGGTATTATTTTCCTAATTTTTATCTCTATTTTTTATTGTACATAACACAAAGAAGAAGTTTATTTTAGGTTAAATTGTCGTAAATATAACTAAAAATATTGGGAATACTTGATTTAAGTTTAAAAAGAATATATTATAGTATAGAATGTGTAAAATTTTTTTGAGAGGTGTTGAAATGCTAGTAGTAGAAAATGTGAGTCATGGATTTGGTGCGAGAACAATATTAGAAAATGTATCCTTTAGACTTAGAAAAGGTGAACATATTGCACTAGTTGGTGCTAATGGAGAAGGAAAATCGAGTTTTTTAAATATAATAACAAAGAAGCTTATGCCAGATGCTGGAAATATAAAATGGTCTTCAAGAGCTACAGTAGGTTACTTAGACCAACATACGGTATTAAGCAAGGGAAAAACTATAAGAGAAGTGCTTAGAGAGGCTTTTAAGCATATGTTTGACTTAGAGCAAGAAATGATTGCTATGTATGACAAAATGGGAGAAGCTAGTGATGATGAAATGAGTAAGCTTCTTGAAGAAACAGCAGAGATACAAACTATACTTGAAAATAGTGGTTTTTATATGATAGATGCAAAGATACAAGAAGTTGCAAATGGTCTTGGTCTTGGAGAAATTGGTCTTGATAAAGATGTAACTGACTTAAGTGGAGGGCAAAGAACAAAAGTACTTCTTACTAAACTTCTACTTGAAAATCCAACTATTCTTATATTGGATGAGCCTACAAACTATTTAGACGAAGAGCATATAACATGGCTTACTAAGTATCTTCAAGAGTATGAGAATAGTTTTGTCTTAGTTTCTCATGATATTGAATTTATAAATAATACATGTAATGTAATATATCATATGGAAAATGGAGAGTTAAATAGATATAAAGGAAATTATGATGAATTTGTAAGACTTAATGATATAAAGAAACGTCAAGAAGAACAAGCTTATGATAAACAAGTTGAAGAAAGAAAAAGACTAGAGGATTTTGTAGCTAGAAATAAAGCTAGAGTAGCAACTAGAGGAATGGCTAACAGTAGACAAAAGCAACTTGATAAGATGGAAATATTAGAAAGACCAAAAGAAAAAATAAAACCTACTTTTGCTTTTAAAGATGCTAGAGCAGCTAGTAAAATAATTTTTGAAACAGAAGATTTAGTTTTAGGGTATGATGAAGCATTGACAAAACCACTTAATTTCCATTTAGAAAGAGGAAAAAAGATTGCCTTAAAAGGAATGAATGGTATTGGAAAATCTACTCTATTAAAAACTTTACTTGGAATAATAAAACCATTTGAAGGAAATGTTAAATTAGGTGACTATTTGGAAGTTGGATATTTTGAACAAGAGAGTTCAAGAGAAAATAGTAATACACCTATGGATGAAGTTTGGAGTGAATTTCCAGGGCTTACAAACTTTGAAGTTAGACAGGCTCTTGCAAAATGTGGACTTACAAATGAACATATAACGAGTCAAATGAGAGTATTAAGTGGTGGAGAAGCTGCTAAGGTTAGACTTTGCAAAGTAATGTTAAAAAATATAAATTTCTTAGTATTAGATGAGCCTACAAATCATTTAGATGTTGAGGCAAAAGATGAATTGAAGAAGGCTATCAAAGAGTTTAAGGGAACAGTTCTTTTAGTATGTCATGAGCCAGAATTTTATTCAGAAATTGTTGATGATGTATGGAATATAGAAGATTTTACAACTAAAATCGTGTAGTGATTTAACTTATTGCTGGGGGGATTTCATGAAAAAGTTTCTAAATGTACTTTTTTCAATTTGTATTAGTATTGTTATAATAGTAGGTGTTATTAATTTTACTGTTGGATTTAAACAACTTTATTATTTTGACATTGATTACTTAAATATATCAGAGTTATCTGGTTTATCTAAAGATGATATAAAATTGAACTACGATTATCTAATTGATTATAACTTAAATAAGAATGTGTCTGAGTTCAAATTACCAACATTAAAATCTTCTCCACAAGGGAAGATACATTTTGAAGAAGTCAGGAATATATTTCAAAATATAAATAAATTAGCTAAATTATTATTGGTAGTTTCTTTAGTAGGAATTATATTGAGTGTAAAAAATAAAAATATAAAAATCTTAAAAACTACATCAATAACACTTATAATTATGCCATTATTATTAACAGTTCCAATTTTATTAAATTTTGAAAAGTCATTTATTATTTTTCATAAATTATTATTTAGAAATGATTATTGGATATTTAATCCCGATTTAGACCCAGTTATAAATATATTGCCAGAGGAATTTTTTTTTCACTCTGGAATGATGATTTTAATATTAATTTTGTTAGTAAGTATAGTACTGTTTGTAATGTATAAATTATGTAAATCTTTATCAATAAAAATATTTCAATGTTAAATAGAGGGATATTTTTATTTCCAAAATAAGATAATAAAAAAGGATTAGATTAAAAGTTATACAATAAAAATAGCTGTGCAATAATATTTAGACTATGAAAGTAGTTAAAAAATATTTATGCACAGCTATTTATAATAGAATTTACTTTTTACTAGTGATTTTAACTAAATCTTGAAATTTACTCATAATGTAATTGTAATTATCTTTTTTATGAGGTAATATACAACTACTGCAATCTTTGATACCTTTATCTGTATACTTAAAGTTTCCACCACAGTTTTCTCCTAAAGCATACAAAGGACAATAGCAAAATAGACAGTTAAACTCTTCTGGTTTATTAGTTTTATGACAAGGGAAAAATTCGCAATCTTTGTGATTAAAAAACTTATAATTTTCGCCCATATTTTCCTCCTAATTAAATAAAATTTAAATTTTTTATACTATATAAGATTTTGGTGATAATATAATTATACTAAATAATTTTATGAATAGTCGATAATATAGTATTATTAATCATAGTATTAATGGTATAATTAGTCAACAGAAAAATAATGTAAAAATAATGTAAGTGTATTTTGTAATTAGAATATGTTTTATAACAAAAAATGAGGTGATTAAGTGAAAGAAATTCAAGAAAAAGCACTTCTTGTAGGTCTGAATTTGACTACAATAGTGAAAAAAAATGATGATATAGACACTAATGAATCTATGGAAGAATTAAAAGAACTAACAAAAGCTGCTGGGGCAGAAGTTGTAGGTAGCTTAATTCAAAATAAACACTCTGTAGATGCAGCTTATTATATAGGAAAAGGTAAAGTAGAAGAAATAAGAGCCTATAGTGACTCTTTAGATGCTACTTTAGTAATTTTTAATGATGAATTATCTGGTGCTCAAATCAGAAATATAGAGAATGTTGTTGGAAGAAAAGTAATAGATAGAACTACTTTAATTTTAGATATATTTGCTCAAAGGGCACTTAGCAAAGAAGGTAAATTACAAGTTGAATTAGCACAATTAAAATATAGATTGCCACGACTTTATGGAATGGGTGGTGAGATGAGTAGAACAGGTGCAGGGATTGGTACTAGAGGTCCTGGAGAACAAAAACTAGAAATAGATAAGAGACATATACTTAATAAAGCAGCAGATATAAGACGTGAACTTAAAGAAGTAAAAAAGAATAGAGAGACACAGAGAGTTAAGCGTTTAAAGTCAAATATACCGATTGTAGCACTTGTTGGGTATACAAATGCAGGAAAATCTACCCTGTTGAACGAATTAATAAAGACACACAAGGATTATGAACAAGAAAAAGAAGTTTTTGTAAAAGATATGCTTTTTGCAACTTTAGATGTAACCTTGAGAAAGGCTCTTTTGCCGAATAAAAAAGAATTTTTAGTAGTAGATACTGTTGGATTTGTAAGTAAACTTCCCCATGATTTAGTAGAAGCGTTTAAGGCAACATTGGAAGAAGTACAGTATGCAGATTTAATCTTACATGTAATTGATGCAACAAATACTAGTTATGAATTGCAAAAAAGTACGACTGAAGGTGTATTAAAAGAACTTGGTGTAAATGATAAAAAACATATACTTGTATATAATAAAGTGGACAAGCTAGAATTGGATATATACCCTAAAAGTCAAGAAGATATTGTGTATATTTCTGCAAAACAAGGCATAAATATGGATAAGTTATTAAATATGATAGAAATTGCTTTAATGGAAAATACTTATTCAGTAAGTTTGATGTTACCTTATGAGAGAGGTGATATATTTAGTAGAATAAAAGATAAATATAATGTGGAGAATTTTGAGTATGGGGAAAGTGGTATAACGCTAGATGTAGATTTAGATGAAGAAGATTTTAATATCTATAGAGAGTACATACTAGAAAAATAGGTTGAATATGGATATAAACTGGGAAAATATAGATAATCTTGAAGATTATTTTATAACCTATCTTCTTTATAAAGAATCTAAAACAGTATCTCAAATTAGTAAAATTAGAAATATTTCAAGTACTGAAGCAAGTGAGCAACTTATACAAGCAAAGTTAAAAATAAAGGAAATGCAAAAAGATGATTTTGAGGCATCTAAGGATATTTTGGATAAATTTCTAGAACTAGATAAAATTAAGAGACTTGATTTTATGGATAGCTTAGATGACGAAAAAATGGTATACTTTAAGAGAAAGGTTTTCAAAAGAATCCTTGTAGAAAAAAATGCTGAAGATTTAATTGTTTTAATTTGGGCGACAGGTGAGCTAAAAGATGATAGGTTTTTGAAATTGCTTCATCAGCTCACAAACCACAGACACTCAGATATTAGAAGAATAACTTATTCAGCAATCAGAAAGATTGAATCACCAAGTAGTAGAGAAGTACTGCAAAAAGGTCTCTACGACAAAAATGCACAGACTAGGCAGTACTGTGCAAAAGCTCTTTCAAAATTGGGAGATGAAAACAGTTTAAAGATTTTACAGCAGTTGAAAGACAAGAATAAGAATTTTGAAAAAGAATATGTGCTTAGAGCTTATGACGAAGCCATTAAGTCATTGGAAAATGCAAAAAATTTGAAAAAGTAATTTTTTATTAAAGCAATTTGTTTGCTTAATGATGTATTTCTAAAGTTTAACAAGGTAATAAATAAATTAATGGGAGGGGTTTCAAATGATAGTAAGACGTTGTGCAGGTGGAGTAGTGTTTTATGCTAATAAAGTACTTATTGTAAAAAATGATAGGGGTGAATGGACACTTCCAAAAGGAAAGATACTAGGAGGGGGACTTCCATATGAGAGTGCTGTTCAAAGAGTTAAAGTAGAAACTGGCATAGATGCTAAAATGATAGATGTGGCTGGCGATACTATGTATGAATTTTTCTCAAGAAGTAGACAACAAGAAGTTTGTAATGCAATAATGTGGTATGTTATGGAAGCTTGTAACACTGATTGTGTACTTGCTCCTGAATTTCAAGAAGGTGGATTTTATAAAGTAAAGGATGCTTTAGAAATGTTATCACATCATAAAGAGCAAGCTTTAGTAGAAGTATCTTATAAAAAGTTTAAGGAATTAAAGAAATTAGTTTCAGAGGGCGATGATGTTCCAGCAAATTAATTGTGAATTTAGAGGATTCTGAGGAAGGGATAGCCCCTTCCTTTTTTAATTGAAGCAGTTTTAAGCGTAAATTATATAGTCTCTTTAAACTATGATTTATCAATTTAGAGATTTAGTAGTTTATATTTAAAATCAGTAAGATATATTTAAAATAAAAATTAAAAAGTATACAATTTTATTATATAATTGTCTTATGATGTTGATTAAAGAATTATTAAAAGTCCATTTATTTTTAAATAGAATAATTTTATAAATATATATTTGATGTGTATATTAGAAAATGATTAAAATAGGAGGAAATACAATGAGCAATTACAGGACATTACATGAATTTGGAACGGATGAAATAACGATTGAAAAGTCTGTTTTTATTGGATATGCTAAGCCTATAAAGAGTGAAGAAGAAGCATTAGAGTTTATAAATGAAATAAAGAAAAAGCATAAAGATGCAACTCACAATGTGTGGGCTTATACTGTAGGTAAAAATATGAATATACAAAGATATAGTGATGATGGAGAACCACAAGGAACAGCTGGGATACCTACATTAGAGGTTATAAAAAAAGAAGATTTGAGAGATGTAGCGGTTGTTGTTACTAGGTATTTTGGAGGAACAAAATTAGGTGCAGGTGGTCTAGTTAGAGCTTATACAAAAGGTGCTAAACTGGGACTTGAAGCAGGTAAGATAATTTATAAGGTAATGTATCAAGAAGTTAAGGTTAAGATAGATTATACTCAACTTGGAAAAGTGCAAAATGAGTTAATGAATTTGGGGTATTTTATAAAAGATACTGTATATGAGGATAATGTTGAAATAGTAGTATATTCAAGATTAGAAGATGTAGAGAAATTATCAGAAAAAATGATTGATATAACAAGTGGAACAGGAAAAATAGTTTTAGGAGAGGAATTTTATTTGTCTGAACAAAATGGAGAAATTTTAATATAATCTAAAAGGTTATTAGAATAGTTAATACCTCAAATAGCCAATTAGTATTTTTAAGTGAAAAGCCATTAAATTGATTTAATCTAAATCAATTTAATGGCTTTTTATCGGATTTTGCACAGAATCCTTTTTTTACTTCAAATAAACCGACTAAAAGTAAAAATATCCCAAATATTTTTTTTAATATATCTGAAGACAGATAATTAGCTAATAGTGAACCAAATACAGCTCCTAAAACCCCAAACACAGCTATAGGTATAACCAATTTAAAAATTACATTTTTATTTTTTATATGTATAGCAAGTGCTATAAGTGTCATAGGGATAGATGAAAGTAAATTTACGCTTTGTGCTATTTTAGTGTCTATGCCAGCAAGTAAAACGAGTGCAGGTATAAGGATTGTTCCTCCACCCATTCCCATTCCTCCAATAATTCCTGCAAAAAATCCAATTAGAGCAAATAACATTAAAACACCATCCTTAATGCTGCAATTATCATAATTATTCCAAAAGAAATTCTAAGAAACTTTCCAGTAACCTTATTTAGTAATTTAGCTCCTATAATACCACCAAGAATACTTCCAACTGCAACTTTAATTGTTAAGTTAACATCATAAGTACCTTTAGATACATATAAAACAGAACTTGCTGTCGTTAAGAATATTATTATAGAAAGAGCAGTTGCATGAGATTTATGTTCTTCTACCTTAACGATGTCATTTAATATTGGAACTAAAAGAGTACCTCCTCCAGAACCAAAAACTCCATTTATAAATCCTGTAAAAACTCCAATTATCGTATTTTTTAAGTTAAAATCAAAGTATTTTTGCTTTAAATCATCAGTTTTTTTCATAAAAATCACCTTCTGAAATAGTTTTACCAAAATAGGCAAATTATATTTATATAAAATAAGATTAAATATAATCTTTCATGTTTGTTTAATTTTGCATAAAAAAAAACATATTAAAACAACATATTAATATATGGTATAATATATTAAAACAAAGTAGCAAATTTGAGAGGAGATAACAATGTCAAATATAAAAATACAAATAGACAAAACTGTAGAATGGCTTATAAATAAGGTTAATGAGGCAAATGCAAAAGGATTAATTGTTGGTGTATCTGGAGGAATTGATTCGGCAGTAGTTGCTAATTTAATTAAAAAGGCATTTCCAGAAAACTCTATGGGAGTTATAATGAGCATAAAAAGTAATCCTCAAGATAGAGAAGATGCACTTAAGGTTATAGAGGGATGTGATATAGAATACCTTGATTTAGACCTTATAGAACCACAAAGTGCTATATTAGACATGGTAGTAGGAAATTTAAAAGATAAACATTTATATAGAGAAGAATATTTAAAGATGACAGATGCAAACTTAAGAGCAAGAGTAAGAATGAGTACAATTTATACAATTGCTAACAATCTAGGATATCTGGTTGTTGGTACAGACAATGCTGCAGAAATACACACAGGATATTTTACTAAATTTGGTGATGGTGGAGTTGATATTTTACCTATTGCAAATTTAACTAAAGGAGAGGTGTATGAATGGGCAAAAGAGCTTGGTGTTCATGAAGATTTAATAAACAAAGCTCCTTCAGCAGGTCTTTGGGAAGGTCAAACAGATGAAGATGAAATGGGAACTACTTACAATATGATAGATGCTGTATTAGAAGGTAGATTGGATGAAGTTCCTAAAAGAGACCAAGAGATAATTGAAAGACTTCATAGATTAAGTGAACACAAGAGAAAAACGCCTGCACAACCTCCTAAGTTCTAATTTACTATTTATAAGATTTGTGATAAAATTTACAAGTGATGAAAATTAGAATAATTAATTGTACGTATTAAGGAGTGGAAATATGGGACGTATAGGTAATATAATTAATAGAAAAGGTAAACAAGATGCTCAAAGAGCAAAGATATTTACTAAACATGCTAGAGCAATAGCAGTTGCAGCTAAAGAAGGTGGAGCAGACCCAGAGTACAATGCAGCGTTAAAAACAGCTATAGAAAAAGCTAAGGCAGATAATATGCCAAATGATAATATAGATAGAGCTATCGCTAAAGGTGCTGGAGCAGGTGCTGGAGAAGACTATGAAACTATAGTTTATGAAGGATATGGACCTGGTGGAGTTGCTGTTATAGTAGAAACTTTAACTGACAACAAAAACAGAACTGCTGGTAACGTAAGATACTATTTTGACAAAAACGGAGGAAACTTAGGAACTAGTGGATGTGTGTCTTTTATGTTTGATAAAAAAGGACAAATATTAGTTGGTTTAGGAGATGGAGTTTCAGAAGAAGAATTGATGGATGTTGCATTAGAAGCAGGAGCTGAAGATTTCATAACAGAAGAAGATGGTTATGAAATAATAACTACACCAGAAGATTTTTCTAGTGTTCGTGATGAGTTAAAAGCTAAAGGATATGAGTTTATATCTGCTGATGTGAAGATGATACCTCAAACTACAACTGTATTGACTGAAGAATCTCATTTAAAAATGATGAATAAATTAGTTGATATGCTTGAAGAAGATGATGATGTTCAAGATATATATCATAACTGGGAAGTAGAATAAATAGTATAAGCATATTGAAATTTATAAGTATTTAATCAATTTTAACATGTGATAAATTTTATAGAATAAGAAACACTAAAATAGACATACGCACCTCTAACCTATATTTGCATAATAATATGTAAGCATAGGTAAGGGGTGTTTTTATATTTATAGGTTAAGAAATTTAAAGTAAATTTTGAGCTGGACTCGATTGTCTATAAATAATTGATGGGTATATAACTTGTTGCTGAATACCATTTATACGCCCAGTTACTGTATCAATAATCATCCTAAGACTACGTTCTGCTGTCTCTTCCATTTTTAAATCTATAACTGTCAAAGGAGGAATACTTCTTGCCATTAGTCGTGAAGGTCCATTACTTGCTGCAAATATTTGAATATCCTCTCCAATTACAATTCCCGATTCATGAAATGCATTCATCATACCAAGAGCTACCACATCATGATTACAAAAAATTACTTTTTTTAGTGAATTTTTTGCAAGCATTTTTTGAGCAATATCATATCCACTATCTATTTTATTAGAACAATAATATATAGAATCTGATAGATGTATTCCATGTTCTTTACATGTTTTTAAAAAAGATTTACCCCTTAAAGTCATACATGTAAAGGAAGTTGGGTTGAATACAACAGCAATATCATTTTTACCATTTTGAATAGCATGTAAAGCTGCTATACGACCAGTTTCCTCATTATCAATAGATACACTTGAAAAACCAGGTATTTCACGATTTACAACAACTACAGGAATTTTAGGTTTATTTTTTACTAGATATTCTATATCATCAGCATTGATACCTGTTAAAACAATTCCATCATAATAATTATTTGCAAAAAAGTATTCATCATCACATAGATGACCAACTTTGTAAGGTCGTATGATGATATTTATGTTTAAATGTTCTAAAGAAATTATGTGGTTTATTGCTTGAAGTATATTGGTTGATGCCAACTCAAATCCCTCATCCTGCCAATAAAAAGCTATTTTAATATTATTATGTTTAATAGGAGTAGAGCGTTTATATCCAAGCTTATCAGCTGAATTTAATATAAGCTCTTGTGTATGTAGCGGAATCCTGCGTTCATTTCCTTTACCACTTAAGACGTACGAGACAGTTGCTGAAGAAAGACCACAGTCTTTTGCAATATCTTTGATTGTTGCCATGATAAAATCCTCCTTAAATAGTTGCTTAAATTTGCTTATACCAATAATCTTAACATATATTCAACTAAAGAACAATATTCTACAAGGTGCATATTTTACAGGATTAGAATAAATAAATTAAAAAAAAACTTCTTACTTATGTTGACATAATTTAGTTTATAGGATTATAATATGCTTAAATAAGCTTATGATTAACTTAAATTAAGCAAAGTTAAGCAGGAACATGCAATGCTAGCTTGCAATGTGACTGTAAAGGGGGAAAAGGTATGAGTAAGGTAAATATATTTGAAGTTGGTCCTAGAGATGGATTTCAAAACCTGAAAGAGTTTTTAGAAACTGATAAAAAGCTTAAGATTATTGATGGTCTTATTGCTTCAGGGATTAAACAACTTGAAATTAGTTCATTTGTAAGCCCAAAAGCAATACCTCAGATGAAAGATGCAAAAGAAGTAGCAACTTATTGTGTAGAAAAATATCCTGATGTGAAACTTTATGCATTAGTTCCAAATTTATACGGTGCTAAAGTTGCATGGGAGTGTGGTATAAGAGATATATCCTATGTTATATCTTTGAGTGAAACTCATAATAAAAAAAATATAAATCGTACCCATGAAGAGTCTATTGATGAGCTTAAAAAAATAATGAATACTTATCCAGACATGAATATATGTATTGGAATGGCTACTGTATTTGGATGTCCTTTTGAAGGTTTACCAAAAATTGAAGATGCCATAAGATTTGCTAAACGCCTTTGGGAAAACGGTATCAGGGAGATAAATCTAGCAGATACAATAGGGATTGCTGACCCTAAGCAAGTAAGAGAAACTATTAGTGCATTAGTTGAAGCTTTACCAGAGTGCAGATGGCAAGTACATATTCATGATACTAGAAATATGGGAATGGTTAATACTCTTGTGGCTATTGAATCTGGAATTACTACTGTTCAGTCTACACTTGGAGGATTAGGAGGATGCCCATTTGCTCCTGGAGCATCTGGCAATACTGCAACTGAAGATTTAGTATATATGCTTGAACGTATGGGGTATGATACAGGAGTTGATTTTGTTAAACTTCTTGAATTATCAAAGTATCAGAAGAGTTTTGTAAATGGAGTATATAGTGGTCATCATATAAATATAAAGTCTGATAGTTGTAATTGTTAGTTCTATTGATTAATCGATTAAAAAAATATGTTGATTAAAAAAATATGCTGATTGGTAAAATAGATTTATTGATAAAAAATATAAATTATAAAATACATTATCTAATAAAACAAATAAAAAAATTGAGGGGGATTAGTATGGATATTATAGCTTTACTTTTATTTTTAGGAGTTATTATTATTGCATTTGTACGTAAGAATAATGCAGGTATTTTGGCTCTAGCTATTGGTGTCATAGCTGTTAGAATTTTTGGAATGGATGATAAAGAACTTTATGGAGCTATAAGCAACTCAATGTTTACTACACTTGTTGGTATAACACTACTCTTTGCAATAGTGAACTCAACAGGAGCATTAAAGCTTGTTGCAGAAAAAATTGTAGCTGCTTCTGGTAAACGTGTTTGGCTTATACCTATAGCAGTTTTTATAGCAGGATTTGTTGTTGCTGGTGTTGGACCTGGGGCAATTCCAGCACTTGCAATTATCCCAGCAATGGCTGTTCCTGTAGCCATAACAGTTGGTTATAATCCTGTAATGCTTGCACTTATAGGTGAATGTGGATTAATGGCAGGTCGTATGACTCCTATTACTCCAGAAGGTCAAATTATAACAACCGTTGCAGAAGGGGTTGGAATTGAAAATGTTATGCCTACTATCTTAGCCTGTCAAACTCTTTCTACAATTGTATTTTCAATAGTATTGTTTATAATTTTCAAAGGATATAAACTTAAAAAACCTATAAATGTTATAGATAGTAAGCAAATAGAAAAATTCAATATAAAGCAGATAATTTCTCTAATAAGCATAGTAGTTATGATTGCTTTTATCATAATTTTTGATATGAATGTTGGGCTTGCAGCTTTTGCAGTTTCAGCTGTACTTATTTTTTTCAATATTGCTGATGAAGGAGAATGTATCAAATCAATTCCATGGAGCACGATAGTAATGGTTCTTGGAGTAGGTGCAATGATGACAATCGTAGATGCAGCAGGAGGTATTGACTTGATGAGTAATGCATTATCATCACTGATGAATAGTAAAACAGCTACTCCAATTATGAGTATTTCAGCAGGACTTATGTCTATGGTTAGTTCTGCTTTAGCAGTAGTTTATCCAACTATGATGCCTATGTGTGTTGATATAGCTAAGGCAGTTGGAGGAGTAGACCCACTAGCACTTATTGCTGCAGTTGGTGTTGGAGGTTCTCTTGCTGGTGTAAGCCCACTTTCTACTGGTGGGGCATTGATTTTAGCAGCTATGGGTTCAAGTAAGAAAGACTTTAATAAGGAAGAACAAAATAAGGTTTTTGTACAGCTTTTCATTATGAGTGCAGTTGGCTTATTGGTTATTGCAGTAGTATCAATATTATCATTTAATGCAATAACACATTTAATGAACTAATTAGAATAACTGAAAATAAATCATTAAATTTAACTTTTAATATTAATCAATATAATATAATTTGGAGGGGAAGTTATGAAAAAAGGAGCATTAAGCAATATAAAGGTACTTGACCTTACAAGAGTTCTTGCAGGTCCATATTGTACAATGATGTTGGCGGATTTTGGAGCTGATGTTATAAAAATAGAGATGCCAAGAAAAGGTGATGATACAAGAGGTTTTGGACCTTTTGTAAATGGAGAGAGTTTATACTATGCAAATATAAATAGAAATAAAAAAGGTATCACTCTAAACCTTAAATCAGAAGAAGGAAAAAATATATTTTTAGAAATGGTAAAACATGCTGATGTTGTAGTAGAAAATTACAGACCAGGTGTAATGGAAAAGTTAGGTCTGGGTTATGATGAGTTGGCTAAAGTTAACAATCAAATAATTTATGGAGCTGTATCAGGATTTGGATGTTATGGACCATATTCAGAACGTCCAGGTTATGATATTATTGCACAGGCAATGGGTGGTCTTATGAGTATAACAGGGCAAGAAGGAGGAGAACCAACGAGAGTTGGTAATGCTATGGGTGATGTACTAGGTGGAATGAATTTAACTATTGGTATACTCACAGCACTCAACGCTAGAAAAATAATAGGAAAAGGACAAAGAGTAGATGTTTCCCTCGTTGATTCTGTTGTATCGTCTCTCGAAACTGGTATACAGAGATACTTTGATTCAGGACAACCTGAACTTATGGGTAATAGATATGCTTCAGCCTATCCTTATGACTCTTTTAAGGCAAGTGATGGAAGTTTTGTAATAGGCTGTGGTAATGACAAACTTTTTGAAAAGTTATGTAAAAAAGTTCTTTTTAGAGAAGACCTTTTAATAGATGAGAGATTTAAAACAAATCTTAATCGTTGTGAACATTACAAGGCTCTTAAACCAGAAATAGAAAAATGGTCTGTTAAGCATACAATAAAAGAAGCAGTTGACTTAATATCAGAGGCTGGAGTTCCTGCTGCTCCTATCTATAATCTTGATTGTGTTACAACAGATGAACATATAGCAAAAGCAAGAGAAATGATTGTAGATATTAGTCATCCTATTATAGGAAATATGAAAGTCAATGGAAATCCAGTTAAGTTGATGACAACAAAAGCTAAAATTGATATGCCAGCACCATCTCTAGGGGAAAGTAACGAGGAGATTTATAATGGTTGGCTTGGTTTTGATAGTGATAAAATAAAAGATTTAAAAGAAAATGGAGTTATTTGATTAAAAAATAGCTAAACACACTTGTGACTTTAGTCATGGGAGGTTCAGTTAGAATAATATCAAAAAATATTAAATCAATACTGTAAATCAAATATAGAATTGTCAGAAGCATTTAAGATGGGAAAAGCTACTTAGACATTGAGTCTTTGTGGCTTTTCCTATTTTCATTAAGAATTTTATATTATCAGAATAGATATGTACTAAACTAAAGTATTAACAATTTAAATTAATAGAAAATAAACTACCTAATTATGTTGAATAAAGACTACTTTAGTGAAAATAAACTTATAGAGATGCTATTTAAATTATTTTAATGGAAATATCAAAAATGAGACTGCATTCTCAAAAATGAGACTGCGTTTTTTAAGTATTTTCTCGAAAATGAGACAAAAATATTGTTTTATGGGTTTTATTGAAGAAAAATTCTTCTGTGAATTACAATTTAATCAATTTTAAAGTTGAAAATTATTAAAAATTTAGTGAAATTTATGTATATTTCGTTTATTTTATTAAAAATAACAATTTTTTACTAAAAATAAAGAACTTCAATGGTGATTGGCATAGTACTTGCTATTTTATATTAACAAGAAATGTAGAAAAAATAACAATGTATAATGGGGGGAATATGATGGAATCTGTAATGGAAAATTTGAACAATCTTAAGGTGGAGCTTAAGGACAAAGTCTGTGTTATTACTATAAATAGACCTAAAGCTTTAAATGCTCTTAATAGTGACACTCTTAGGGAACTATCACAAGTTATTGATGTAGTATCAGAAAATGAGGCAATATTAGGAGTTATTATTACTGGAGAAGGTAAAGTTTTTGTAGCTGGTGCTGATATACGCCAGATGCAAAACTATAAAAGTGAGGAAGGCAGAAAATATGCAGGTTATGCTCAGGGAATTTTTGATAAAATTGAAGCTCTGGAGAAAACAGTAATAGCAGCAGTTAATGGATATGCATTAGGTGGTGGATGTGAACTTGCTATGAGTTGTGATATTAGAATTGCATCAGAAAAGGCTATATTTGGACAACCTGAAGTTAATTTAGGAGTTATTCCATGTTTTGGTGGAACTCAAAGATTATCAAGACTTGTTGGAACTGGAATAGCTAAAGAGTTAATTTTTACGGGGAGACAAGTAAATGCAGAAGAAGCTAAATCTATTGGGCTTATTAATAAAGTGGTTCCAAGTGATTTACTTTTAGAAGAGTCTATGAAGATGATGAACCAAATAGTTGAAAAAGCGCCAATAGCAATAAGATATGCAAAAGTTGTTATTAACAAAGGGATAGATATGGATTTAAAGAATGCTCTTGAACTAGAGAAAGATATTGCAGGTTTAACTTTTGCTACAAGAGATAAGCAAGAAGGAATGAATGCATTTATAGAAAAGAGAAAGCCAGTTTTTGAAAATAAGTAGCTATTATAACTAAAATTGGAACAATGTAGAATATATTCAAAATCTAAATTTCGTGAAAAAATACATATAGTTTAATTTTAAAAGGAGTTAATTTATGAATACGGGAGTAATTATAAGTTTAGTAGGGATTATCATAGCTCTATCTCTTCTAGTTGTAATGGTTATGAAGGGAATAAATATTTTTATTATAGCAATTGTATGTTCATCATTAGTTGCTATAACAGGAAGCCTAAATGTGTATGATGCACTTAAAGTGGATTATATGACAGGGTTTGTTGGATTTCTTCAGGCAAATTTCTTTATTTTCCTAACAGGTACATTAATGGGAAAAATAATGGAGATTACTGGTGGAGCAAAATCTATTGCTAAGATGATTGTAAGATGGATTGGGAAGGATAAAGCACTACTTTCTATTCCAATAGCTTGTGGAATATTAGCCTATGGTGGAGTAAGTGTTTTCGTTGTAAGTTTTGCAGTGTTTCCGATAGCTTTAGAAATTTTTAAAGAAGCTGATTTGCCACGAAGATTTATACCAGCAGCTTTGACTTTTGGATGCTCAACTTTTGCTATGGTTGCACCAGGGGCACCACAAATTCAGAATATTGTTCCAGCATCAACATTAGGGACAGATATTATGGCTGGAGCAGTAAATGGTTTTATATCATGTGCAGTAATGTTTATAGTTGGAAGTACAATTTTGTACAAAATGGTTTCAAAAGAAAAAGCCAATGGTGGTCATTTTATAGCACATGAGTCAGATATATTTGATGAAGCAGAAGCAACTAATTCTAAGAGAGAAAATGGTCCCAATGGTGTAATTGCCTTAATTCCATTGATAGTGTCAATTTTAATAATTAATGTAAAAGTTAATGGAAAAGCGATAGTACCAATTGAGGTGGGAGTATTTATTGGAGCTTTATTAGTATATTTATTGTTAAATAAATATCAAGATAATACTAAAATAGTTGGACATGTTGGTGATGCATGTAAAACTACAGTAGTAGCAATATGTAATACTTGTGCTGTAGTTGCATTTGGTTCAGTAGTAAAATCAGCAGTTGGTTTTGACTTCATAGTTAATGCCATGACTAATATTCCTGGTCCTCCTATTGCAGGGGCTGCAGTTGGAACTACAGTTATTGCAGGTATTTGTGGGTCAGCTTCAGGTGGACTAGGAATTGCAGCTCCACTTCTTGGACCAGTATTTTTAGCCAAGGGTGTTTCCGCTGCAGCATTAACTAGGACTATGGCAATTTCATCAGCAGCATTAGATTCACTTCCACACAATGGATATATTGTTACTGTAACAAATGGTCTTTGTAAAGAAACACATAAGGATGCCTATATGCCAATATTCTGGGTAACTGTTTTAACCCCATTTATTGGAACCATAGTAGCAGTCCTACTGTTTACAATGTTCCCGGGATTGCCATAAGAGAAAAGATAAAAGGTATAAATTATATTTTGATATTATAAAATCAATTTTCAAAATATATACAATAAATTTCATGTTTTAATACTGTAAATATGTATTTAAAATAACAAATTGACCATATAAGGAGGAATTGAAAGTGTTAAATAAACCATTAGAGGGAGTTAAGGTTATTGACCTAACGTATTTTGTAGCAGGTCCAGGGACTTCTAAAATATTAGCTGACTGGGGTGCTGACGTTATTAAGGTAGAGCC
Organism: Clostridioides difficile ATCC 9689 = DSM 1296; assembly: GCF_001077535.1. Lineage (GTDB taxonomy): Bacteria > Bacillota > Clostridia > Peptostreptococcales > Peptostreptococcaceae > Clostridioides > Clostridioides difficile. The sequence continues at coordinate 976,335 of NZ_CP011968.1, forward strand.
AAGCTTTGGAGACCCAGGAAGAAAGACAGGGGCAACAATGACAATGCCAATAGATGATTATAATAATCCTTTTTACAGCACATATAATTCAAATAAAAGAGGTTTGTCTATAAATCTTAAGAGTGAAACTGGAATTGAAATTATGGATAAGCTTTTAAGCGAAGCAAACGTATTTGTTTCAAGTTATAGAACAGGAGCGTTAAAAAGACTAGGTCTTGATTATGAATCATTAAGTAAAAAGCATCCACACCTTATCTGGGGTCAGATAAATGGTTTTGGCGATTTTGGACCTGCTAAGGATAATGCAGGATTTGATACAGTTGCCTTTTGGGCAAGAAGTGGGGCTATGCTTGATATAGCAGAAAAAGATACAAGTCCAATAAATCCACCTATAGCCTTTGGAGATGCAACAACTTCTTGTAGTTTATCTGGAGGAATATGTGCAGCTTTGTACCAGCAAGCTAAGACTGGCAAAGGACAAAAAGTAATGGCATCTTTATTTGGGCAAGCAATATGGAATGCATCATCTTTATTAGCATCTACACAGTTTAGTGATGAGTATCCAAAAACTAGAAAAAATGCTATTTCACCAGTAATAAATTCTTATCGTTGTAAGGATGGAAAGTGGATATTCTTAAGTATTTTAGAGCATGAAAGATATTTTGAGGCACTTTGTAGATTATTTGGAAGAGAAGACTTAATAAAAGAAGAGAAATTTGCATCTTCAGTAGAAAGTAAGAAAAATGCCACAGAACTTATTAGTATTTTGGATGGTGAATTTGCAAAGTTTACTCAAAATGAGATGGTTGAAAAACTTACTGCTGCTGATATAGCTCATGAAAAAATTCAACATGTTAATGATGTAGTGACTGATGAACAGGCTATTGCTAATAACTATATATATGAACATACAAGTAAAAATGGGAATAAGACAATGCTTGCATCTACTCCAGTTAAATTTGGAAATATTGAAGTTAACATGACTTGTGATGCTCCACTTATAGGAGAACATTCAGATGAGATATTGAGAGAACTTGGATACAGTGATTCTGATATAGAAGCTCTAATTGAATCTGGAATTGTAACAATGAATAAAGAAGCATGTGAAATATGTTAATAAACATGTGAAGTATGTTAATAAATAGGAGGGAATTTTATGGATTTTAGATTAACAGAAGCACAATTAATGCTTCAAAGAGTAGCAAAAGAATTTGCAGAGAATGAAATAGCACCAATAGCTGCTGAAACAGACAAAACAGGTATTTTTCCAAGGGAGCTTTTTAGCAAAATGGCTAAAATAGGATTTAATGGAATTGGAACACCTGTAGAGTATAGTGGTTCTGGTGGGGCAGATATAGAAAAGGTAATTGTTGTTACTGAGATTGCCAAAAAATGTGCAGCATCTGCAGCAATATTATCAATACACACAATATATGCTCAAGCTATTTTGAAATTTGGTACTGAGGAACAAAAGAAAAAATACCTTCCAATGATGGCTGAAGGTGGGTGTGTAGGTGCTTTTGCCTTAACCGAACCTAATGCTGGTTCAGATGCTGCGAGAGCTGCAACAACTGCAATTATTGATGAAGAAACTGATGAATATGTTTTAAATGGAACTAAGTGTTTTATTTCTGGTGGAGGTCAAGCAGAATCATTAATAATATTTGCATTGACAGACCCATCAAAGGGAATAAAGGGAATGTCTGCTATCATTGTCGACAAAGGTACTCCAGGTTTTTCAATAGGAAAAATTGAAGAAAAAATGGGTATTCATGGTTCAGAAACTGCAGAGTTAATATTTGATAACTGTAGAGTTCCAAAGTCTAACTTATTAGGAAAAGAAGGTAAAGGATTTAATATAGCTATGACTTGTTTAGATGGAGCAAGAATTGGAGTTGGAGCTCAAGCTGTAGGAATTGCTGAAGGGGCTTTAGAAGAAAGTATCAAATATTCTAAAGAAAGAGTCCAGTTTGGCAAGCCAATTTCAGCTTTGCAAGGTATTCAATGGTATATAGCAGATATGGCGACAATGGTGGAATCAGCAAAATTATTAGTATATTATGCTGCAGATTTGAAAGCTAGAGGAGAAAAACACACTAAAGAAGCTGCTATGGCAAAATACAATGCGTCACGTACTGCAAGAGAGGTTACAAATTTAGCCCTTCAAATCCATGGTGGATATGGATATATGAAGGATTATCCATTAGAGAGAATGTACAGAGATGCCAAAATAACAGAAATTTACGAAGGTACTTCAGAAATACACAAAGTTGTTATTTCAAGAGCAGTACTAGGATAGGAGGAAAAGAATGAATATAGTTGTTTGCTTAAAGCAAGTTCCAGATACTAATGAAGTTAAAATAAATAAAGAGACAGGTACTCTAATAAGAGATGGTGTACCAAGTATAATCAATCCAGATGATAGAAATGCTTTAGAAGAAGCTCTAAAAATGAAAGATGAACTAGGAGCAGTGATTAAGGTTATAAGCATGGGACCTCCTCAAGCTAAAAGTGCTTTAAAAGAAGCTTTGGCAATGGGAGCTGATGAAGCTTATTTAATCTCAGATAGAGCTTTTGGTGGTTCAGATACTTGGGCTACATCTACAATTATTGCTGCTGCTATAGAGAAGGTTGGAAAGTATGATGTAATATTCTGCGGAAGACAAGCTATAGATGGAGATACAGCTCAGGTTGGACCAGAGGTTGCAGAATTTTTAGGGATACCACAAGTTACTTATGCGAAAGAAGTAAAGGTTCAAGATGACAAATTACTAGTAACTCGTTATACAGAGACAGGGGATTATTTAATAGAAGCAAAGATGCCAGTTTTATTAACTGCTATAAAAGAGTTAAACAATCCAAGATATCCAAGTGTCAAGGGAATCTTAGAAGCTTATAATAATGGAGATGCAAAGATTACTGTATTAACACTTGCAGATTTAGATGTTGATACAACTCAAATTGGATTAAAGGGTTCACCTACAAACGTTTATAAGTCTTTTGTACCAGTTAAAGACAAGCATAATGAAATAATAGAAGGTATAAATAAAAAAGAAAAAGCTGAGAAACTAATAGAAATACTATTCGATTTGAAACTAGTATAGGAGTGTTAAGATGATGAGAGCAAAAGTTAATCAAGGTATAAATTTAAATGATTATAATGGTGTTTGGGTAATAGGAGAGCAAAGGGAAGGTAAAATTAATCCTGTTACGATAGAACTTATTGGTGAAGGAAGAAAGCTTGCTGACCAATTAGGAAAAGAGCTTGCAGTTGTGATAGCTGGATATGAAGTAGAGAAAGAAGTGAAGGAATTACTTCACTATAGTGTTGATAAAGTATATTACATCAATGACCCTCTTCTTAAAGATTTCACTACTGATGGATATGCAATTTCAATTGCAAATTTAATCGAAAGAAAAAAGCCAGAGGTTGTATTGGTTGGTGCTACTTCTATAGGAAGAGATATAGCGCCTAGAATTGCAGGTAAGGTTGGAACAGGTCTAACTGCTGACTGTACAAAACTTGAAATAGATTCAACAGATAATAAGTTATTACAAACAAGACCAGCATTTGGTGGAAATTTAATGGCCACTATTGTTTGTCCAAAAAATAGACCACAGATGTCAACAGTTCGTCCAGGAGTTATGGCAAAAGCTGTAAGAAACGAATCAGAGACTGGAATTTTAGAAGTTGTTACTCCAGAACTTACTGAAAAAATGATTAGAACTAGATTAGTAGAGATACTTCCACAAGAAAAGAAATCTGTAAATCTAACTGATGCTAGAATAATAGTATCAGGGGGAAGAGGATTAAAAAGAGCAGAAGGATTTGAGCTTATAAAAGAATTGGCTGATAAATTGGGGGCAGAGATTGGTGCTTCAAGAGCAGCAGTAGATTCAGGGTGGATAGAACATTCTCATCAAGTGGGACAAACAGGAACTACTGTTAGACCAGAACTATACATTGCATGTGGAATATCTGGAGCAATACAACATTTAGCAGGTATGAGTGATTCTAAATATATAGTTGCTATAAATAAAGATGCAAAAGCCCCTATTTTTAGTATATGTGACTATGGAATAGTAGGAGATTTATATGAAATTATACCTGAAATGATAGAATCATTAAATAGGTAACTTTTAGAAAACATTGAATATGTAGAATGATAAGTCTTATAATATTGTATTGTAAGACTTATTATTTTTGCTGAAGGTTATAGTGGGGAGATGAAACAATGAAAGAGCAGTGGTATAAGGATATATTTGCAAGAGTATTATCTATGACTGATGATGGTTTTATTGTTGTAAATACAAGTGGAGTAATAATAGATATTAATGATAAATATTGTGACTTTTTAGGAAAAGAAAGAAAAGATATAATAGGACAAAATATACAAAGTATTATACCAAATACAAAAATGCTAGATGTTATGAAAAATAAGTATTGTGAAGAAGGAGCTATACATCATTATTCAGGTGGAAATACAAAAGAAAAAAGTGTAATAGTAAGTAGGTCTTATGTGGAAAATGACAATGGAGAAGTAGTTGCAGGAGTAGCTCAAGTTAAATTTAGATTGCAATCATTTGATGTAGCTAAAAAGTTAATGTCAGAATATATGGAGCTCCAATATTATAAAGAGCAGTTTAAGGATAACTGTGGTTTTGACAAGCTCATAGGTGAAAATAGAGACTTCATAGAACTTAAGAAAACAGGTGTGAAAGCTTCTAAAACAAACTTTCCAGTACTTTTAACGGGTGAAACAGGCACAGGTAAAGAAGTTTTTGCTAGAGCAATTCACAATAATAGCAGTAGGTCAGATAAACCTATGGTTAGTATAAATTGCGCTGCAATACCAGAAGAATTATTAGAGTCAGAGCTATTTGGCTATGACGAAGGAGCTTTTACAGGAGCAAAAAAGGGTGGTAAAAAAGGTAAATTTTTAGTTGCGAATAATGGTACAATCTTTTTAGACGAGATAGGTGACATGCCTTTGACCATGCAAGCAAAACTTTTAAGAGTTCTTCAGGAAAGTGAGATAGAACCAGTGGGAGGTCTTAAAACTATAAAGATAGATGTAAGAGTAATCTCTGCCACAAGAAAGAATTTAAGTAAAATGGTTGAAGAGGGATTATTTAGAGAAGACCTATACTATAGATTAAATGTAATAAACATTCATATGATGGAATTGAAGGACAGGCAAGATGATATTTTATTGCTAGCAAATTATATATTAAACAAATTAAATGTTGAATACAAGGAATTGAAGGTTTTAAGTGATAAGGTTAAAAATTGTTTTATTAACTATACTTGGCCGGGAAATATAAGAGAACTACAAAATGTAATAAAAAGTGCCTATGCTGTAAGTGATGATATGGTCATTATGATGTGTGACCTTCCATCTAAGATGGATAATATCAGCAGAGTAGCTCAATGTAATGTGGATAGCAATTGTTCAATTCATGAAATGGTTGAGAATTATGAAAAGAGCTTAATTATTGATGTGTTAAGGAAGTATAATTGGAAATGTTCTAAGGCAGCAGAGGTTATGGGAATACACAAGAGTCTTTTATATAAGAAAATAAAAAAGTATGAAATTGAATTAAATAATTAAGATAACTTGAATTAAGGCAATGCTAAAAAAGCGCCCTTATTCAAAGCGAACTGTATAAACTGTTTTATGCAGTTAAAACGTGTAAAAGTAGATGTGAAGTACTAATGTCAATCATTAGTACTTTTTTATTATATTTATAATTACTATCTATATTTCAGTATCTTTTGATATCTAAGATTATTATGTTTAATTTAGTATATAACAAAACCCTCTTAGTTATGGACAGTTTTTTATATTTTAACTGTCTACTAAGAGGGGATAGTTTAGTTTAAATTTAGAGTAAATTTTATCTAGCATTTATAAAAAATATTTTGAATAGCTTTTTTGTTATTTAGTCATAATTTTCTACTTCTTTATCAAGTTCTTTGCCACAAGAATCACACTTATATATAGCATTGTATCCGTAATCATATTCATCAACTATTTTCTTTTGTCTAAATACACCACCACACTCACATAGGAAACCAATTTTTATAAGTGTAACGATAAATTGTGATTTTATAAATTTTATATCATTGCATTTATCGTTAGTGTAAAATGTATAAATATAAGAGTTATCGCACTCATCTCTTAATTCAAATCTTTCAATATATGTGTTATTTTTTAATTCCTCAAATTCTTCTTTAGTTAAATATGATTTTTGTTGCAATTCATGTAAACGCTTAATTTGGTCCATTATTTATATCCTCCCAATAATTTTAGTATTTTAAGCTTAGATAAGGAATCTAAGTTTTATTAAATTTATCCCAAGGAATTATTTAAATCATATTTAGTTTTATTAATTACAACATATATAAATTACACGAAAATAAAACTAATTGTAAAAATAATATCCTGTGAAAACCTAAACTACTAACCCCTTACTAACCCGAAAACTAAAAAAAGAAAATATATCCAAATATAAGTGATATATAAATAAAGATGTTTCATATAAATTTAACTTTAAATATTCTGACAATAATATATATAAATATATTATAGTTAAAATATACCACATATTTTGGGTATTGTATACTGGAATTAGAGTAATTAATTTATTTTTTAACATACAAATGATTTTATGAAAAAAAACAAGACTCAAAAATTTTTATATTCTTTGATAGAATAAAATTGAGAGTAAATTTATTGAATTTTATAAAATTTATAAGGGGTGAGTCTAAGATATGCATGAAGATAAAAATGATATATTTGAATCAATAGATACTGAGGATTTTGATAATAAAACAGAAGAAGAATGTTTAGAGCTAGTAAGAAAAAATGGATTGAATTTAATATACATAAAAAATCAAACAGAAGAGATATGTCTAGAGGCTGTTAGACAAAATTGTAATGCAATAAAATGTGTTCAGAATCAGACAGAAAAAATATGTATAGAAGCAGTTAAACAAGATTGGAGAATGTTAGAATTTGTGGAAGAGCCAACAGAAGAAATTTGCATGTTGGCTATTAACCAAGATGGAACAGCATTAAAATATATAGAAAATCAGACAGAGGAGTTATGCTTAAGAGCCGTTGAAAAAAATGGTGCAGCTTTGGAGTATGTAAAAGAACAAACAGAAGAAATATGTATAGAAGCAGTTAGAAACAGCGAATTTGGATTGGCAAGAGTGAAAAATCAAACAGAAAAAATATGTATGGAAGCAGTTAAGCATTGTAGCTATAATCTAAAATGGGTAGAAAATCAAACAGAAGAAATATGTATGGAAGCAGTGAGACAAAATGGGCTTGATTTGAAATTTGTAAAAAATCAAACAGAAACAATCTGTTTAAGAGCAGTAAGACAAAATGGAATGGCATTAGAATTTGTAAAGGAACAGACTGTTGGTATATGCTTAAAGGCAGTAAGACAATATGGAATGGCATTAAAATTTGTAAAAGAACAAACAGAAGAAATTTGTACAGAAGCTATAAAACAAGATAAAAGAGCACTTAGTTTTGTAAAAGGAGATAAGGAAAAATACAAGGCTCTATATGATAATAATGAACCATTTGCAAAGAGATATGTTAGAAATGTAATAGAAAAAGAAAACAGAGCATTGATTAAAAAAGGAGAAGAAAATGCAAAAATCAAAATTGCAGGAAAACTTTATGATAGAGGCATGTCTTTTGAAGATATATCATATATAGTTGAGATTGAAATAAGCAAGTTAAAAGTGAGTTTAGGTGTTTTTTAAAGTAATAAATGTAGGTGTTTTTTATGGGAAATAGTTAATAAAAAAATAATCGACTAGCTCTTTGTAGGACAGCAAAATTAGTGATATAATTTGATGTATAATAAATTATTTTTATTAGATAAGGGGGAATTAAAGTTGAAGATTACAGTATTATACCAAACAAGAAGTGGAAACACAGAAAGGGTCGCTAAGCTGATAGAAGATGGAGCTAAAAAGGTGGATGGAGTAGATGTAAAGCTTATGAGACTTGATAATATTGATTTAGATTATTTAAATGAAAGTAAAGCAGTAATATTTGGAACACCTACTTATTTAGCAAATACAACTTGGGAAGTAAAAAAATGGTTTGATGAAGATTCAAAAAAAGTTAATTTAGCTGGAAAATTAGGAGCTGTTTTTGCTACATGTGATTATATATGTGGAGGTCCAGATGTTGCGATACTTACTATAGTAGGACATTTGATGGTTAAAGGGATGCTTGTGTATTCTGGAGGTGGTTCTTTAGGAAAGCCATTTATACATTTAGGACATGTACATTCAATTGAAGGTCCAGAGTTACAAGATGAGAAGGCTATAATATTTGGTGAAAGAATTGCTACTAAGGCAAAAGAACTATTTGCTTAATTTCTATATGCATAATAATGATTAGAGTAAATTTAGGGTTTTAATGGAGATTTGAAGTAAAAGTTATAAAATAAAAAATTTTCCATAAAATTACTCAAGATGAATTATAATATAATTATAAATAAATTATATTATTAAAATATTTAAAATCAAACGTCAATAGCGAGGGAAGTTTATGGTATGGCATATAGAATATGAGATTTTTTCTGCAATTATAGTTATTTTTTTAATGGTATACTTTTTTAGAAGTAAATTTATACCTACTTTACAAAACAAAATATATTGTGCACTTTTAATATTCTCATTTTTATTTATAATTTCAAATATTTTAGGTTCATTTTGTCTAAATAATATAGACAAAATTCCAATTTTTATTACTTTTTTATTGAATCAGATATACTTATTGTTATTGCCAATACCAGCAGCACTTGTATCATTTTATGTTATGGCTATTATTTATCAAGATATAAGGTATATGAAAAAAAGATTATTATTTTTATCTATACCACTTATAATTTGTATAATCTTATCTATTACAAATCCTTTTACGCATATTCTATTTGGATTGTCAAAAGAAACAGGTTATATACGAGGTTGTGGATATGTTGCAACTTTTGCATCTTTTTTCTTTTATGCAATATATTCAGCATTTTTATCTTTTAAATATAGAAAAGCAATGCATGAATCAAAAATATGGGCTATTAGAGGTTTTCTTATAGTTTCAATTGTGGCAATTATCTTACAGGCAATTTTTTTACAGTATCTTCTTACAGGAACTGCATGTGCATGTAGTTTACTTTTGACATATCTTTCTATGCAGAATCGAGGTCTTATTATTGATGACCTTACTGGTGTACTCAATAGACAATCTTTTATTCAAGAGCTAGATTTGAATATCAATACTGAACAATCAGGATTTATTATTACAATTGCGCTTGATGATTTTAAGTTTATGAATGAAACTTTTGGAACAAAAAATGGAGATATTGCACTAGAAGAAGTTGGAAAATATTTGATTCAGATACATGATGTAAACCATGTATATAGAATAGGGGGAGATATATTTTCTATTGTTGTCAATAGTCAATTAGGTATAGAACCAGATGATATTATCAGAAAGATAGAAGAAAGATTTAAAAAGCCTTGGCTAGTAGAAGAGATAAGTTTTAATTTAGCAACTAGTATTGCTGTTGTTTATTACCCAGAAAATGCAGAAACGACAGAAGATGTAATTGTTGCTATAGATTTCTCTATACATGAAGCAAAACGCTCTGAGTCAAGGCGAGTTGTTTATGCAGATGCGTCTATAAGTGAAAAGATAAAGAAGAAACATGTTATTAAAAATTGTTTAAAAGAAGCATTAAAAAATGATGGGTTTGAAGTGTACTACCAACCTATATTTTCTAATAGCAGGGGCAGGTTTACTTCAGCAGAGGCATTACTTAGGCTAGAACACAAAGAGTTAGGTTTTATACCTCCTGATGAATTTATTCCAATTGCAGAACAAACAGGATTGATTAACTCAATTGGATTAGTAGTCTTTGAGAAGGTATGTAGATTTATAGCTAGTGATGAGTTTGAAGATTTAAAATTGGATAATATAGCTGTGAATCTTTCTGTAGTACAATGTATGCAAAAAAACTTAGCTGATGATTTACTTTATCTTATGAATAAATATAATGTATCACCAACTAAATTTAAACTTGAAATTACTGAGACTGTGGCTATGGGCTCTTTTAATATAATTAAAGAAACAATGGAAAGATTAATTGATTTAGGTGTTAAGTTTGCACTTGATGATTTTGGAATTGCTTATTCTGGAGTTACTAATATGCTTTCTTTACCATTTTCAGTAATTAAGTTAGATAAGAGTTTGATTTGGTCTATGAATGAAGATAGTAGGCATAAACTTACAGTTGAGACGATTATAGCACTTATAAATAAATTGAATATGAAGGCTGTAGCAGAAGGTGTTGAAACCATTAAGTGTGCTGAAGATTTAATAGCTATGGAGTGTGAATATTTGCAAGGGTATTATTTTTCTAAACCAGTTCCAGAAGATGTTTTTAAAAATTTGTTGAAAGAAAATACTTTTACAAGTTAACACCCTTTATTTTTTTAATTACAACTTTGTTCATTGACACTGCCAGCGATATATTATAAAATTAACACAATAATAAATATTAAATTTATTATACATATTATTAATATTAATTAATGGAGTAAAGATTTATTATATATTTTATTTAATTATCCTAAAGTGAGAAAGGAAGATGTGACATGAATAAAAAGAAAATATTAGTGCCAATTGATGGGACAGAAAGAAGTATGCATTCTTTGGAATTTATAAAAGGAATATTTAAAAAAGATGAAGTTGAAGTAGAAATAATGAATGTAAAAGAACTAGTATTTATTGATGGCATATCCCTGGCTGAAGAGATAAAAAATTCTGAAAATTTAGGAAGAAGAATCTTGGATAAAGCAGCAGAGATAATGGGAGAGTATGATGTTAAAGTACATTTTACTTTTGGATATCCAGGAGATGAGATAATTAGAAAAGCAAAAGAAGATAATGTAGATTTTATAGTTATGACAAAATCTACTAAAAAAGGTCTTACAAGAATGATAGGTTCAGTAACAGCAAGTGTAGTTAAACAAGCAAAATGTATAGTGATGATTGTACCGGAGTAGAATTAGAAAGGTATTTGAAATATGAATAAAAAGATAGTAGCAGTTTGTGAAAGTGAAAGAAGTTTAAATTCTCTTAAGACAGCTGCAAATGATTTAGGATTTGATTTAGTTTATGAAATTCAAGAAAATGATAATATAAAAAATGAACTTTCTATTTATGATATAGAAGATGCATCCATAGTGTTATTTGTTACAAGTGATTCTATAGAAAGCATAGAGAAGATTGATAGATTTATAGATAGAGAATTTTATGAAGTTGATCCAAAGTATATAATAGAGGATGCAAAATCTATAGTAAGTGAAATTTTAATAGACTTAAATTAATCGTGGGTGTCGCACTAAGAATAGAGCGACGCCTTTTTATATATTTTACACAAGAAATAAAGAGGTTGTATCAAAATATAGATAAGACTCTTTTTCATTGTTGAAATGATGAAAATATATTTGATTTCATACAAAAAAGAGTACCTCATAACTAAAAAGTTCACTTTGAGACACTCCATTTTTATATGTTAGTTGCATTTAAGGTAAAATATAAGTTTAATCATGTTGAAATAACTGAATTACATCTTCTAAATGATTGTACATTGATGTATAACCTAAGTAAGAGTCTTTACTATCAAATGCCATCATTATCTTGTTATGGTGGCTAATCATATCCTTGAGAGAATTTCTATATTTAAAACCGAAGTATTGGTTAGAAGAAACTGTTTTAGGTATTAACTCATAATATTTTATAAAAATTGGATTATGAGAAGCTAAAATTATCTCTTTGTGAAATTGCAAGTCAGCATCATAACATTCTTCTATCAAACCATGAGAAACCTTATCCAATTCCTCTATTGACTTTAGGTAAGTATATTTTATTTTTTGAAGTTCTTTAGATGTAGCATTTAAAATTGCTAGTTTAGTAGCTTCGCTTTCGATAAGTTGTCTTGCTCTTAAAGATTCTACATAAAATTCTTGTATGTTATGATTTTTATAGATTTCACCATCATCAAATAGGTCAACTTTTTTAAATCCTTCAACTATAGGACTTGAATAAGGCACAGCTCTAAGTATTCCTTCCTTACAGAGTATATTTATGGCATTTCTTACAGGTATTCTACTTATGTTAAATAGGTCAGCAATCTTTCTCTCACTTGGTAATTTACTATTAATTTTAAAAGTTCCATTTAGAATGTTTAATTTAATATAATCAATAATTTTTTCAGTGGCATTTAAGCTTTTCATAAAAACTCCTAAACATATAATTTTTTTATGATTGTATTATATCATAGTTAAGAGTTAAATCTACTTTTTTATAATATGTATAAGACAGGATAGAGGCCAAAATAGCTATAATAGCCAAGATAAAGTATCCATATTGTATTGAAGTATATTCCGATATTTTACCAACTATCATTGGAAATACAGACATTCCTATAGCATAAATTGCTTGAAAAAAACCCATTGCAGTAGATTTCTGATGTTTTGGTACATTTTTCATAGACTCGCTAGTAAGGTAAGAAAGGAGTATACCTGTAGATATACCTGGTAGTACTTGTAGTACAAATATTATATTAATATTTTTTATTGTTGGGACTAAAAAGCAATAGGCTGAAACTAAAATAAAAACTAAAGGAATCCAAAATTTTGGTCCATACTTAGTACAAAATTTAGTAGAAGCAAAGCCAGAAGAAGCAACAGCACACACCATGTAAAATATAGAAGATAGACCTATGAGGGTAGAACTAGAACCTAAGTTTTTAAGAATTTGAGTAGTAAATGACATTGTTGTAGACATTTGAATACCCTGTTGAATTAATGCCATAAAGGAAAAAAATACAAGTCTTTTATCCTTGCAGATAGATAAATATTTTTTAATTGATATTTTTTCAGGTATTTTTTTTGAATTATGATTTTTTATATTTAAGGCTAGAATCGTTCCAATAACTGAAGACAATACACTCATGATACATAAGGCTGTCATTCCTAATTTTTCATAAAATAAAGTACTCATAACAAATCCAATCAACATTCCTAGATTGTTTACCAATATTATCGTACTTGTAGCTTTTTGTTGATGTTCTGTAGAAAAAAAGTTGGTATAGTGAACCATGTAAGAAATCCAAGTTGATGATGATATTCCAGATAAAATGTTAGCTATAAGAAAACCATTGCCTCCAGGAGAAAAGACTCTTATAAGAGATGCTAAACCAGCAAAGAAAATTCCAGACAGTATAAATATTTTATGTTTATTTATAGAATCAGCAAATACTCCAACAGGAAGCCTTAATAAACATTGTGATATTCCATATGCACCTATTATTATACCAATCATATTTGTAGATACATTACATGCACTTAAATATGGATTTTGGAAAGGTATATATACATATTGTGAAAACCAGAAAAATGTAACAATAGAAAGTAAAAGTAATTTTTGATTAGATATTTTTTTCATATTATCCTCCATATGGTATTTTTATAATGCAAATAATATACCATTTAGATTTTTTAATCAAGTACTTTCTCTATTAAAAAAAATTTAAATATATAATTATTATTTACAAAAAAATTATACTTTATAGTTGAATTAAGAAAACGCTTATGATACTATAAAGTTAACAAATTTGAATATATAACAGTAGACGTGTTACTGGTAATGCAGGCAAGATCGAATCAATTTTTATAGATTATCTATAGAGTACTATGGGTATAATCTATTTATTTGGTTCGATTTTTTTGTTTAATTGGCCATAAAACAAAAAGCCTATAGTTGAAAATGGAGGATTTTTTATGGATTATAAAAATATAGCTCAAGAAATTCTACTAAATGTAGGAGGAAAAGAGAATGTAAATGAAGTGACTCATTGTATGACAAGACTTAGATTTAAAGTCAAAAGCGCTTCTAAAGTGAATAAGGATAAATTATCTAAAACTGAAGGAGTAATAACTGTTGTTGAGAGTATGGGTCAAATACAAGTTGTAATTGGAAATAAAGTAAAAAAAGTATATGACGAGGTTATAAAAATTGTACCTCAATCAAATAACGTAGGTAAAAAGAATGAAAGTCAAGAAAACCAAGGTATAATTAATTCTATATTATCAGCAGTAGCTGGTATATTTACACCTACAATACCTGCTATAGCAGGGGTTGGTATGATTAAAGGTATTTTATCAGTTCTTGCTATGTATTATATGAATAAAAATGGAGTAGATATAAAAGAAACGCAAAGCTATATTATCTTAAATGCTATGGCTGATTCTATATTCTATTTTATGCCTATTATACTAGGATATACTGCGGCTAAAGTATTTAATGCAAATAAAATAATATCTATGGTATTAGGAGCTACACTTTGTTATCCAACTTTTACTGCTTTGATGGCAGGTGAAGAATCTGTTAGATTTTTAGGATTGGCAGTAACAAAAGCTACGTATACATCATCTGTTATTCCAATAATTATTGCTATATGGGCTCTTTCATACGTTGAAAAAGTATTAGAAAAGTATATACCTGAGATAATTAAAATAATAATGGTTCCAACTTTATCATTGGTTGTAATGTTACCTGCAACATTATTTTTATTTGGACCAATCGGAATTTATATAGGAAATGTCATAAACTTTTCTTATAAGTATATTTATGAATTAAGCCCAGCATTGTGTGGAGCATTTGTAGGTGGGTTATGGTGTGTGTTGGTTATATTTGGTGCTCATAGAGCATTATTACCAATAGGTATAAGTGATGTTGCTCAAACAGGAAGACAGAATCTATTGGCGTTTGCAGGAGCTGCAAACTTTTCACAAGCAGGGGCTGCTCTAGGAGTATTCTTTAAAACTAAAAATCAAGGACTAAAAACAATTTCTATGTCTGCAACTATAACAGCTTTATTTGGTATAACTGAACCTGCAATATACGGTGCCAATCTTAGATTAAAAAAACCTATGGTATGTGCCGTAATATGTGGTGCATTTGGAGGTGCGATAATGGGAATGGGTGGAGCTTATGGTAATGCATTTGCAAACCAAGGTGTTTTAACTATACCTGTATATGCTGAAGCAGGTGCATTAGGTTTCTTAAGTTATCTAGGTGGTTGTGCTATAGCATTTTTTGGTTCAGCTATTTCAACTTATCTAGTTGGATTTGAAGATTTGGAAGAGTCTTCTAATAAGGAAAATTCATCTATAAAAGTAGAAACGAAGGATGGTGTTATTGATATAACTTCACCTGTAGAGGGCGAATGTATAGAATTGTCAGAAGTAAAGGATGATGTATTTGCTTCAAAAGCTATGGGAGAAGGTATAGCTGTGTTACCTACAAAAGGAGTAATAACAGCCCCTACTGATTGTGAAGTAGCTTCTTTATTTCCAACATTACATGCAATAGGATTAAAATTAGATAATGGAGCAGAAATGTTAATACATGTTGGAATCAATACAGTAGAGTTAAATGGTAAATACTTTACAAAACATGTTAATCAAGGAGATTTAGTGAAAAAAGGTGATAAACTTATATCCTTTGATATAGATAAAATAAAAAAGGCTGGTTATGATGTAACTACGCCAGTTATAGTAAACAATACATTTGATTTTGGGCAAGTAGTTTCTTGTAAATCTAGTTATGTTTCAACCAATGATAATATAATTTCATTAGTATTAGCTGGTAATTAAGTTAATTTGACTAGAGATAAGTAAATTGATTTAAAAGGAAATAAGTAAATCAACAATTAAATACATCTAAAAGTAAGTTTATTGCAATGAATTGTTAAAGAAAATAATTAATATGGAGTAAATCTATTGCAATGAAGTAACAAAGAAAATAATTAATATAGAGTAAGTTTATTGTAATGAATTGTTAAAGAAAATAATTAATATAGGGTAAATCTATCTCAATGAAATAACAAAGAAAAGAGTTAATATAGAGTGAACTTATTGCAATGAATCAACAAAGAAAATAATTAATAAAAAGGAGAAATATTTATGAATACAGGATTTCCAAAAGACTTTTTATTGGGAGCATCATCTTCTGCATTTCAAGTGGAAGGAGCTTGGGATAAAGACAATAAAGGAAAAACCGTAGCCGACTATAATTCTTTTAAAAAGTCTCATTTACAGGCAGATACTAAAGTCGCATCAGACTTTTACCATAATTATGAAGAAGATATTGAATTAATGAAAGAATTAGGGATGAAAACATATCGTTTTTCAATTTCATGGGCAAGAATAATACCAGATGGTGAAGGAGAGATAAACCAGAAAGGTTTAGAATTTTATAATAAGATAATAGACAAACTAATAGAGTGTGATATTGAGCCATTCGTAACTTTATACCATTTTGACCTTCCATTTAAATTAGTAGAGAAATATAATGGTTGGGAAAGTAGAGAAACTGTCTATGCTTTTGAAAGATTTGCTAAAATATGCTTTAAGCATTTTGGAGATAGGGTAAAGTATTGGCAACCTCATAATGAACAGAATTTAATTGTTAGAGTGGAGGAGAGAATTAATATATATGATGAAACAGATTCATGGAAGATAGATAAAATGCGTGCTCAGATGGATTATAATCTTTGCTTAGCACATGCATTAGCAGTCAATGCATGTCATGAGATGATAAAAGAAAGTAAAATTGGAGCAGCAGTATCATCATCTGTAACATATCCTCTTACTTCTAAGCCAGAAGATGTATATGCAGCTAGAATGAATGATAATTTTAAAGTGTACTATATGCTTGATATGCATCATTATGGAGAATATCCAGGGTATTATATGAAGTATCTTGAAAAAAGAAATATAGTTCCTCACATGGAAGATGGGGATAAAGAGATACTTAAAAAAGCTAAAATGGATTTTATAGCTGTAAATTATTATAGGACAAATTGTGCAGAAGCTTTACCTGAAGATTCACAACATTCATTTGGATTAAGAGAAGGAACTGTTGATTTTAGTATGTATGGACTATTTAAAATGTCAATGAATCCTAACTTAGAGGCCTCTGAGTATGGAGCAGCAATAGACCCATCAGGTCTTAGAGTTGCCTTAAATGAATATTGGCAAAGATATCACTTACCTGTTATAATAACAGAAAATGGTCTAGGAGCTAAAGATATATTAGAAGATGGAAAAATTCATGATGACTATCGTATAGACTATTTAAGAAGTCATATAAATGCATGTAAACTAGCTATTGAAGATGGTGTAGAGATGATTGGATATTGTCCATGGTCATTTACAGACCTTTTAAGTTCTTCTCAAGGTTTTAATAAGCGTTATGGACTTGTTTATATAAATAGAACTGACCATGAAATTTTAGATTTAAAAAGAATCAAGAAAGATAGTTTTTACTGGTATAAAGAAGTTATAGAGAACAATGGAATAGTAAAATAAACATAAATATATATTGAGGGTTTTAGTATGTACATTACAAAGGTATTAAATAATTCGTTGCTACTTGCAAAGGATGATAATGATGAAGAAATAATATTGATGGGGAAAGGCATTGGCCATAATTATAAGGCCGGGTCTGAGTTAAATAAAAAAGATATAGAAAAGATTTTTGTTCTTCATGATGAAAATATAAAAAAGAGTATTATACAATTGGCAACAGAAATAGATGCAGAATATTTTGGTATAGCTCAAATGATAATTGCATATGGAATAGAAAAATATAACTTAAAACTTATGAACCATATATATTTGGCCTTAACTGACCACATTGCCTTTGCAGTGAGACGTTTTAAAGAAGGTATAATGATTGAAAATCACTATTTGTTCGAAATCAAGGAATTTAATCCAAAAGAGTATGATATAGGAAAATATGCTATTACTGTTTTTAAGGAGGTTCTTGGTTTAGACCTACCAGAAGAAGAGATTGGTAATATAGCAGGCCATTTTATAAATGCACAACAAGATAATCCTTATAGTGATAGAAATAAGAGAAGTGCTAAAATTGTAAATGCTATTTTGCAAATAGTTCATTATCACTTTTCTATTGTATATAATAAAGAGTCATTTTATTATAGGAGATTTGTAATGCATCTAAAGGCCTTTTCACAAAGATTTCTGGCTAATGAACCATCAAGAGAAAAAATAGATTTTATATATGAGCAAGTTCAAAAAAATTGTAAGGAAGAGTATGAATGTGTGAAAAAGGTAGGAGCTTATATGTATAAGGAATACTCCAGAGAATTACCAAGACAAGAGGAGTTATATTTGATGATTCATATTCATAAGATTTTAGGAGAATTATGCGAAAATAGTTAGAATATCTTAATATGCTAGTAATATTATAAAAAATTAAAAATTAACTGCACTTTAAATATGAATAATTGCATTACTTAAGGGGGTTGTCTTAAAATTGATTTTTTTAATTAAATTTGAAGCTCAACTCCTTTTTTAAACCTTTATATCATTACAACTTTAATGTTTATACGCCTGTACTTTAGATGTATATCTACTTTTTACATTTCTCAACATGCAAACCTACCATTTTTTGCAGTATGTTAATTGAAATAAACCATTGAGTTAACCCTAAATTTATTCTGGACTTATAGGAATAGTTCCAAAGATACTTTAAAATATTTTCTGGAATAATTGCTTATTTCACATATGTTTTATTGTGATGTTTTGATTTAATAAATTCTTCAACTCTGTATATAGTAAATGTATTATCATGTTTGTTTTATTCAAGCACACTTATAATACGCTTGATTTTTTCACAATGATGAAATATACTAATGGGTGTTATAGGTATAAGAATCGCATTACACTTGAAGAAGTAAGTGATAAATGAGATATAAATCCTCATATGATAAACTACTATTTCATTGAGGAACATATTCTAAGTGATGTCAAGATACTACAATATGACTAAATTCCTAGTGATAAAAAAGTCTACGAATGAGTGTAGAAAGGGGAACTAAGATGAATAAAGTTTTAATTATAGATGATGATAAAGATCTTTGTATTTTGTTAAAAAAGAGTATTTCAATTGAACAGATTGAAGCAAACTATTGCCATTCTGGGAGAGATGGACTGGTTGAACTTTCAAAACAAGATTATCAGTTAGTAGTTCTAGACGTGATGATGCCAGGTATGGATGGTTTTGAAACTATGGAACAAATACGAAAATATAGCAGTATTCCCATCTTAATGCTGACATCAAAAAGCGATAATTACAGCAAAGTGCATGGATTGCGAGCTGGTGCAGATGACTATCTAACCAAACCATTTGAAATTACAGAATTTACTGCTCGTGTACTGTCTTTAATCCGACGTTACACCCGTTTTAATCCAAAAAATGAGGAGCCACAGCAACTTTCTTTCAAAGGTTTGTTGATTGACCTTGACCAGCATACAGTTACTACCAATGGCGAACCTATGTTGCTTCCACCCAAGGAATTTGGTGTACTTCTTTACTGTGCAAGGCATCAGGGTAAGATTTTGACAAAACAGCAGATTTATGAAGCCGTGTGGGGTGAGCCATATGTATATGATGACAGCAATATCATGGCTATTATCAGTCGCCTAAGAAAAAAAATTGAACTAGACCCATCATCTCCCATCTATTTGCAAACAATAAAAGGAATTGGGTATCAATTCAACACGGAGGTATGAAAATGGATGAACAAACGATAATTCTTTTCTTACTCTTGCTGTCGATTGGTCTACTTTTTCTTTCCATATTTGCTTTTTCCAAGCTTGGGCATATTTACAAGCGCCTAAAAGATATAGAGGAGATACTGGCTGATGTACAAATTGGAGACGAAAATCGTAAAATACTAATTAAGCCATGTGATGTTATGGCTCCATTGGTTTATCAGCTTAATGAGATTGTCTACGATTATGAAAATAAGTTACTTTCTCTGAAAAAGTCGGATAAAGCTAGCAAACAACTTATGACAAGTTTATCTCATGATGTTCGTACACCATTAACAACTCTGATTGGTTATCTGGATGCTGTACACAGTGGTATAGTTATCGAACAAGAGCGGGAGGAATACCTTGAAATCGCTAGGCGTAGAGCCTACGACCTCAAGGATTACATTGATGTTCTTTTTGACTGGTTTCGGTTGAACTCTGATGAATTTACGCTGTCAATAGAATCTGTGGAAATTGCAGAGTTGTCACGCAATATTTTGAAAGACTGGATTCCTATATTCCATGAAAAGAAACTGAATTTTGAAATTGATATTCCAGAAAATCGACTAATGGTAAACCTCGACCCAGATGGATATTCCCGTGTGGTCAATAATCTGGTTCAAAATGTTCTTGCTCACAGTAAGGCTCGGCAAATCAAAATTACCATGAGTGAGGATTCCAGAATGGTATTACTCCGTGTTGAGGATGATGGTGTTGGGATTGCCAGAGAAAATTTACCACATATTTTTGAGCGACTGTATAAGTGTGATAAAGGACGTTCAGAAAAAGGAAGTGGTCTTGGTCTATCTATTGTCAGTCAAATGGTGGAGCGAATGGGTGGTCAGGTTTCCGTAGAAAGTGAGATTGGAAAGTATACCGTATTTACAGTGAGCTTACCATTAATATAAAATTGTTTTTCCCCCATGTGACATGTATACACAGGGGGATTTTTTGTAAGTTATAAAGTTGCAAGGTTAATACAAGGTTGTTGCAAGGTTAATGTAAGATTGAGGTGGTATGATAACTTTAATAAACAAAGGAGGCTTTTATTATTTATGAATAATTTAATTATTGAAACAAAAAATCTCACTAAGCAATATGGTGCTCAAAAGAGCGTTTCTAATTTGAATATTCACGTTCAGAAAGGTCGCATTTACGGATTGCTAGGAAGAAACGGTGCGGGTAAGACGACAACTATGAAAATGTTATTGGGTCTAACAAAACCAACTACTGGAGAAATTAAAATATTTGGTCAGGACATTCACAATAACGAGAAGAAGCTTCTTCCTCGAATTGGATGTTTGATTGAATCACCAGGGTTTTATCCTAATCTGACAGGAACAGAAAATCTCAAAATCTTTGCAAGGCTTAGAGGAATACCAAAAAAAAATGCAGTAGAATCAGCACTGGATGTAGTCGGTTTGCCAAACAATGACAAAAAGTTATTTTCTCAATACTCTCTTGGTATGAAACAGAGGTTGGCGATTGCTCTTGCCATTATGCATGACCCACAACTGTTGATTTTGGACGAGCCTATCAATGGACTTGATCCTATTGGTATTGCAGAAGTAAGAACATTTATTCGTGATCTCTGCACAGAACGAGGTAAAACTATTTTGATTTCCAGTCACATTCTTTCTGAAATTGCCTTGTTGGCAGATGACATTGGCATTATTGACCATGGTATTTTGTTGGAGGAAGAAAGTCTTGCCCAATTAGAAGAAAAAAACAGTAAATACATACATTTTGCTGTATCTGATGCAGCACAGGCAGCAAGGCTTCTGGAAACCCAACTTAACCTGAAAAATTTCAAAGTAGCAGATAATTACAATATTATGCTATATGATACAGATGTTTCTGTTGCAGAAATAAATCGTGCTTTCATTCTAAACAACATTGAGGTATCAGAATCTCATTTATGCGAAGATACTCTTGAAGATTACTTCAAGAAAGTAACAGGGGGTGAAGGAATTGCTTGATATAATTTCATGTGAATTTTCAAAACTCAAGCGGTTAAAATTTATACTGATTTCTATTTTAGGTGCTTGCTTATTTCCAATTCCCGCAACAATTTTGATTGCAAAGGATAACTTGCCCTTTGAGCAATTGTTCAAATTAGTTGTCAATTTTGGATATTTTTTGCTATTACCAATTGTATTAAGTATTGTTGCTAGCCAACTATTTTTTATAGAAAGAGATAATGATGTATTAAAAAATCTTGCAACAGTGCCAGTGCCAAAAGGAAAACTGGCTCTGGCAAAATTGGCTGTGTTGCTGTTTATATCATTGTTCTACTCTGTTGCAGGGTTAGGAGCTACTATCATTGGAGGTTTCATTGTTGGAATAGTAGAGGGGGTTGCTGTAAAATTAGGAATGAGCATTGCTTTTGGAATTATGTTTTTTGTTACTGTACTTCCTGTTGTGGTACTCATTGTATATTTCAATCGCAGCTATATTTTTTCTATTATACTTTCTTTTGTATATGCTATTTTCAATTTTAGTATATCCTTAAATATTATCAATTTTGAACCAAATAACCCAATATTAAGTGTATTACCTGCTCCTGTTATAATGCGTTGGTGGATGGCATTTTGGGGAGATCCCACTGGCGAATACACGGCACTTAGACAGCCATATTTGCTCTCAACTCCTGCTTGTGTAGGTATTTTATGTTTGATAACCATTATAGCAGTCCTGCTGATTTGTATGATATACAAAAAGCAGGAGAATTAGGAGGTATCTATGCTTGATATAATTACTACAGAATTTCAAAAAATAAAAAGATATAATATTCTATGGATTGGTGTTGTTGCTGTTCTGTTTTCAGCACTATTGGCAGTTTTTCAGGTTGTAAGTTCACACGGCAGTGACCCTCTAACGTATGAGAGCTTTGCAAACGGAGTTATCTGGAATAATTTCAGTCTTAGTTTTCCATTTGGGATTACACTTATTGGAGGATATCTTATTAACCGTGAATATACAGACCAAACCTTAAAAAACATCCTAACTGTTCCTATTTCATTACGCAAATTGCTAGTGGGAAAATTAATTGCGGTTGGAGGAATTACTGTATTGTTAAGTCTTTTCAGCTTCTTATGCACATTTATTTTGGGGTTGTTATTTTGTAATATCAATATATCTGTTACACTCGTTGTAAAATCCTTAGTTCAGATTTTGTCTGTTAATCTGTATTGTTATGTTGCTGTTTTGCCGATTATTGCTTATTTTGGTCGTAAACAAAATGCATTTCTGACAGGTGTAGGGATTGCATTTGTATACGGTTTTTGTGGTGTGTTTGTTGCTGGAAGAAATCTGACAGACTTTTATCCAATCACAGCAGGTCTTGGTCTAGTTGGATACAACAATGGTGCTGGTACTGTTTATCAGCCACTTATCGGTGCTATGACTTTGATTGTAATTCTAATCTTGACAACTATTCTACTTGTATTTACACCTAATTATGATAAAGTTATGACCATATCTAAGAAAAAAGGGATAAAGCATAAAAAGTATTCTCATAAATAACATAAATATTGTTTCTATTATTTAAGTTGCTAGACAGTGAAAAGAAAAAATCTGTCGTACAGTGGCTATATGCTCATGTATTCAAGAAGCTACAGTTTTGATTTTTCATAACTGTAGCTTCTTTTTGTATTTATTAAATCACGACTATCATAATACTTGCAATAGGTATAGCGACAAGAGAGAGTACTGTCATATGTGTTTTATATATTACATTAAGTATATTCTAAAATATATGTTTTAAATAATATATTTGAAAATAGGAATATTTAAATAAAAAAAATAATATTATATATAGTTGACAAAAATTGGCAAATGAGATACTATATAAATATAGAAATAGTAATCATTACTATTATTAAAAAGGGAGGAATTAATTATGAACTTAAAAGGAACTAAAACAGAAAAGAATTTAATGGCAGGATTTGCAGGAGAGTCAGAAGCAAGAAATAAATATACATACTACGCTTCAAAAGCAAGAAAAGAAGGTTATAATCAAATAGCTGCTATATTTGAAGAAACTGCTAACAATGAAAAGGAACATGCTAAATTATGGTTTAAACTTTTACATGATGGTATGCCTTCAACAGAGGAAAATTTAAAGGATGCAGCAGCAGGTGAAAACTATGAATGGACTGATATGTATGCAAAATTTGCTAAAGAAGCTAGAGAAGAAGGATTTGACAAGATAGCTTATTTATTTGAAGCTGTTGGAAAAATAGAGAAAGAGCATGAAGAAAGATACTTAAAGCTTTTAGAAAACTTAAATGAAGGAAAAATATTTAAAAGAGATGAAGAAGTTGTTTGGCAATGTCAAAACTGTGGTCATGTGTATGTAGGTACTGAAGCACCAGAAAAATGCCCAGTATGTGACCATCCAAAAGCATATTTCAATATAAAAGCTGAAAATTATTAAAAATTATCATTATTAAAAAGGAATGTTAACTATGAAATTTTCTAAACAACGAGAACTGATTTTAAATGAAATATTAAATAATCCGGTTCATCCTACTGCGGATTACCTATATGAAAACTTAAAAAAAGATAATCCAAATTTAAGCTTAGGAACTGTGTATAGAAATTTAGCTCAGCTAACGGAACATGGCTTTATAAGAAAGGTTAGTATTCCAGGGTATCCAGATAGATTTGATGGTCGAATAGATAATCACTATCATATCATATGTGAAGTATGTGGAGAGGTATACGATTTAGAATCCGAAGTTCTTAATAATTTACAAGAATTAATATCTGAGGAGACAGACATAAAAATAACATCTTATAACATAAGTTTTAAAGGGATTTGTAATAATTGTAAAAGGTGTAGCCAAGTAGGTTAGTTTTCAAATTCTAAAAATAATTAATGAGGTGAGTTTATGTGTAGTGAACAAAAATTTTTTATATGTGAGACTTGTGGAAACCTTGTAGGAATGATACAAAGTGGTGGTGTACCTATTTTCTGTTGTGGAAAACCTATGAAGGAACTTGTTCCTAATACAACAGATGCAGCAGTTGAAAAACATGTACCTGTAATTGAAGTGGATGGAAATAATGTTACTGTTAAAGTAAGTAGCACAACTCATCCAATGACTAAAGAACATCATATAGCATGGGTGTATCTTATGACTGAACAAGGTGGTCAACGCAAATGTCTAGCAGTAGATGGAGAACCTGTAGTTAAATTTGCTTTGAATGATGATGATAAAGTGATTTCTGCCTATGCTTACTGTAATTTACATGGATTATGGAAGGCTGAACTGTAATATTTAAATAAATTGAGTCAAAAAGGAGGCTATAAATGTATTTTCATACAAATAGCCTCCTATAAATTTATATAAATTCAAGTTTTAATTTTGTTTAATGTCAATATAATATAAGGAGAAAATAATATGTCAATTTATAAATGTAGTGTTTGTGGATATATTTATGATGAATCTAAGAATGATAAAACATGGGATGAATTAAGTGAAGATTGGGAATGCCCTGTATGTACAAAAGGTCGTAGTTATTTTGGAAAGATAAGTACTGTTTACTATGAAGAAGATGAAAAGATAGCAGAAGACATAGTTGAAGATGAATCTAAATTAAATACTGAAAAAGAGGGAGATTTAAATTACTTAAGTACATATTTAAGAAGAGATGATGAAGTTGAGAAACATATGGATATAATTCACGAAATGGCTGTTACAGGAAAATCTATAATAGAACCTATGAGAACTAAACTACCAGTAATTTCTTGGGATGATATTTTAATTATGGGTGCTCAATTAAATCCATTACCTTTAAATGAGCATGATGAAGTAAATACAACAACAATAATAGGAAAAAAAGCAAAGAAACCTATGATTATAGAAAATCCAGTTTATATTTCCCACATGTCATTTGGAGCTTTGTCTAAAGAACTAAAAATAGCTTTAGCAAAGGGTGCAGCCCAAAATAAGACAGCTATGTGTAGTGGTGAAGGAGGTATATTACCAGAAGAGAAGGAAGCTTCATACAAGTATATTTTTGAGTATGTACCAAATAAATATAGTGTAACTGAAGAAAATCTTAAAAATTCTGATGCTATAGAGATAAAAATTGGTCAAGGAACAAAACCTGGTATGGGAGGTCATCTTCCTGGCGAAAAAGTAACTGAAGAAATAGCAAAAGTAAGAAATAAGCCTGTAGGTCAAGATGTAATAAGTCCATCTTGTTTTGAGGAAATACAATCCAAAGAAGATTTAAAGAAACTTGTAGATGAACTTAGAGAAGTTTCAGAAGGGCGTCCAATAGGTGTTAAAATTTCAGCAGGTCATATTGAAAAAGATATGGAATTTATAGCTTATGCTAAACCTGATTTTGTAACTATTGATGGTCGTGGTGGAGCTACTGGAGCAAGTCCAAAGTTGCTTAAAGATGCAACTTCAATTCCAACAATATTTGCTCTTTATCGTGCTAGAAAATACATAGATACACATGGATTAGATATAGATTTGGTTATAACAGGTGGGCTTCGTATATCTACTGATTTTGCTAAGGCAATTGCTATGGGTGCTGATGCAGTTGCTATTGCAAGTTCTGCTCTTATGGCAGCGGCGTGTCAACAATATCGTATATGTGGTTCTGGTAAGTGTCCTGTAGGAGTAGCTACTCAGGATGAGGAATTGAGAAAAAGATTACATATAGAAAACAGTGCTAATAGAGTGGCAAACTTTTTAAATGTAAGTTTAGAAGAACTTAAGACTTTTGCTAGAATTTCTGGTCATAAAGATATACATGATTTAAGTGTTGATGATTTATATACTGTTAACTCTGAAATATCAAATTATACAAACATACAGCATGTATAGATTGAAGTTTGAAACTATTAGATTTTAGATAGCTATAAAAGTAAATGATAAATATATTTTATAAAAGAGAGTGTCTTAAAATGAACTTTTTAGTTCATAAGTCACTCTTTTTTTGATGAAGCCAAATATATTTATCATTTTAGCAATGAAAAAGAATCTTATCTCTTTATTTTGAGATAGACTCCTTCTATTTATGAAAATTAAAGATATTAAATTGTAAAATATTCTGTGATGTCGTACTATTAAACTAAAGATTCTGTACTTTAAAGTAAATAAAAATTTAAGGAGTGATTATTATGGAAAGATTGAAGATACAAGTTTTAGTTGACAATAATACTTATATTGATAGATACTTTGTTGGAGAACCAGCAGTAAGCTATTATATTGAGATTGATGGAAATAGGATTTTGTTTGACTCAGGGTATTCAGATGTATTCATATCAAACGCTGAAAAATTAAATATAGATTTAGGAAATTTAACTCATGTTGTTTTTTCTCATGGGCATAATGACCATACAAGAGGTATCCAGTTTCTAGAAAATAGGTATGATTTATCTACAGTTGAACTTATTTCACATCCTAACTGTTTTATACCTAGAAAACATGGAGAGAAAAGCATAGGAGCTCCATTTTCTGCTGAGGAAATTAAAAATATTTTTATGTATAATCCTAAGGATAAGCCATTTAATCTAAGTAAGAATTGTGTGTTTTTAGGTGAAATACCTTCTATAAATGATTTTGAAAAAAGAGCTAAAATTGGTAAATGTAAAATAGGAGATTTGTGGGAAGATGATTATGTTTTAGATGATTCTGCTATAGTTTGTAAAACTGATAAAGGTATTTTTATTGTTACAGGATGTTCTCATAGTGGAATTTGTAATATAGTAGAGTATGCTAAAAAGGTATGTGGAGATGATAGAGTTATTGGTATACTAGGTGGTTTTCATCTTTTTGAATTGAATAATAGGTTAGATAGTACAATACAATATTTGGATAAAGAAGAAATGAGAATGTTGTACCCTTGTCACTGTGTTTCTTTTAAGGTAAAAGCGAAGATGAATGAAATATTGAATATAAATGAAGTTGGAGTAGGGCTGACCATAAGTATATAGTATTTGAAAGTATATAAGATTTAAGTTGAAGGTTAAAAAGATATTTTCTATAGAAAATATCTTTTTTGTTACGTTTATTTTAAGAGAAATCAATATACTTTTATATGAAATATTGTAAAAAAATTTATTTTTAATGAGAATATATTTTCATTAATAAACAATTTTATTATGTATTAATAATGTTAGAATAAATATAAATAAATCAAAGTTACTTACATTACAGTATATTTTTTCACAAAATATATTGATTTATTCTTTTAAAGTTTGATAATTCCAATGAATGTAATAAAAGAAGGAATTTTATACTATACGATTATTATTATATAATAATAAAGAAAAAATTATATAATAATAAAGAAAAAATGTATAATATTTAACATTAAAAAAGATATTTCATAAAATTAAAAAACAAAGTGAATTTGAATACTATTTAAAAAATAAAATAAATATATAAAAAATATTTAATATAAAGGTGGAAATAAGTTGAAAATGTAAAGTCATTGGAAAAATATAGTTGAATTTAATGAGCAAAAATGTTATTGTTTTATCAATAAAGTGTTAAAATAAAAACTTTCAATATCATTTTAGGGAGGATGATTTCATGCAAAAAAGTGTAAAGAAAGCAAAAGTAACGGGCTCTATGTTAGCTATTTTTGGTGTTGCAAGCGTTCTTTTTAGTTCACATGCAGGAGGAGGATTTGCTACAGGGAATCAAGAAACTCAGTACTATGTGCAG
Organism: Clostridioides difficile ATCC 9689 = DSM 1296; assembly: GCF_001077535.1. GTDB lineage: Bacteria > Bacillota > Clostridia > Peptostreptococcales > Peptostreptococcaceae > Clostridioides > Clostridioides difficile. The sequence continues at coordinate 1,004,763 of NZ_CP011968.1, forward strand.
TATGGATGGACAGCACCACTTATGGCAATTTTAGCAATGATTATACTTACTGCTACCATGAGAGAAGTTATCATAATGTATAATAATAACAATTGTAGGAATTATAAGGATTTATTTTGTGAGCTTTGGAGACCATATCCAAAACTTGAAATAATATGGGAGATATATTACTATCTAATGGTTTTAATAGCTGTAAGTGCTGTTATAGCAGGTGCAGCAGCAGTATTTCAAAGTATAGGAGTAAATTATTTTGTAGCTGTATTTATTATTGGAGTTGTACTTCTTGTCTTTACTATATTTGGTGCTATGCTTGTATCTAAAGCAGCTACAGCAATGACAATAGCTATTCTAGTATGTACTCTTACTATTTTTATTGTTGGTATAAAAGCTAAAGTACCAGAAATAACTGAAATATTATCAAATAGAACGAGTTTCACACCTGGCTATATCAAGCCAATACTTAATACTTTTATTTATGCAGGTTTTCAATCGGTTGTTATACCTACACTTGCAGGATGTTCAAGACCACTTCTTAAGAACTCAAAAGAAGCTACTAAGGCAATGATAATTTCATTTGTTATGAATGCAATTGCATTAGGACTTGCTGTAACTATGCTAATGGGATGGTATAGAGAAATTATTGCTGCTGGGCAAACAACACTCCCTACTCTTTATGTTGCAGGTCAATCTGGAAATCATACTATATACATAATTTATAATGTTGCATTATTCCTTTGTTTAATGTCTACAGGAGTAACTACTATATTTGGTCTTGTAAATAGATTTGAAGACCATAAAGCACTTTCTTTCCTTTCTTCAAGAATGAAAAGAAGGGTATTTACAGCTTGTGCAATAATGGTAGTGTCAATGCTTATATCACTTACAGGATTAAGTAATATTGTTAAATATGGATATGGATATTGTGGTTATCTTGGTCTATTCACTATAGTAATTCCATTCCTTACACTAGGACATTATAAGAATAAGAAGTTTGCAAAGGAAAATCCAGAAGCTAAATGGCCAGCGGAATTAAATGAAAATGTAAATTAGATGTAGTAGCAAAAAATATTGCTAAAGAGAATACTATAGATAAGAATACTATAGATAATATATCTGCATGTTTATTAAGATTATTTGCAAAATCTAATATTAAACAACTATAAACAAGCAATATAAAACTAAGAATAAAAGATAAAAAGAGGGTGTCTCAAAATGGACTTTTAGTTTATAAGGCACTCTTTTTTATATGAAGTCAAATATATTTTCATTATTTTGACAATAAAAGAGACTAATCCTACTTTGGATAGCCTCTTTTTTCTTTAATATAAAATAGTATAACAGCAAAGTATAGATTGATACATGTTTTCTGTAGCTTTCTATATATTACAGTGTTTGTGTGGCATTGGTATTTTAAGCAATCTATAAATTATAATTCTATAATTCTTCTACTAATTTTAGATTCTATAGCCGTCTCTATTTCACTTAACATTCGTTCATTTTTAGGGTCAATAAAAGCACATGTATAGCCTTCTTCACCAGCTCTACCAGTTCTACCAATACGGTGGATGTAGTCTTCTGGTGTTTCTGGTAAATCGTAATTATATATATGACTTACTCCAGATATATCAAGACCACGAGAAGCTACATCTGTAGCTATTAAGTATTGTATATCTAAATTTCTAAATGATTTCATTATTCTTTCTCGTTTTGATTGAGCAATATCACTATGAAGTTTTTGACAATTATATCCTCTTATAGCAAGAGCTTCTTCAAGATTGTCAACCCTTCTCTTAGTTCTACAAAATATTATTGCCATAAAAGGATTATCTTCATCTAGTACCTTACATAAGGCATCTAATTTTTTTCTATCTGTAGTTTCTACTACTTCTTGTTTTATATTGTTAAGAGTGATTTCTTCTTTTTGAATAGAAACTACAACAGGATTTTTTGTGTATCTATAAGCTAATTTTTTTACTTGAGAATTTATAGTTGCAGAAAAGCATAGTGTTTGCTTTTTGTTTGAAGTCTCTTTTAAAATAGCTTCCACTTCATTTTTAAATCCCATAAGCAACATTTGGTCTGCTTCATCTAAAACAAAAGTCTTCAACTTACTAAGGTCTATTGTTTTTCTATTTAGATGGTCTAAAAGCCTACCTGGTGTAGCTATAATCATATGAATATTTCCTTTTAGTTTCTTTATTTGAGAACCAATATCTTTTCCTCCATATGCTGCAAGAATACTTACATCTTTAGATTCTTTAAGTTTCATAGCTTCTTCTGTTATTTGAATAGCTAGTTCTCTTGTAGGAGAAAGTATAAGTACTTGTATATCATTTATATCTAATGATATATTTTCAAATATCGGAAGTAAAAAAGCTAGTGTTTTTCCTGTTCCAGTTTGAGCTTCTGCTATTACATCTTTTCCTTCTTTTATTAGTTTAATACTTTCTTTTTGTATAGGTGTAGGTGTTGTTATTCCTGATTTTTTTAGAATATTTATTGTATTTTCACTAATCCCTAAGCTTTTGAAATCCATTGTTATCTTACCTTTCATGAAAAATTTTCTTTTTTATTAACCAATTAATAATATCATATTTATAAGTATTTTTAGTAAATTTTTTAATTATTATTTATATAGCTTAAAAATATATTAAGATACTTTAAAATGGAATGTAACTTAAATTAAATTTTAGTAGGAATTTTATAGGTTTATTTTTAAAGGTTTTTTGAAAATAAATCTATTTAAAAATTAAATTAAAATGCAAGAAAAACATAATAACTTTCATTTTTAAGAAGTTTTCACAAAAAAGAAAAAATATAGTGCAATAAATGATACAAAGTAATATAATAGATTACAAGATATGAAAAGCTAAAAAAATAAATTGCAAATGAAATTAAAATGAATAAAAAATAAAAAAATAATCATAAGTTAGAGGTATCAATGAAAAATAAGACTTAATGTTTTTAAAATTAAAAGTATACTAAGGGGGGCATTAATATGTGCGTTATATCAAAAGATAGAGCAAAGGAAATAAAAATAGTAGATACTACTTTAAGAGATGGAGAGCAAACAGCTGGGGTTGTATTTGCAAATAGAGAAAAAATAATGATTGCTGAAATGTTAAGTGACCTAGGTGTTGACCAAATTGAAGTTGGTATACCTACTATGGGTGGAGATGAAAAAAATGTAATAAAGCACATATGTAGTAGAAATTTAAAATCAGATATAATGGCTTGGAATAGAGCAGTAATAAAAGATGTTGAAGAATCTATTTCTTGTGGTGTTGATGCAGTAGCTATATCAATATCAGTATCTGACATTCATATAGAAAATAAATTGAGAACTTCTAGAGGCTGGGTTTTAGAAAATATGGCTAAAACAGTTGAATTTGCAAAGAAAAATGGATTATATGTTTCAGTAAATGGAGAAGATGCTTCAAGAGCAGATATAGACTTCTTAACTGAATTTATAAATGTTGGAAAACAAGCAGGGGCAGATAGATTTAGATACTGTGATACAGTAGGAGTTATGAATCCTTTTTCTATAAAGAATGCAATAGAAACTCTTTATGAAAGAACTAATTTTGATATAGAAATGCATACACATAATGACTTTGGGATGGCAACTGCAAATGCACTTGCAGGAATAGCAGCAGGAGCAAATTATGTTGGTGTTACAGTAAATGGATTAGGTGAAAGAGCAGGAAATGCAGCATTAGAAGAAGTTTTAATGGCACTTAAGTGTGTTTATAAATGTGATTTAAATAATATAGATACTAGAAAATTTAGAGGAATATGTGAGTATGTAGCACAGGCATCAGGAAGAATACTTCCTACATGGAAACCAGTAGTTGGGGATAATATGTTTATACATGAATCTGGTATACATGCAGATGGAGCTTTAAAAGACCCACATAACTATGAACCATTTGACCCAAGTGAAGTAAATCTTGAAAGAAAAATAGTAATAGGTAAACATTCAGGAAGAGCTGCAGTTGTAAATAAGTTGAGTGAATATGAAATGTATATTTCTCCAGAAAACGCTACCAAGCTATTAAATGCTATAAGAGCTACATCTATAAGATTAAAAAGAAGTTTAATGGATAAAGAAATTCTTCAATTATATTGTGATATACTAGCACATGAGAAAGGCACAACAGAAGAAGAAGCAGTTAGAGGTTCATATATTTAAGATATAATTGTTTAGGAGGAAAATATGGGAGATAATATAGTTTATAAAATAATTAAAAAACATATAGTAGATGGAGAAGCTGTTGCTGGAAGTTCAATTGGTATAAAAATAGACCAAACTTTAACACAAGATTCTACTGGAACAATGACATATCTTCAACTAGAAGCTATGGGAATAGATAAAGTAAAGACTAAAAGAAGTGTGGCATTTGTAGACCATAATATGTTACAACAAGGATTTGAAAATGCAGACGACCATAAGTATATACAAACAGTGGCAGATAAATATGGAGTTTATTTCTCTAAGCCAGGAAATGGTATTTGTCATCAAGTATTTTTAGAAAGATTTTCAACACCAGGAGATACACTTTTAGGTTCTGATAGCCACACACCTACTGCTGGAGGTGTGGGCATGATGGCTATTGGAGCTGGTGGATTAGATGTTGCTTTAGCCATGGCAGGAGGAGCATACTATATAAAAGCACCAAAAGTCTGTAAGGTGAATCTAGTTGGAAAATTAAATAATATGGTATCATCAAAAGATATAATATTAGAAGTGTTAAGAAAACAAACTGTAAAAGGTGGAGTAGGTAAAGTTTATGAATATGGTGGAGAAGGTGTCAAAAGCCTATCTGTTCCACAAAGAGCTACAATAACAAATATGGGGGCTGAACTTGGAGCAACTACTTCAATCTTCCCAAGTGATGAAAAAACACTAGAATTTTTTAAGAGTCAAGGAAGAGAAGAGGCATGGATAGAGCTAAAACCAGATGCAGATGCAGTTTATGATGAAGAGATTACTATAAACTTGGATGAATTAAAACCATTAGCTGCAAAACCTCATAGCCCAGACAATGTAGATGAAGTTGAAAATATAGGCAAGATTAAAATAGACCAAGTGGCAATAGGAAGTTGTACAAATTCTTCTTATGAAGACTTAATGAAAGTAGCACAAATCCTGAAAGGAAATAAAGTACATAAGGATGTGAGTTTGGTAATAGCACCAGGTTCAAGACAAGTTATGGAGATGATTGCTAGAAATGGGGCTTTGGCAGATATAATAAGTGCTGGAGCTAGAATACTAGAAAATTCTTGTGGTCCATGTATTGGTATGGGTCAATCTCCAGGTACTGACTCTGTGTCTTTAAGAACTTTCAATAGAAATTTCTATGGTAGAAGTGGGACTTTGTCAGCACAAGTATATTTAGTAAGTCCAGAAGTGGCAGCAGTAAGTGCAATCAAGGGAGTGCTTACAGACCCAAGAGAATTTGATATTAAATTTACAAATTTAGATGTAAATGAATTTTTGATAGATGATAGCATGATAATTAAACCTGCTGATGTAGGAAGTGATGTAGAAGTAGTTAGAGGGCCTAATATAAAACCTTTCCCTCTTAATACAGAGCTAAGTCAGTCTATAGGTGGAAAAGTTATATTAAAGACAGAAGATAATATAACTACTGACCATATAATGCCATCAAATGCTAAGTTACTTCCTTTTAGAAGTAATATACCGTATCTTGCAAACTATTGTTTCAATACTGTAGATACAGAATTTCCTCAGAGAGCAAAAGACAATAATGGTGGATTTATAGTTGGTGGAGATAATTATGGTCAAGGTTCAAGTAGAGAACATGCAGCTTTAGCACCATTATATCTAGGTGTTAAAGGGGTAATAGTTAAGAGCTTTGCAAGAATCCACAAGGCTAACTTGATAAATAGTGGTATAATTCCAATGGAGTTTTGTGATGAGAAAGATTATGAAAATATATCTCTTTTAGATAATCTGGAGATACCAAATATTTTAGACAATCTAGGTAGTGGAATTTTAGAAGTTAAGAATACAACTAAAGGAACTTCTTTTAAGGTCAAAGTAGAATTGTCAGCAAAAGAAGTTGATGTATTAAAAGCTGGTGGAAAATTAAACTACACTAAAAATCAAGCTAATTAATATGAAAAGAGGGAATATTGAATGTATAAAGTGACACTTATACCAGGAGATGGAATAGGACCAGAAGTTGCGAAAGCTATGAAAAAGGTAGTAGAAGCTACTGGAGTAGAAATAGAATGGGAAGAAGTTAATGCAGGAGAGGCAGTTATTGAAGAGTATGGTACTCCACTTCCTGAATATATTATAGATAGTATAAAAAAGAACAAAATAGCTATAAAAGGCCCAATTACTACTCCTGTAGGTAAAGGATTTAGGAGTGTAAATGTAACTTTAAGACAGGCATTAGATTTGTATGTCAATTTAAGACCTATTAAAAGTTTTAAGGGGATAAAATCAAGATATGAAGATGTTGATTTAGTGGTTGTAAGAGAAAATACAGAAGATTTATATGCTGGAATAGAACATAAAATAGGTGATTATGCAGCTGAAAGTATAAAGATAATAACAAGAAGTGCAAGTGAAAGAATTGTTGATTTTGCATGTAACTATGTTAAAGATAATAAGAGAAAAAAAGTTACAGCTATACATAAGGCAAATATAATGAAAATGTCTGATGGATTGTTTTTAGATGTGTTTAGAGAAGTTGCATCAAAACATGGTGTAGAATATGATGATTTGATTGTAGATGCAGCAGCTATGAACTTAGTTTTAAATCCAGAAAATTATGATGTAATGGTAATGCCAAATCTTTATGGAGATATACTATCAGATTTAGGTGCTGGGCTTGTTGGAGGTTTAGGTATAATTCCAAGTGCAAATATTGGTAAAGATTGTGCGATATTTGAAGCTGTTCATGGAAGTGCTCCACAAATAGCAGGTCAAAATAAGGCTAATCCAACAGCACTTATTCAATCATCAGTAATGATGCTTAGATACTTAGGTGAATATGAAAATGCACAAAAAATAGAAACAGCTTTAGAAAAAGTATTTCTTGAAGGAAGTAAATTGACTGTAGATTTGGGTGGCTCAGCTTCTACTACAGAGTTTGCGGATGAGGTGTGTAAGTATATTGTATAGATTTTATTTAGGGAAAAAGTAAAATATAGATTGAAGGAAAGAGGCTTTCTCAAAATGGAGATAAGCCTTTTTTATTGGAATGATAAAATATATTTGATTTTATACAAAAGAGAGTTCCTCATAAACGAAAAAGTTAATTTTGGGATATCCATTTTAATTTTAAAATTAATTGATTAATATGCAAAGAAAGATTAAATAAATTTATTATTTTTAATTGAACTTTCAACCAAAATATGGTAAAATTTAAAAAAGTTGAACTTTCAACTAAAAATGAATATATTGATTATGTGAAATTCTATAAAACAGAAACTATTTGACTTTAGCCATAGTAGTTTCAGTGGAGGTGTGTTTGATTAAGACTTTAGACAGTAATATATTAAGAGAAGTAGGTACTTTATCTAGAGCAGTAAATTCAATAAATGATATTAAGTACAAGGAATTAAAGTTACAAAAAGGACAATTTACATTTTTGACAAGAATCTGTGAAAATCCTGGTATAAATCTTGTGGAATTATCAAATATGTTAAAGGTAGACAAGGCTACAACAACCAAGGCTATACAAAAATTAATAAAGGCAGGATATGTAGATAAAAAGCAGGATGAGTTTGATAAAAGAGGATATAATTTAACTCCAACTGATAAATCTTTGGAAGTTTATGAGTTGATAATTGAAGAAGAGAATAGAAGTATAGAGATATGTTTTGATAATTTTACAGATGAAGAAAAACAAGTGGTAACTAAGTTATTAGAAAAAATGAGCAAAAACGTAGAAAATGAATGGTTTAAAGTAAAGAGATAGTAAATAAATACATTAACTTAAGGAGATATTTTTATGATTAGAAAAGCGAATATGAATGATTTAGAAAGCATTATGAAAATTATAAAATCTACAGTGGAAGAAATGAAGACTTATAATAATACACAATGGGATGAAAACTATCCATTAGAAAAAGACTTTGTTTCAGATATTAAGAAACAAGATTTATATATTTATGAAGTGGATGGAGAAGTAGCAGGGTTTATATGTCTTAATTATGAAGAGCCAGAAGAATATTTAGGCTTAAATTGGTCATCTAATAAAAAAGCAATGGTAATACATAGAATGGCTGTAAATCCAAACTTTAGAAAGACAGGAATAGCATCTAAGTTAGTTGATTTTGCTGAAAAATTAGCTGTAGAAAACAATGTATCATACTTAAAGAGCGATACATATTCAATAAACTCAAAAATGAATTTATTACTTACAAAGTGTGGTTTTATAAAAATCGGAGAAATGAGTTTTTTAGGAAAGGAGAAATCTTTCTACTGTTATGATAAAATATTATAAAGAGCATTTATAATACAAGGGGTAAATAATAGATTTTCAGCATTAGTAAGGGCATAATATAACCTAGTATATGCTATTATGAAAGGGATGATTTATATGATTGGATTTCTAAAGAAAAGAAGAAGTATTAGAAAATACAAGGATGTTGAAGTAGAAAAAGAAAAATTAGATAAAATATTAAAAGCTGCTCTTTTAGCTCCATCATCAAAGGGGCTTAGAACATGGGAATTTATAGTGGTAGATGATAAAGAAAAGCTAATTAATTTATCTCAATGTAGAACTAAAGGTGGTGGATTTTTCTTAAAAAATGCACCTTTAGCTATTGTAATTATTGCAGATAAAGAAAAAAATGATGTTTGGATAGAGGATGCAAGTATAGCTGCTTCATACATACAACTTCAAGCTCATGAACTAGGTTTAGGTTCTTGTTGGATACAAGTAAGAAATAGAATGCATGATGATAATATAGAAGCTGATAAGTACATTAGAGAAGAATTAAAAGTACCTAGCAAGTACAGTGTAGAATGTATAATTTCTATAGGATATCCTGATGAAGAAAAGAAAGCATACAGTGACTCTGATTTAGACTATAAAAAGGTTCATTTTAACAACTTTTAGTATATAATATGTTGTATTAAGACATTATATTTTTTTCTATTGTTAATATATACTTAAAATTGTAAAAATATATCTGAATTTTACTAACTTATCTAGGGGTTATGTACAAGGATTTTAAAGATAAATATAGAAATTAATGTTTATAATCGATACATAACTTGAGTAACAAAATTTAAGGAGGTTAAAGTATGGGTATATTTAAAACAAAAATGGATGAGGACTGGAAAGTAAACTACATTAAAGAGTTTAATGAAATGAGAGATTCTTATGAGAGTAAACTTCAAAAAAAACAGTTTGAGGTAGATAGTTTGAAATCAGAATTGGATAGACTAAGAAGCTATAAAAATAGCCTTAAGCCAAAAGAAAAACAAATTACTGATGATGATATAAATAATATAAAGAGTTTAAGAAGAGATGGCTTAAGCTATAAAGAAATTTCAAATCAAACAAGTTGGAGCAAAGCAACTGTAAGTAGGGTATTAAATGGACTTTACGATTAGCATATACATGGGGTGATTTAAATTGGGATGAAGTATAGTTACAAAAAATGCATAATAGATTCTATTTTATTGATGTTTATAGTTCAAATATTAAGGATGATTTTGAATTATGTACTTCTAAGTCAATTTGAATTTACTCTTGAAAATTTTAATATTATAAACTTAATTTCTTTTACATTAGTTGGTTTATCGTTAATTTTATTTTTAAAAGATAATTCTTTGTATAACAAGGTTAGAAATAGAAAAATCACAGAAGCTTTTGAAGAAAATAAAAACAATATACTTATTGAAAAGTGTAAGCTGATACTTTTTGTTGTGGTTTTATCTTTAGCAATAATTGTAACTTATTGTACTAAGGGATATGTACTTTTTAATGTAACTATGATGACTTTGTCTGTATTGATAGTTCCAATATTTGAAGAGTTATTTTTTAGAGAATATATATGGAACTATCTAAGTAATTTTATAAAGTCAAAGAGTAAAATTATCTGTATAACATCTATACTATCTGGAATTTATAATATAGGATACATAGATGTTATAAGAAATTATGTAATATTGTATAACAATTCGAGCTACACCTTTGAAGTTATTATTTCAAAAATTATGATAGGTACTGTTTTTGGTATTGTACTTGGATTAGTTAAGTATAGGTTTAGAGATGTAGGGTTTTGTATATTATTGAGGAGCTTATTTGCTATATTTATTAGGTAGATAGTATAATCGGTTTATAAGGTTGTTTTAAATTTAATTTTAAATCAACCTTATTTTATTTGTGTTTTATAAAGCACTTATATATTAATAACTAATAAATTTAATAAAAATTATTTGAATATTTTTAAAATATATAAATATGTATTGACATATAAATATTATGAATTACAATTTATATAAACTAATAAAAATTAAATAATATTAATCAACTTATTGAATGGAGGAATAAAAATGAAATTTGTGACTTTTTGTAGTAGCAATGAAGAAAAAATAGGTGTATTTAATTCAGAAACAAATAGTATATATGAAATTAATAGTTTAGGATTAAGTAAATTATATACTGATATGAATGATTTTATTGAAAACGTATCTACAGGAGATTTAGAAAAAATAAAAAACAATTCATTTGAAAACGCAAAGTGTTATAAGTTAGAAGAAGTTAAATTATGTTCCCCAATTGTAAGACCTAAAAAAGATATTATATGTTTAGGTCTAAACTATAAAGACCATGTCAATGAAATCCCAGATGGAGTTATAAAAAACGTAGTTATGCCAGATTATCCAATTTATTTTTCTAAGAGAGCAGACAAAATAATTGGAGTGGATGATAAGATAAGCTTACATGGAGATTTGGTAGAGAAGTTGGACTATGAATCAGAACTTGCAGTAATCATAGGTAAAGAAGGTATAAATATATCAAAAGAAGATGCTTATGAATATATATTTGGATATACAATAGTAAATGATATAAGTGAAAGAGCACTTCAAGATAAACATGTTCAATGGTTTAGAGGAAAAAGCTTAGACACACATACATCTATGGGACCTTATATAGTACATAAAGAAGAATTTGAACATCCTTTAAAATTAGATATAAGTAGTGTAGTAAATGGAGAAGTAAGACAAAATTCTAATACAGAGTACTTTATATTTGATATACCTACTATAATAAATGATTTATCAAGAGGAATGACTCTAAAGCCAGGAGATATAATTTCAACTGGAACTCCAGCAGGGGTTGCTATGGGGATGAATCCTCAAGTATATTTAAAGCATGGCGATATAGTTGAATGTAAAGTCGAAGGAATAGGAGTTTTAAAAAATATAGTTGATTAATGGATAAATATGCCATATAATTTTATTAGTACGAATAATTTAATTAATATAGGATTAATCAAACTTATGATTAATTTATTATAGAGAGGGATGAGTATATGGCAAGAGAACTAGAATTAAAGTATGGCTGTAATCCAAATCAAAAACCATCAAAGATTTATATGAAGAATGGAGAACTTCCTATAGAAGTATTAAATGGAAAACCTGGATATATAAATTTTTTAGATGCATTTAATAGTTGGCAACTTGTGAAGGAATTAAAAGAAGCTACAGGTCTCCCAGCAGCAACTTCATTTAAACATGTAAGTCCAGCAGGAGCAGCAGTAGGGGTACCTTTATCAGATACTTTAAAGCAAATATATTTTGTTGATGATTTAGAGCTTTCTCCATTAGCTTGTGCTTATGCAATGGCAAGAGGAGCAGATAGAATGTCTTCTTATGGCGATTTTATAGCACTTTCAGATGTATGTGATAAGGAGACTGCAACTATTATAGCAAGAGAGGTTTCTGATGGTATAATAGCTCCAGGATATACAGATGAAGCCCTTGAAATATTAAAAGGAAAGCGTAAAGGCAACTATAATATTGTAAAAATAGATGAAAATTATACTCCTGAACCTATTGAAACAAAGGATGTTTATGGAATTACTTTTGAACAAGGTAGAAATGAAATATTAATAAATGAAGACCTATTAAAAGATATTCCAACTGATAATAAAATTTTTACAGATAGTGCAAAACGTGATTTAATTATAGCTCTTATTACATTAAAATATACACAATCAAATTCTGTTTGTTATGCTAAAGATGGACAAGTAATAGGGGTAGGTGCAGGTCAACAATCACGTATTCATTGTACTAGACTTGCAGGTAACAAAGCTGATACTTGGTATCTTCGTCAACATCCTAAAGTATTAAACTTAAAATTTAAAAAGGATATAGGTCGTCCAGATAGAGATAACACTATTGATGTATATCTTTCTGATGATTATATGGATGTGCTTGCTGATGGCATATGGCAAAACTTTTTTGAAGAAAAACCAGAGCCTCTAACTGGAGAAGGAAAAAGAGCATGGCTTAAAACTTTAACAGGAGTAGCACTTGGTTCAGATGCATTTTTCCCATTTGGAGATAATATAGAACGTGCAAAAAGAAGTGGGGTAAGTTTTATAGCACAACCAGGTGGTTCTATTCGTGATGATAATGTTATATTAACTTGTAATAAGTATAACATAGTCATGGCATTTACTAAAAATAGATTATTCCATCATTAAAATACTGAAAGTATAAAGATAATATAGATTAAGTAAAAATCTACAACAAGTTTTGTTGTAGATTTTTTTATTTGCTGTATAATTTTAAATAGAACTTTATTTTTAGATATTCAATTTGGAGGTTGATATGGCTTTAAATATAAGAAACTATAGCCTATTATGTAATCAAGGAACAGCTAAATTTAATGAAGATGTAGTCGGTATAAATCCATTTGGCGCATGGGTTTTAGATGGTGCTACAGGACTTAATGGAAAAAATTTAGTGTCAACTGAAAGTGACGCAAGGTGGTATGTTCAGTGGTGGAATAGGTATTTATATAAAAATATAAATAAAGAAGAATCATTAAAGAGTATTATTAATACTGGAATAATAGAAGTAAAAAAAGAGTATGAACTAAGATTAAATGGGTTTAAGGTTGAAAAATTAGATTTACCATCTAGTTCTATAGTTGTTGTAAAATTTCATGAAAATAAAGTAGAGTATTTTTTATTAGGAGATTGTGCTTTGTTTATTAAAAATGGAGATTCCAAAGTTATAAAAGATAGGAGTATTTGTAAATTTGATAATACTGTATTTTATGAAATGAGTAAACTTTCTAACTTGGAAGAGATGGCATTTGATGAGATTAGAACTAGTGTTATGGATACAATAGTAAGCAATAGATTGAAGAAAAATACAAAAGAGGGCTATTGGATATTGGATTTTGATGAGGAAGCTGTGGAAAATTCTATATATGGATACATTGAAATAAAAAAAGATTTTCAATTGATGCTAACGAGTGATGGTTTTACAAGTGCATGTGATAGATATAATCTAATAAAAGAAGAAGAATTGATACGTATAGCAGAAAAATTTGGTATAGGATATATACATAATAAAGTAAGGGATTTTGAAGATAATGACTATAAAGCGGTTAAAGTGCCAAGATTTAAAGTAAAAGATGATTCATCTTGTTTATATTTAGATATATATAATGATTAGACTGTATAAAACTATTTAATTTTAGAAAGGAGGCAAGTGAAAAGTGAAAATTCTTCATATAATAACACAAAAACCAAATAGTACAGGTAGTGGTATATATTTGTCTGGTATGATAAAAGGGTTCGAAAAAATCGGTCATAAGCAAGCTGTAATTGCAGGTATAGATGTAAATGATGATGTAAATTGTTTTCCAAGTGAAGTAAGTTTTTATCCAGTAAAGTATAATTGTGGGGAGTTAAATTTTCCTGTTGTAGGTATGAGTGATTCTATGCCATATGAAAGTACAAGATATAAAGATTTAAATATAGACATGATAAATAGATTGAAATATCAATTTAAAGTAAATATAGATAAGGCTATGAATGATTTTAAGCCAGAACTTATAATATGTCATCATTTGTACCTTTTAACTGCATTTGTTAGGGAAATGGTAAAAGATATAAAGGTTATGTCTATTTGTCATGGAACTTGTTTAAGACAGTTAAATACCATTGATTTAGAGAAAGAATACATAATAGCAAATATAAGGAAATTAGATTTAATATTTGCTCTTCATGAAAATCAGAAATATGATATTATAAAGACTTTTGGAGTAAGTGAAAGTAAAGTAGTTGTAATTGGTAGTGGTTATAATGATGATATATTTTATAATAAAAATTATAAAATAAAGGATGATAAAATAAAAATAGTATTTGCAGGTAAGATATGTAAATCAAAGGGACTGATTCCATTTATAAAAGCTATATCTAAATTAAAATATAGTAAAGATTTAATAGAAGTCAATTTTGCAGGTACTGGAAGCGATATCGAATCATATAATGAGATAGTTAAACTGGCAAGTAAGTCTCCATTTAAAATGAATTTCCTAGGAAAGTTAGAACAGAGAGATTTAGCTGAGCTATTCAACAGGTCACAAATATTTGTGTTACCATCATTTTATGAGGGATTACCAGTTGTAGTTTTAGAAGCTTTATCTTGTGGCACAGATGTAATCACTACTGATATTCTTGGTGTTAAAGAGTGGATTGGTAGTGAGATTAATAATTCTGGAAAGATAGAATATGTTTCTCTACCTTTTATGGAGAAAGAAGGTATTCCAAAAGATGAAGAGTTATATGATTTTGAAAATAATTTGTATAATGCAATAGATTCTAAGATACAATCTTTATTGAATAACTCAAATAAGAAAACATCTGTAGATATGTCAAAAAAAACGTGGGATGGCTTAGCATATAGAATAAATGAAGTTATTTTAATGGATGAATTGTGTTTAGTCTAAAATTATTTAAATTATAAAAAAGTGTAACTATTTTTACACTATTTTTAAATGATTTTATATTATACTAATACTAAATATATTTGTTTTAGGGAGGTAATTTATGAGGATTAGTAAAAAGGTATTGGCGTTAGGTATTTCAGCATTACTGTTAAGTGTTAGTTTTCCAACATCAATAAACGCACTAGATAAGATTGAAAATATTCAAGGAGTAGATAAATATGAAACAGCTGGGCTTATTTCAGATAAGCAAGATTTTACAACAGCAGTTCTTATCAATGCAGACTCTACAATGGTAGATGGGATTGCTGCAAGTGGTCTTGCAGGAGTAAATAATGCAGCTATTTTATTAACTAATAAGGATGATATACCAGAAGCAACGCTTCAAAGACTGAATAGAGTTACTAAGATATATGTAATAGGTGGAGAAAATTCTATAAGTAAAGATGTAGAAAAAATGTTACTTATGAGAAGAATGCAAGTTATAAGAATTGATGGTGTAGATAGAGTAGATACAAGTTATAAAATTGCAGGCGAAATAGAAAAAATTAAAAACAGTGATAAGATGTTTTTAGTAAATGGATTTAAGGATGAAGCTGATGCAGTAAGTGTTGCATCTGTTGCTTATAGAGATGGAGCTCCTATAATATTGACAAAAGATATACCTTCAGCAGAAGAAGACACAGACTTAGACCCATGGTTTGGAGTTTCTCCTGTTCCAGTATATGCTATTGGAGGAGAGTCTACATTAAGTGATTACATAGTGAGCAGATATAGAGCAACTAGAATTGGCGGTGTTGATAGATATCAAACTAATAAAAATGTTATTGAAAAGTTCTATAATGGAGCAAAAGAGTTCTATATAACAAGTGGAGACGATTTAGTTTATGCTTTAGTTGCATCACCACTTGCAAAAAATGCTCCTGTTGTTTTAGTTTCAAATAAAAGTGATAAGAGTATATTAAGTGGAGCTAGTAAAGTAACAGCAATAGGTATAAGTGATAAGAGTATTATAGAGCAATGTTTGGATGCTGTAAAGAAGTAATGGAGTGTTATTAGTAAAATGAATATACACATTGAAAATTAGTAGATTGTTCATTTTATAATGGTATAAAATATATGGGAAGAGGCTATCAAATGGAGATAAGCCTCTTTTTCATTGTTAAAATTATGAAAAGATACTTTATTTTATATAAAAAAGTATCTTATGAACTAAATGTCTATTTTGAGACACTATCTACTTTTCTTATATTATATTATTTTTTATATGGAATAAATTTCATAAGTATTATCTTCCTTTAATTTTTCTAACCAAACCATCTCTAAAATATCTAGTTCTTCTAAATAATCTTTCTCTGTTTTGTTATCATCATGTTTTATAAGTTCTAAAACTTCAAATATAAATGCTTTTTCACCATATTTTTTCCATTCATTATTTAATTCTTTTATCATACATGAGCCAGCACCAAGCTGAAATTTGAGAGAGTTAAATTTGCTTTTTATGTCATTACTTTTTCCAAGGTAAATCTTTTTAGTAATATCATTTTTTATTATGAATACACCTATGTCAAATTTCATTTCTTTGTATAATTGTTTTAATTCACGTTTTCTATCCATGATTTTAGATACCTCTCTTTATAATTGATATGTAATATGTAAGTGTAAAAATATATTACATATAAATTATAAAGAGATTAATTTTATATGTAAATAGTTTTTATAAATTTAATTATGAATTAGTCATCAATAAACAAGAAATTTAGCTGTAGAAATCCATTATAAAGGCTATTATAAATTTTAATATGCTAAAAATATAAAAAGAATAGTTGACAGTGTAGAAAATATGGAATAAACTAAAAGTGTAATAGTAATATGAAATTATATATTACATTGAAAGGTGTGAATGATTATTATGAATAAAAAAATAGAATTAATAGGGAACTTTGCAAGTGATTGGATTAGGTATAGTGATTATGAATATAAAATTACTGAAGAAGATGAATTATATATAGTTCCAACAGAAGATGCTGTGTTTACCATGTATAACCCATTTGATGTAGCAGATGATATAATAGTAGATATAATTCGCATAGGACAAGAGGCATTACAAGATATATCAAAAGAGACAAAAGAAATGAAACTAAAGAAAGAAGTACTTGAATTTGTAAAAAAGTATGGATTATTGGGTTTAATATATTCAAGTGTATATAATAGAGATATAGTTGGAGAAGAAAGAGTACTGATGATTGAAAAGAATTATATTACAAAAGAGAATATATTGAGTACAGATGAATATGTAAACATGTTTATACCATTTGCAAGTGATGAAGATGTGTATTTTAAAAAGTATAGAAGGGGTATAGATGTATCAAAGAGAGAAGAATCTCCAAAGTTTTTTGGAAAGAGACCATTGATTTTAGATTTAGTATTTTCAAAGTTCTACACTGAACAACTAGATTGGATTGTAAGTTTTGCTAAAGATATGTGTAAGCATTTTAATCAAATTTGTGTATATAAAAATACATCTAATCTATTAACTGAAAGTGTTACTATTATGTCTGGAGGGTTTAATCCTCAAAAGATAGGATTTTCTATAAGCCAATTAGATAAACCAATTATTGCATGGGAGTTTGATTCTTTGAAAACAGCTATTGAGACTATCTATGCCTTTGCAATTACAAGTGAACCTTCTTCTTTAAATAAATGCAAGTACTGTGGTAAAATTTATATTCCTACAAATTCTAAATCTCAATACTGTTCACCTTCTTGTAGAAATTGCTCAAATGTAAAGAAAAGTAGAAGTAGAGCCAAAAAAGATAAATAAAATTAATAAATATATCATTGTTTAGATTTTAGTAAATAACTACTGAATTAAAAGTTGTTATAGAAAATTATATATCTAAATGATGGTATTTTTTTTGTTGAGAAAATTGAAAAGTTTAATTGAGATAGTAATTTTGAGTTGACAAAAACCACTTTTAACACTACTATTATAAGTGGTTGGCAAAATAATATATACTAATTTAAGTATAGCGTAAAAAACAAAAAAAGTCAATGGAAAAAATAAAAAAGGAGAATTTAAAAATGATATCACCTATTATTTTGAGTTCTATAAATCAGAATTTAAAGGAAATAGAAAGAAATGAACTGCTTGAAACTAATATAGAATCTGGAGATTATGGTCTAGCTCTTTCTGAATCTGATGTAAAAGATATAATAAATTCGAGAGATAATACTTTAAAGGGGTATGGAAGAATAGAATTAGATATAAAAGTTACAAAACAGTTAATAGAAAATATATATACATCACAATATACAAATGTGGACAATTATTTAGAGGCTATTAATGATATGCAAGAAATTTTTTATTATTTAAAAAATGAAACTGATGACAAGATATGTGATGATGAGATTATAGAAATACTGGGTGAATTTTATGAAAAATTTTCAGGCAATATGGACAATGTAAGAGGAGAAGCAGACGAATTTGCAAAGAAATTTAAATTTGGAGAAGTTTAATATATGATAAGAGAGATTTTGTATGTTAAATAATTTAAGTAATATTAATATAAACGAAAATAATTTAATAAAGAACCAATATTCCATATCTCTACTTAAGGAATGTCTAAATTGTAAAGTGATAGATGAAAGAGAAGTATATAATATACAACAAGAAATATCTCTAATACTTATGGATTTGATTAAAAAATATACAAATGGTCAAAGCACATCAGTAAAAACAGAAGTTGCCGAAAAACTGTTGATTTCAATATGGTATGCTATTGATGCATATATAAATAAGCTTGGAGATATAGAAAAAAGAGTTGTGGAGTTGACTGCTAAGAATGTTAAAAAGGTGTACCTTGGAGGCATTGAAATATTAGAGGAAGAGTTAGTTAGGCTAAAAGATTTTTATAAACTAATGATGAGTAGAAAATTGGATACTAATTCAATAGCATATAATGATACCTTGATGGAGTTATCAAGTTTCTTTAAAAGTTATATTGTAAAATTTGAAGCTCAGGACGTTCCAGTAAGTATAGATTATCCATTGGCACTAGATGATATGGATGTTAAGGGTATTTATTATGTGAAGAATTATATTGAGAGTATAGATATAGAAAATAGATTTTGTAACCTATTTAAGAAAAAAGATAGAGAAAAATTATTTTATGACTATGGGGTGACTTATAAAATAGATTGTGATGTTGTACTTGTAAATTTATTTGAACTTATTATAAATAATTGTATTTTTTCTACTATTTTAGGAAATGAAGTGACTAATTTAGAAATTTCAAAATATGAGTATGAATTTTTAGAAAAACAATTTAAAAATATGTACAATAATATTACTGAAGATGAAGTTATAGGCTCTGAAGAAAGTAATATAATTGAATTGATTGAAGTAGATGATAGTTTTAACACTGAAGTAGATAGTAATTTGGATTATAATGATTTTGAAGAAATTAACAGAGAAATTAGAATAAATAAAAAAATAACTTTACTACTTATGGAAGCAATTGAAGTATTAATAAAAAGATTAAGCATAGAAGATGAAGATGTAATAAGATATATTAAAAAATATGAAAAGATATTTATTGAATCTGTGCTAAGCTCAATAAAAAGTAACACTT
Organism: Clostridioides difficile ATCC 9689 = DSM 1296; assembly: GCF_001077535.1. Taxonomy (GTDB): domain Bacteria; phylum Bacillota; class Clostridia; order Peptostreptococcales; family Peptostreptococcaceae; genus Clostridioides; species Clostridioides difficile. The sequence goes on from NZ_CP011968.1 coordinate 1,024,363, forward strand.
TTAAAAGTATGGTAACTGTGAGTAAAAATAAAAAGGAACACTTAGAAGATTATATTGTTGATGATGAAAGTAAATTGGATGATGAATCGTTTAGAGAGATATTCAATGAGATATTAGATAGTACATCTATAATTGAAAAAATAAGAATAATAAAGGAAAATATCAATGCTAAAAAAGACTTTATCGATATTCTTGAATCTGAATGTTTATTTGGAGAAGAGTATTTAATGTTGTTTGCATCATTAAGTGAATTAGAATTGGCAATATTGGGTAGTGTAGTATTTTATGAAGATATTAGAATGAGAGAAATTAATATATTAGAATTTATGTTAAATGAGAAAACTGAAACTACTTTATGGAAGATAGAGTACATTAAATTTATGAAGAGGCAAAGTGAAGATAAGATATACTCCATAGAAGAGCATATGAATAAAATTAATTAACAAAAAATTGTGAATAAATAGAATGTTAGTATATAATATAATCTGTAAAGCATATCAAAAATACATATATTTGGAGGAAAATTATGAAAGAGTATATCATAAATAATGTTGAAGAAATAAGAGAAGAATTAATTGATTTATCTAAGAAAATATGGGAAAATCCAGAATTAGCCTTTGAAGAAAAGTATGCAAGTAGCATTCAAAAAGAATACCTAAAGTCAAAAGGATTTAAAATTGAAGAAGTAGAAAATTTACCTACTGGATTTATAGCAAGTTTTGGAGAGGGTAAACCTGTGATTGGCATACTTGGAGAATATGATGCTTTACCAGAGCTATCACAATGTGTAAGTGCAGAAAGAAAGCCATTGGTAGAAGGAAAAGCTGGACATGGATGTGGGCATAACCTGTTGGGTGTAGCAGGTGTAGGAGCAGTTGTTTCTATAAAAAAATTAATAGAAGAAAATAAATTTAATGGAACAATAAAATATTTTGGTTGTCCTGCTGAAGAAGAAGGTGGAGGAAAGACAGTTATGTGTATAAATGGCTGTTTTGATGATGTAGATTGTGCATTTACATGGCATCCTTTTGATATAAATGCACCTTGGAGAGGTGGAAGTCTGGCAAACTTATCTGTAAAATTTAAATTTAAAGGGATAACAGCCCATGCAGCTCAAGCTCCTCATAATGGTAGAAGCGCACTTGATGCTGTTGAAATTATGAATGTTGGAGCTAATTATTTGAGAGAACATGTTATTGACTCTATAAGAATGCACTATGTTATAACTAATGGTGGTGGAAGACCTAATGTAGTTCCTGGATTTGCTGAAAGTTGGTACTTTATTAGAGGTAAAAAAGCAAAGGATGCAGAACACGTTCTTGATAGATTAATAAAAGTAGCTCAAGGAGCAGCAATGATGACAGAAACTGAAATGGAGTATAAGGTTACAGATGGAATATATGACTATATACCAAACCAATGTTTGACTGATTTAGTTTATGACAATATGGTTTTTGTTGGTTGCCCTAAAAATACTCCTGAAGAAGAAGAATTTGCAAAAAAGTTGTGTGATACTCTTACTAGAGAAGAAAGATTAGGTGTAGCAACATCATTACAAAATGATAAATCTATTGTAGAAAGCTATATACACAAGGAAATAGTTGACGGTGACAAAGATAAAGGACTAGCTGGTTCTACTGATGTTGGAGATGTAAGTTATGTAATACCAGTGGCTCAATTTGCAATGGCAGCTTGGCCTGTTGGAATTGCAAGTCATACATGGCAGTCATGTTCATCAGCAGGTTCAAATATAGGATTTTCTGCTATGATAAATTCAGCTAAAGTACTGGCTTGTAGTGCTTATGATGTATTTATGGATACTAAAATTATTGATGAAGCAAAAATTGAATTTGATAAATCATTAGATGGACAAAAATTTAAACCATTGGTATAATTTTGGTAATAAAATATTTCTGGGGGGAATAGCTATGAGAGAAAAAGTTGAAAAAGTGCTTGAGGAAAAGATAAAACCAGTATTACAAAGAGATGGTGGAGATGTAGAGCTTATAGATGTAAATGAAAATGGTGTGGTTTTAGTTAGACTACAAGGGGCATGTAGTGGGTGTCCAGGAGCGACTATGACAATCAAAGCTATTATTGAAAATGTTTTGGTGAGTGAAGTTCCAGGAGTAACTCAAGTATTAGGTGTTTAATAGTTAGCGTTTATTAAATGTATGTTATACATAAGTATTTAATAAAGAAGTAAAAAAAATAGTGAAGCAATATATATGAAAAAGTATGAGAAAGATAATAAAACATTATAGAAATAATGAAATATTTCATATGTATATGAAGAAATAAGAAAAAATAGTGAAGCAATATATATATGAAAAAGTATGAGAAAGATAATAAAACATTTATAGAAATAATGGAATATTTCATATATACATATGAAAAAATAGTAAAACAATATATATATGAAAAAGTGTGAGAAAATAATAAAATACTATAGAAATAATTAAATATTCTATATAGGTATTAAGAAACATGAAAGAAATAATGGAGTATTATAAATAAATATGTAAAAGTGTGAAAGAAGGATGTAGATAAATTTGTCTTATACAAATTTACCTACAGTATTTCTTACACACTTTTTATTTTACTATCCAGCCATACCAATAAACATACCTATAAAATATGGAACTAACCATATAGTCCATACAACTATACTAAACTTATGAAAGAATTTTTTCTTTTCCTCATCATCTTTGTATAGGACAAAAGTAGCCCAACTTGCATGAAAAAGCATAAGTACAATTGCAAGAAGACCTGTAATACTATGAAGGTTTTGTGATAAAGCAGATTTTACTTCAAAAGTATGGCTGTTGGCTATGTTACTCATTGTAAATGTTCCTAAAGTATCAAATATAAAACCAAGCCAAAATATAATTACATGTTTCTTTTTTAAAATTTTTGCCTTTCTTTCTCCAAATACACCTATAGTGTAGAAAATTAAAGCTGATGTTATAAATACTATTGCAAGTATTAATTTATAATTCATAATTATCTCTCCTTTACTTTTGCCAATATATTTCTAAGATTTTTTACTAAGTCACTCAATTCGTTTTCATCACAATTTTTAAAAATATCATCAAAACTTTCTTGCATTTTAATTTTAAAATTTGTGGCAAATTCAAATCCTGTTGTTGTAAACTTAACGTATGTATTTCTTTTATCATTAGATTTCTTGAATTTTTCTATATATCCAATCTGTTCTAATCTGCTGATTATGCCTGAAACCGTACCTTTAGCTAAAGACATTTCATCACATAGTTGTGATATTGTAAGTTCTTGATTATGAGCTATCAGTTTTATAATTATAATCTGTTGGTGTGTTAATCCATTTTCTTTAAAATTTTCTTCTACTGTGTACATAGTTTTAGAATAAAGTTCTTTTAAGAGCATGGCTATTCTAAAACAGTCATAATTACTTTTCAATAAAATCACCTCTTAAATGGTTTGCATACAAACTAATATAATATACTTTTCTTATATAGTCAACCTAAAATTTTATAATTTTATAGAAAATAATGAAGAATAGAATATAAAAATTTTATTTTAGGTATAAATAAAATAATTTGATGAAATTTTAACAATTTTTAAAAAGTTTGTTTACACAGTTAATAAATGATGCTAAAATTAACTCATAGATAAATATAGAAAATTTAATTTTGTTTAATGATAATGGAACCACGAAGGTTTTAACGTTACTTTACGTTTGCTTTTATGTGGTTTTTTTTATTGCAACAAAGGGGGGTTGGGGTTTGTTAAAGGATATATTGAAAAAGTTGTTGCAGTTTATTTTAGTAATGTTTTTATTATCTTTTATTGTTTTTTACATGGCAAGACTTGCTCCAGGAGACCCATTAATCTCTTACTATGGGGATGGAGTAGAAAGAATGAGTACACAAGAAAAAGAAAATGCTATGAAAAAACTTGGTTTGGATGAACCAATATACAGTCAATATATAAAATGGATTTCAAATGCATCAAAAGGGGAATTTGGAATTTCATTTAAATATAAACAAAATGTTACTTCTGTTATAAATGATGTCTATATAAACACTATAATATTAGGTGGTTCAGGATATATACTTACCTTTGTGCTAGCCTTATTGTTAGGAATATTTTGTACATTACATGAAGATAAGCTCATTGATAGAATCATATGCAAATTAGGAACAATAACCAACTGTATTCCATCATTTTGGGTTGCCTTAGTACTCATACTTATATTTAGTATAAACTTAAGTATACTTCCAAGTAGTGGTGCTTATTCAATGGGAGAAGAGTCCAGTATATTAAGTAGGATATCACATCTAATCTTACCTCTTACAGTACTTATATTAAGCCATCTATGGTATTACACATATATGATAAGAAATAAATTACTAGAGGAAATAAGAGAAGATTATGTGCTTTTATGTAAAGCAAAAGGTTTAAATAATAGAACTATTGTTTTTAAGCATTGCCTGAGAAATATAATGCCATCATATATTAGTATAATGGCCATTTCGATACCTCATATACTAGGAGGAACTTATGTAGTTGAAAAAGTTTTTTCTTATCCTGGGTTAGGAACACTTTGTTTTGAAAGTGCAAAGTATCATGATTATAATATGTTATTAGTTTTATGCTTAATAACAGGGGCTTTAGTAGTATTTGGGAATATGTTAGCTCAAATTATAAACAATAAAATAGACCCTAGAATGAAATATGATAGAGGTGATACTAATGAAGCCACAATATAGTGATTTTGAAATTGTAGGAGAAAATTATATTTTAGTAGCAGAAGATGAACATATAGAAACAAAGAAAACCTTATCTAAAAAAATTAAAGAATTACCATATATATCAATTATTATTTTATCAATCATAGTCATTGGAAGTGTATTCTCATCTTTTATAATGACACATGAACCAACATACATGGATTTAGCAAGTTCTAATTTAGCTCCAAATAAAACTTTTTTATTTGGAACAGACTCAATGGGTAGAGATATATATTCTATGATATGGTATGGAGGAAAAATATCTTTATTTATAGGACTATTTTCCACTGTAATATCAACTGTTATAGGAATTGTTTATGGTAGTATAAGTGGTTCAGCATCTGAACTCGTAGATGATGCAATGATGAGGTTTACAGAAATCATACTTAGTATACCTTCAATATTAATTATAATATTTGTACAAGCTATACTTGGAAATTCAAATCCAGTATCTATGTCCATAGTAATAGGGATAACAAGTTGGATGAATATATCTAAGATAGTGAGAACAGAAGTTAGACAAATAAGAAATAGCGAATACATACTAGCAGCTAAGAGCATGGGAGGAGGATTCTTCTATGTATTAAAGCAACATTTACTTCCAAATTTTGTGGCATCAATAATGTTCATGGTTGTAACAAACATAGGCGCAGCTATTGGTACTGAATCGACACTTAGCTTTTTAGGAATTGGTTTACCAATAGAAATTGTTTCTTGGGGAAGTATGTTATCTTTGTCAGAGGAAGCATTACTTTCAAATAGATGGTGGATTATACTGATTCCGGGTATATTTTTGGTTACAACATTGGTGTGTATAACAAATATAGGTAATTATATAAGAAAGAATAATAATAAAAAATCTAGTAATTTATAAATCAGCATTTGAGTACTAAATAAGCAAATACTGAGGTATTTGAAATATCTATTTAAATAAATGGGGTCAAAGCTTTGAAAAATATTTTATAAAAAGCAAAAGGGGGAGCATCATGAAATTAAAGAAGTTAAAAGTTTTAAGTTTAGTAATGATACTTAGTCTAATGGCAGGTTGTTCTAGTGGAGGAGACAAAGATAAGAAGGCAGATACGCCTAAAGATGGAAAGGTACTTGTTTATGGAAGTAATGACTATACAAGTATAAATCCTGCACTATATGAACATGGAGAAATAAATTCGTTAATATTTAATGGATTAACAGCTCATGATGAAAATAATAAGGTGGTTCCTTGTCTAGCAAAGGACTGGAAATTTGATGAGGCAACAAATACATATACTTTTAATTTAAGAGATGATGTTAAGTGGCATGATGGAGAGAAATTTACAGCAAATGATGTTAAGTTTACAATAGAAACTATAATGAATCCAGATAATGCTTCTGAGATAGCATCAAATTATGAAGATATAACAAAAATTGATGTGGTTAATGATAATACTATAAAAATTACTTTAAAAGCTCCAAATACAGCAATGCTTGATTATTTAACAGTAGGAGTATTACCAAAACATGCTTTGGAAGGTAAGGATATAGCTACTGATGAATTTAATCAAAAACCAATAGGTACTGGACCATTTAAACTTGAAAAATGGGACAAAGGTCAAAGTATAACACTTGTTAAGAATAGTGATTATTTTGTAAAAGAACCAGGATTAGATAAAGTAGTCTTTAAGATTGTTCCAGATGATAAGGCTAAGGCAATGCAATTAAAATCAGGAGAATTAGACCTAGCTCAAATAACTCCTAAAGATATGTCTAACTTTGAAAAAGACGAAAAGAATTTTAAAGTAAATATAATGAAAACAGCCGACTATAGAGGTATATTATACAATTTTAATTCTAAATTCTTTAAAGATAAAAAAGCTAAAGGATTACCAAATGCTTTAAGCTATGCAATAGATAGAAAAGCAATAGTTGACAGTGTATTATTAGGACATGGTGTACCAGCATATTCACCTTTACAAATGGGACCATATAATAATCCTGATATAGAAAAGTTTGAATATAATCCAGAAAAAGCTAAACAAGAAATTGAAAAGCTAGGTTGGAAATTAGGTTCTGATGGAATCTATGAAAAAGAAGGTACTAAGTTAGCTTTCGAGATAACAGCAGGTGAGAGTGACCAAGTTAGAGTTGATATGGCTAAAATATGTGCACAACAGTTAAAAGAAATTGGTGTTGATGCTAAAGCTGTTGTTGTAACTGAAACAGATTGGGCTAATCAAGATGCTCATTTAATAGGTTGGGGAAGTCCATTTGACCCAGATGACCATACATATAAAGTATTTGGAACAGATAAAGGTGCAAATTACAGTGCTTACTCTAATCCTACTATAGATAAAATACTTCAAAAAGCAAGAGAAACAGAAGATAAAGATGAAAAATTAAAGTTATATAAACAATTCCAAGTAGAAATGACTAAGGATATGCCTTATACATTTATTGCTTATATAGATGCAATATATGTTGGAAAACCAAACATAAAAGGATTAACACCTGATACAGTTTTAGGTCATCATGGTGTAGGTATATTCTGGAACATAGCTGACTGGACAATTGAATAATACTGAAATTAATTAGAAACCTTAGGGATAAAAATATATCCCTAAGGTTTGAATAGCATAGGGGTTGATGGTTTTTGGAACATTTATTGGAGGTTAATAATCTATCTGTAAGTTTTAAAGTAGAAGAAGGAGAAGTTCAGGCTGTAAGAAATGTATCTTTTAATCTAAAAAAAGGTGAGACATTGGCTATAGTTGGAGAATCTGGTTGTGGGAAATCTGTACTGTGTAAGAGTTTGATGAGGATACTCCCATACAATGGATATATTAAAAATGGAGAGGTTTTACTTAAATCAAGTGATTTGGTTAAGAAGTCTGAAAAAGAGATGGAAGATATAAGAGGAAAGAATATATCAATGATATTTCAAGACCCTATGACATCTCTCAATCCAACTATATCAATAGGAAAGCAAATTGCAGAAGCTGTAATCATTCATCAAGGTATAAGTAAAAGTGAAGCAAAAAAGAGAGCCATAGAGCTTATTGAATTGGTTGGAATTGATAATCCTGAGAAAAGATTTAAACAATTTCCACATCATTTTTCAGGTGGAATGAGACAACGTATAGTAATAGCTATAGCACTTGCCTGTAATCCAGATGTATTGATTGCTGATGAACCTACAACTGCTTTAGATGTAACTATACAAGCTCAAATAATTGATTTAATAAAGGATTTACAACATAAAATAGGTTTGTCAATAATATTTATAACTCATGATTTAGGAGTAGTTGCAACTATAGCTGATAGAATAGCAGTTATGTATGCAGGAAAGATTGTAGAAATAGGAACTGTAGAGGATATATTTTATGACCCTAGACATCCATATACTTGGGGGTTGTTGGGTTCATTACCTACTTTAGATTCGCAGGATGACTATTTATATAATATACCTGGAATGCCTCCAAATTTATTGAACCCACCAAAAGGAGATGCTTTTGCAATAAGGAATAAAAATGCACTTAAGATAGATTATGAAAAAGAGCCACCAATGTTTAAAATTAATGATACACATAGTGCAGCAACTTGGTTATTGCACCCAGATGCACCTGAAGTAGATGTACCAGTTAGAGTAAATTGTGGAAGGGTGATTTCTAATGAATAGAGAAAAAATACTGGAAATAAAAAACTTAAAGCAATATTTTCATTTGGACAAAAGTACTACTGTAAAAGCAGTTGATGATATAAGTTTTGATATATATAAGGGTGAGATATTTGGATTGGTAGGAGAGTCGGGTTCAGGAAAATCTACAACTGGTAAAACTATAATAAGACTACATGAATCTACTGGTGGAGAAGTAATTTACAAAGGAAATTGCATATCAGATAAAAAAACGTACAAATTTATAAAAAAAGATGTAAACAAAAGTATGCAGATTATTTTTCAAGATTCTACTTCATCATTAAATCCACGTATGACAATTGCAGATATAATTTCAGAGCCACTAAAAATTCAAGGTATCTGTAAAAATAAAACAGATAGAATGAATAAAGTATATGAGATGCTAAAGCTAGTAGGACTTGATAGAAGTTATGCAAATAAGTATCCATCTGATTTTTCAGGTGGACAAAGACAGCGTATTGGCATAGCACGAGCTCTTTCAGTAGACCCAGAATTTATAATAGCTGATGAGCCTATAGCTTCTTTGGATGTGTCTATACAAGCACAAATAGTAAATTTATTTAAAAAGTTGCAACAAGAAAAGAATTTAACTTGTTTATTTATAGCTCATGATTTATCTATGGTGAGACATATTAGTGACCGTATAGGAGTTATGTATAATGGAAAATTAGTAGAATTGGCAGATTCAAATGAATTGTATAATAATCCTATTCATCCATATACAAAATCACTACTTTCTGCAATTCCTGTTCCTGACCCTAGATATGCTAAGTCAAGAAATAGAATAGAGTATAATTCTAATGGATATGATTGTTCAAATGAAAAGTTATTAAGTTGGATTGAGGTTTCAGATGGACATTTTGTATATTCTTCTAAATCAGACATAAATAAATACCAACAAAATTTAAAAGTTGTTTAGTATAAAAATACTTGAACAGGTATTTATTTGAAATACAAACTAAAACCCTATTTTTGGAGAAATTTTAAAACTACTCCAAAATAGGGTTTTTTATTTCTACTTTTCAAATATAATAAATTCAAATATAATAAAATTAAAAACAAGTAAAGTATGTTGTTAAGAAAGTACTATAAAATTAAAAATAGTAATGTAGAAAAAATGAGCAATAATCTTATTTTTTCTACAATAATTTTCTATAATTTAAAGTAAGGAAAGTTTGATAAATTATAACCTTAGTTAAAGAATAAGAGTTTATTAAAAAATAAAGTGTGTATAGGGGTTTTAGTTAATAAAATACTATAATGTAGGGGAGCTTGTAATGATATATAAAAAAGATAAAGTAATGAAAGTTTTAGAATCATCATATAGGGAAAATGAAAAAGGGATTACAGCTAACCAATTATCAGAAAAGACAGGAATTGCAAGAAACAATATAAGTACATATTTAAACCAATTATTCAATGAGGGTATGGTTACGAAGATAAAAGGAAGACCTGTGTATTATATCCCTGCAAATCTTAACCTTAACAAGAATGAATTGCTTGATACACAAAGTGAGTTGCTTGGCATAAAAAAAGGAACAAAAGTAGAAAACAAAATAAAAAAAGATAGTTTTGAAACACTAATAGGTAAAGAACATAGTTTAAGACCTATAATAGAAAAATGCAAGGTCGCAATGCTCTATCCTACAAATGGACTTCATACTATTATCTATGGAGAAACAGGAGTAGGAAAGAGTATGATTGCTAGATATATGTACGATTATTCTATAGATAGTGGAATTAGAAAAAATAAAGCTCCTTTTGTAACATTTAATTGTGCTGATTATGCTAATAATGCACAATTACTTATGGGACATATTTTTGGGGTAGAACAAGGAGCTTATACAGGTGCAGAATCTTCCAGAAAAGGTCTTTTGGAAATTGCAAATGGAGGGATACTATTTTTAGATGAAATTCATAGACTACCAGCAGAAGGTCAAGAAATGTTGTTTACTTTTATAGATAAGGGAACATTTAAAAGACTAGGAGATGCAACGAAAGAAAGAGAGTCTAAGGTATTAATAATATGTGCTACTACAGAAAATCCGACATCAACACTATTAGATACATTCAATAGAAGAATACCAATGAAAATAGAAATACCATCATTGAGAGATAGGACAATGATTGAAAGAATGGAATTAGTCAAAAATTTTTTCAAGGAAGAATCAAAAAGTATTTCTATTTCAATAAAAGTACATAAAGAAATAATTAAATCACTATTACTTTATGATTGTAAAAATAATGTAGGTCAACTTCAAAATGATATAAAATTAGCTGTTGCAAATGGATACCTAAGATATAAAAGAGATAATAAAGAACCAGTTTATATAGAGAAAAAATATTTTGATAAATCTATAAATGAAGTGAGTGATGATTATAGAGAGAAGTCTATTAAAGCAGATGAAGTTATAACACATGGAATAGAATATTTTGTATTTACGTCATTAGGAGAAGAAGAAGTTATTAACTACAATGATATAAATATTATTAATGCAGTAAATACTAATCTTAATAAATCTGTAGAAATGAATATAGCAGATGCTTCTCTATTTAATAATGTTAAGTTTAAAAGCATGTGTGAATCAATAAGACAAATTATTAAAGAAGATGAAGAAATAGATATAAGTGAATCAATATTTAAGTCAATGGCAATTTATATAAAAAGTGTATTGGATAAAAGTAGCTCTACAAACAACATAGATTTGAATCAAATTAGAAGAAATAACAGAAGTGAATTTAAAACAGCATTAAAAATAGTTGGAATAATTGAAAATGAATTTGATTTATTTTTATCTATAGAAACTGTAGCATATATTACATTATTCATAGTACAAGCTAAACAAGATGAACAAAATAAAATAGTGAATAACATTAATATTATAGTTGCTATGCATGGAGAAACTACAGCAAGTAGTATGGTAAAAGCAGTTGGTGATATTATTGGAAAGTGCAGTGCTATTTCTTTCGATATGAAGTTAGATAAAAGCTATGATGAAGTAATTGTAGATTTTAAAAATTTAATTAATAATATAGACAATAAAGATGTATTACTATTTACAGATATGGGTTCATTAAACTCTTTTGATGAAATTATAAAGAAAGAAAAAAAGTGTGGAGTAAGAGTAATTCCTATGGTGACGACATTAACTGTGTTAGAAGCAGTTCAGAAGGCCAATATGGGATTACCTTTAAATGACGTATACAACTCTATCACTAACACGAGAAAGTACTATTTTGGAACTAATGAAATTCAAAATAAAGAAAATCTGTCTAAAACAATTATTATAGCATCACATGTTTCAGAAGGTGTAGATAATAAAACAAGAAAAATATTAGAAGAAAAGATGAGTAGGTACTTAGATGGAATAGATATTATATCTGTCCCATATAAAACAGAAAAAGATTTAAGTTTAAATATTACGAAACTTAAAGAAAGTAGTAATATTGTTGCAGTAATCAATGAACAAAGAATTAATATTAGAGGAATTGACTATATTAGCAAAAAAGATATAGATAAGGATGAAAATATCAATAAATTAAAAAATATTATAAAGATAAGTATAGGTTATGATGATGTAGTTGAAGGTTTAAAGACATCCTTAAAAAGCTCTAATTATAATAGGATATTTAAAGATATAAAATATGTGTCTGATGAATTGTTTTTAGTATTTAATATAGAAAAGAAATACGATAAAGTAATTGGACTTATGATGCATTTAGCTTTCATGGTAGATGGGTTGATTGGAAATACTAGAGAAATTGAAAAGCTTGATAAAGAAAAAACACTTGATTATCACAAGAGCCTAAGCAAAATAAAAGATATAGTATCTCAATTAGATAAAAAATATAATATAGAAATTAATGAAAAAGAGTGCTATCAAATATTATTAATATTAGAATATGCAGAAATAATCGAAAAAGATTACCAATGAGTATAAAAACTTATTTGGTAATTTTTTTTAGTCTAAAATAATATTAATATTAGACACATATAAATATACTTAGACAAAGTATCTAAGTTTTGATGATAAAAATGATTGAAATAACAGTGTTTTAAAGTGTCTAAAAAAACTGGCATAATACTTGCTTATATTATTAAATGAGTAATATAAATAATTAAAATTTAAATAAAAAGGAGTAAATAATATGCAAGATAAAATATTAAGAGATAAAAAGGCAAATGACCCATGGGCAAGAATGACTACAAGAAACGGATTTAGTGCAGACGAAATAATATCGTCATTTCAAAAAGCTATAAGAAGAAATATGGTGGAAGAAGCTTGTGAATTTGCTTATGAACTATATATATCATCACCAGAATTAGAAGATAAGCTATGGAGAAGGATACTTACAATATCAGTTGAAGATATAGGAATGGGGGACCCATCAGCTGTAATAATCATAAATAATTTAAATCAAGTAAGAAAGGAATATTCATATGCAGATGGAGACAGACCTTTATTTTTCATACATGCAATAAGATATCTTTGTGCATGTGAGAAAGATAGATCAAGTGATTTATTAAAAAATATAATTATAAAAGGATTTGCAATGGGTAAAGTTCCAGAAGTTATGGACGTGGCACTTGACAAGCATACATATAGAGGATTAGAAATGGGAAGGGATTCATTCCACTTTTTAAATGAAGCTAGTATAGTAATACCAGAAAAAGAAGTAGATAATGATTATAAAGAAAGATACTTAAAAATATTAGAAAAATATAAGCAAGAAGAAGTTATAGATACGGCTTTCAAGTTTAATCATTGGCAGTACTAAGAATTAGAGTAAATATTACTAAGAATTAAAATAAAATAATAAGAATTAAAGTAAAAACTGATAGGAATTAGAGTAAGAATTGGCTGATAAAAAATTAGAAAACAAAAGAGGTTAGATATTGTAGGAGGGTAATTATGAATATTTTATTAGTATGTGCAAATGGAGCTTCAACAGGTGTACTTGTGGAAAAGATGAAAAGTTTTTGTAGTGAGCATGAAAAGTTAAAAACTAAAACTATAAATATAGAGGCAACATCATTTGAAAATTTAAAATCATACATTGAAGCTAATGATACAGATGTAGTACTTGTAGCACCACAAATTAGGTTTAAGGAAGATGATGTAGTTGAAGCTTGTAAGAATTACAAAATAGCAGTTGGTTTAATAGATACTAAGCATTATGGTCGTATGGATGCTCCTTCTGTTATGAAGTCGGCAATCGAATTATATAAAAATAGATAATTGGGGGGAATAAAAATGGAAGCACTTCAAAATAATTTAAGAAGATTTCTTCTTCCAATAGCACAAAAGATTGAAAAACAAAGGCATCTTCAAGCTATAAAAGAAGGTATGATAAGTATTACCCCAATAATAATTGTTGGTTCTTTAAGTATGTTATTTATGGCATTAAACAATATGTTACCTGAAGGAAGTGCAAAAACATTATTATCTGAAAATATGGATACATTACTTATCCCTAATAAATTTACTATGAGTTTATTATCTATATATTCAGCATTTTTTATAGCTCAGGCACTAGCTAAAAAATATAATCTTAATCATGTAGAAATAGGTATGACAGCAGTTGTTGCACAACTTGTTGTATGTGGACAAGTAGTAGATGGTGTATTAGATACAAGTTATTTAGATGCACAAGGTTTATTTGTAAGTATATTAGTAGCACTTTTAGTAGTTGATATTACTAAGTTTATGAATGATAAAAATCTCGTAATTAGATTTCCAAAAGAAGTACCTAGTGTAGTAAATAAAAGTTTTAGAAACTTAACTCCAATGATAGTATGTATAATGTTATTTACAGCAATAGCAGCAATAACTAAAAATGTCTCAGGTCAACCACTACCAGCTATTATAATGAATTTCTTAGCACCAGCTATAAGCAGTGTAGATAATGTTTTTGCAGTAACTATAATACTATTTATAACTCAATTATTATGGTTCTTTGGGCTTCATGGAGCAGCAATAACTTCAAGTATATGGATGCCAATAGCAGCTACATATATGGCAGAAAATGCAACACTGATAGCAGCAGGAGGAGACCCAAAATATGTGTTTACAATAGGATTTTACTATGGTTTCTTGCAAGTAACTGGTTCAGGGATAACTTTGGGATTAGTGTACCTTATGTCAAGAAGTAAGTGTAAAAGTTTTAATAGTATGGGAAAAGTTGTGATTTTACCATCACTATTTGGAATAAATGAGCCAGTAATATTTGGAACACCAATAGTTATGAACCCATATATGTTTGTACCATTTGTATTTGGACCTGTATTGGTTGGAGCACTTAATTTTATGGCATTAAAAGTAGGATTACCTATTGCAGAACCACCAGGTTTTTTACCTCCAGGGGTTGCAGCATTTTTGATGACATTAGATTGGAAGGCAATCGTATTAGTATTTGCAAGTATAATACTTATGACCTTGATATATTATCCATTCTTTAAGATAATGGAGAAGGAAGAATTAAATAAAAATGCAGAATTAGCTACAACATTAGATGATGATAGCTTTGATTTTTAACAAGTCATTAGAAGGAGAAGGATATGGTACCTGAAATGGAAGAAAAAGTATTTAGTATAATATCAGAAGCAGGAGATGCTAAAAGTGATGTAATGATGTCTCTTAAGGAAATAAAAAAAGGTGACTACAATAAAGCAAAACACCTTTTAAATTCAGCCTCAGAGAAAATACAAACAGCATCAAAGTATCATTTAGAATTACTATCAAATGCTATGAATAGTGAAGATAGTGGGACTGATTTTTTAGTTGTGCACTCTGAAGACCATTATTCAAATGCATTATTTGCTCATTCTTTAGTATCTGAACTTGTAGATATATTTGAGATGATGGACCCAAGAATTAATAAGAATTAAATTTCTTGTAAATAGTGCTTGAAGTTTGGCTATAGTTTATTAAATTAATAGATTTAATAAATGAACTCCCTTTTACTTTAAAGTACTAGTATTTATAAATATATTTATAAATACAGTAAATTTTTAAATAGAAAAGGAGATATTATTATGGAAAAATTTTCAGTAGTAATAGCTGGAGGAGGAAGTACATATACCCCAGAAATCATATTAATGTTGCTAGATAACTTAGATAGGTTACCATTAAGAGCAATCAAATTATATGATAATGATGAAGAAAGACAAAATAAGGTAGCTAAAGCTTGTGAAATACTAATAAAGGAAAAGGACCCTAATATAGAGTATTTAGCAACAACATGCCCTAAAGAGGCTTATACAGATGTAGATTTTTGTTTAGCTCATATAAGAGTTGGAAAACTTGAAATGAGAGAACTAGATGAAAAGATACCTCTAAAACATGGGGTAGTTGGTCAAGAAACTTGTGGACCAGGTGGAATAGCTTATGGAATGAGGTCTATAGAAGGTGTTCTTGAAAACATAGATTATATGGAAAAGTATTCTCCAAATTGTTGGATGTTAAATTATTCTAATCCAGCATCAATAATAGCGGAAGCTGTTAGAAGGTTGAGACCTAATTCTAGGGTAATAAATATTTGTGATATGCCAATAGGTATGGAACATAATATAGCAAGGATTGCAGGACTCAAATCTCGTAAACATATGGATATAAGATACTTTGGATTAAATCACTTTGGTTGGTATACTTCAATTAAAGATAAAAAAGGAAATGAACTTTTACCAAAATTAGTAGAACATATAAAAGAATATGGTTTTATAAATGGTGAAGAAGGAATGAAAAATGACAAGAAAGATAGTTGGTTTGAAACTAATTTATTTACTAAAGAAATAGTAAAAACAGATTTAACTACAATACCAAGTAGTTACTTAAAGTACTATCTATTTCCAGATTATGTTGTAAATCATTCTGATGTAAATTATACTCGTGCCAATGAAGTTATTGATGGAAGAGAAAAAGAAGTTTTTGGTTCATGTGCATTGATAGAAAAGCAAGGACATTCTAAGGGCAGTGGGCTTAAGATAGGAATACATGCAGAGTTTATAGTGGATTTAGCTACAGCTCTAGCTTTTAATACACAGGAACGTATGTTATTGATAGTTCAAAATAATGGAGCTATAGAAAATATACAAGATGATGCTATGGTTGAAATTCCATGTATAGTTGGAAAAGACGGGTATGAACCATTATCAATAGGGAAAATACCAACATTCCAAAAAGGTTTAATAGAACAACAATTAGCAGTTGAAAAATTAGTAGTTGATGCTTGGATTGAGAAGTCTTATAATAAATTGTGGCAAGCACTTATGCTATCTAAGACAGTTCCTAGTGCAACAGTTGCAAAAGAATTACTAGATGATTTAATAGAAGCAAATAAAAATTATTGGCCAAAACTTAATTAAGAATAATATATTTTTAAAGTTCCTACAGTTTAGTACATAGCCTAGTTAATGTATTTGTAGGGACTTTATTTATTTACAAATGAGATACAAGTGGCAAACATAGTGTATTTTGCAGTTAGGAAAGTAGGTTTAGTTACTTGTTAGTTGGATTAAATTTAGGTACAATAATTTACTATCAATCAATAGAAATAACCAGAGAAGTTGCATAATAAAAAATTTACACTTTTAACAGGATTTATGTAGGTGTTTATAGAAATAAATAAATATGTACATAAATACATAATTATTTTTAAGTCTAAAATACAAGAATGGAGAGATGGCTATGAAGTGGAGAGATTATGCTGATGATGTAAATTTATTTGAGGATTTTGATAAAACTATCAAGCCTCTAACTGACGAACAAAGAAGAAAAAATATAAACACTTTAATTGCATATTTTTCAAAAGAAGTTCCTTCTAAAATATACAATTTATCAAATGATGAAATTAAGCCTAGAGATATACTTAGAGGACTTTTGAATGTATATCCACCAAAAGAAATTGCTCCAGAGATACTTAATATGTTACATAATTTATTGTTGATTGAATGTGAAGAAAGAGAGTTAGTAGATGTAAATGATATAGAAGAAGTAGAGGAAGGGATTGCCATATGGAGAGGTAATATAACGAATTTAAGAGCAGATGCAATAGTAAATGCTGCAAATAACAAGTTATTAGGGTGTTTACAACCATTACATCTATGCGTGGATAATGAGATACATTCATGCGCAGGTCCTAGACTTAGAGAAGATTGTGACAAAATAATAAAAAAACAAGGGCATTTAGAATATACTGGAGATGCTAAGATAACTAGAGGTTATTGTTTACCTGCAAAATTTGTAGTACATACTGTTGGACCTATTGTATCTGGTGGTCAGCCAAGTAAAGAGCAAGAAAAGCAACTGCTTCATTGTTATAAATCATGTTTAAATACAATAAAAGAAATTGATGAAATAAAAAATATTGTTTTTTGTGGAATTTCTACAGGTGTATTTGGTTATCCAAAAAAAGAGGCAGCTAATCTTGCTGTAAGTAGAGTTAGACTATGGCTAAAAGAAAATCCTGAAAAAAATTTAAAAGTTGTATTTAATGTGTTTACTGAAGAAGAAGAAGAGAAATATAGAAGAATATTTAAATAATATTATGTAACAGAATCCTAAAAATACTTATTATATAATACAAATTCATTGTATAAGATAATAATTTACAAGTAGTAAAAATTAATAAAATATAATTTGTATTTTTAATAAATAAGTAGGTATAATAGAAATTATAAGAATAGTATAATCAATTATGCTATTACTTAGAAAATATAATATAGGAAAATTGTATGGTAAATAAATATGAAAAATAGTTTTAAAAATTGTATTAGTTTAAGAAATAAATTTATAATTATATCAATTGTGTTTCTATTAATCCTATTAATTGTATCTTATATATTTGGCAAATTAGTGTATAATAGTTCAGTTGGTTTAGAGCAGTTAATAAAAAACGAAGATATAGTAAAAATATTTTCTGAGAGAAAAGATAAACCACTGGAGAAATTAAAAAACTACAAGACATCTGAATTAATGATACAAAGTTCTAATAATTACAAGCTTGAAAGTCTTTTTATAACTTCAAATATAAAGACAAGAGATACTATGATACTTGTTCATGGAATTGGAAGTAGTTACTATGAAATGTTAAAGGTAGCATATAGATATTTAGATAAAGGTTATAATGTATTAGTTTATAATCAAAGAAATACTGGTAATAGTGGTGGAGATAATTACACATTTGGTCTTTATGAAAGGTATGATTTAGATAGTCTAGTTAAATTTGTAAAAAATAAATTTCCTGAAGGAAGATTAGGAGTGCATGGATTTTCCATGGGGGCAGGGACAGCTGCTATGCATTCAGAGATAAATTCAAAAGATGATAAGGTCGATTTTTATATACTGGATTCTCCTTATTCTGAAATGAAAGATGCAATTAGAATGGGAGTACTAGAAAAACGAATACCAGATATATTAATCAATTATGTGGTGACTTGTGGAGATTTATATAATAAGTTTAAATCTGGATTTTGGTACAGTGATGTAAAACCATATGAGTCAGTTGAGAAATCTAATGTACCCATACTGTTTATACATGGAACAAAAGATACTGTTTGTAATTATCAAAATAGCAAGAAAATGTATGATTTAGTTAAACATGATAAAAAAGACCTATGGCTTATAGAAGGTATTGGTCATGTTGATGGATTTGAACATGATAGTACAGTATACTTCAATAAAATATTTAAATTTATAGATAGTAATGTTTTAAGTGATAAAAGTTAATTGAATATTAGTAGCTTATTTATTTTTGTATTTATTAAAAGATAGATAGGCTATTTTTATGTTTAAATATAAGTTTTGTTTAGTAATGTGAATTAATTTCTAGTAAAAATGAAAATAACTACCAATTAAATTCATTTATACCTCAAATAAAAGAGTTAGTATTAGATTACAATCAAATCTAAAGAAAAGAGAGGTAGTATATATGAAAAACAAAAATAATAAAGATAAAAACATGTTGAATATTAAAGTATTGAGAGTTCTAGGAGTGCTATTAATACTTTTTGATTATACGGGTGATACTTTGAATTTTTATAATTTCTTCGCAAAGCCATTAGTATCGGGTAATTTATATAAGACAACAGGTACTGACTGCATTGTATTTTTATTATTTATTGTAGAGTGTGTATACCTAGTGGGAAGATATATATTAAAAGTTAAGATAAATTGGAGTGAGATTATTGAAAATGAGAAAGGTAATTTTATAAATAACTTGTTGGTTGAAAAAATACAAGAAGAAAGCAACATTGTATATAATTTATTAAACTCATATGTGTTGCCACATATATATAAGAAAGCAAGGGGATTGATGTTTAAAACATATCATATGTTAATCTACATTAAAGAAAAATACTATTATGTAAATATATATTAATATAATATGATTGCACAATTAATTATATTATATTTTGTATTGGATGATAAAATGAAAGACATAAATTTTTTGAGACACTAAAATCGCAATTTATTTCGTGTTTAAGTTATAAATTTTGTGAAAAATTATAAATCTTATAAAATAGATTGCGATTTTAATCTTAAACTTTTGCTATAGTTTTTCCAGTATCAGTTAAATCATATCCGCCAAGACCTTGAAGTTCAGCTTTAAACTCAGGAGAGTTTATTATGTTAATTATAGTTTGGTAAACTGGATTTTGTAAGTCTTCTTTTTTAATAACTAAATCATAGCGCTCTTTGTGAAGAGGAATAAAGTCGATATTATTTACTTGTAAAGCAGCTTTTTCATTTCCCAAACCAACATCTGCTATTCCACGAGAAACAGTACTTGCAACTCCAAGATGTGATAATTCTTCATTATCATAACCTTTTATATGTTTACCATTAAAGTTTAGAAGTCTAAGTTTACCATCTAGTAAAACCCTAGTTCCAGAACCTTTTTCCCTATTTACAATGGTTATACTTGGTTTTGTTAAATCCTCCCAGGTTGTTATCTCTTTAGGATTTCCTTTAGCAACATAGAAACCTTGCATTCTATAAGCTAGATTTATAAGTACACATGGTATTCCTGGCAATAGCTTTTTAACAAAAGTGCTATTATATTCATCCGTTTCGAAATCCCATAGATGGGATGATGCTATAGAAACTCTGCCATTATATAACTCATACAAAGCATTATAACTACCTATATAAGAGCGAAATGTACTTATTCCATCCAATTTTTTTTCAACAGACCTAGCTAAAATGTCTAATATTACATCTTGACCAGAAATAATAATTTTGAAATTATTATTTATATCTATATTTTTATTGTTGAAATGTGTATCCTTTACTTTACCAGTTTTTTGGCTGTTGATATATTCTTCAACATCTTTAGTATCAACTCTTATTTTTTTCCCTACTTTATAAGAAGGAAGTTCACCTCTTTTGATTAATTCATATACAGTATTTTTTGTTATCTTTAATAATTCAGCTACCTCGACAGGTGTCAAAGATGATAATGAGTCCATAATCCACCTCCATATAAGGTTATTTTAACATTAAAAAAAGGAAAATGTAGCAAAATATTTAAAAGTAGTGTAAATAAATTACTTGAAAATTTATTATCATGTATATATAATTAAACTATATATAACAAAACATGATAAAACATAATAAAACATGTTAAAATGTGTATCAAATTTACAAAAAGGGAGATTGTTATGAAAAAAATATTGGGAATATTAGGATTAGTTGCATGTTTAACTTTGGGGACAGTTGGGTGCAATAGTAATGAAGACAAAAAAGATGATGGAAAACAAGAAAAAACAACTAAAAGTAGTGATTCAGTAGAGTTAAATATATCGGCTGCTGCAAGTTTAAAAGAAGCAATGGCAAAGATTGAAGAAGAATATAAAAAAGTTGATTCAAATGTAAAACTTACAGTTAACTATGGAGCATCAGGCTCATTACAACAACAAATAGAACAAGGAGCACCTTGTGATTTATTTATTTCAGCAGGTCAAAAACAAATGAAAGCTTTGGATGAAGAGAAGTTATTAGTTTCTGATACTATGAAAGATTTAGTAAAAAATGATTTAGTTCTTATTTCTTCTGCTGACAGTAGTGTATCAGGTATGAAAGATTTGACTACAGATAAAGTGAAGAAAATTGCTGTTGGTGAAGCTGAAAGTGTTCCAGCTGGTAAGTATGCAGATGAGGTGTTAACTAATTTAAATTTAAAAGATAAGTTAAAAGATAAGCTAGTATTTGCAAAAGATGTAAAAGAAGTTTTAGCATGGGTGCAATCAGGAAATGCTGATGTTGGATTCGTTTACTTCAGTGATACTGTCAATAATGATAAGATAAAAGTAGTTGAAAAAACAGACGAAAAAACTCATTCGCCTATTACATATCCAGTTTCAGTAATTAAAGCTAGTAAAAACGTAGATGCTGCTAAGAAATTTGAAGAATTTTTATTAAGTGAGTCAGGACAAAAGATTTTTGAAGAATTTGGATATAAAAAAGTAGAATAAACTTAGAAATAAATTATGTGTAATTAAGTATAAATTATATATAAATAAATGAAAATTGAAAATAATTGTGTATTATAATAAAATGGAAATAGTGAAATTAATAGAGTTATTAGTTTCACTATTTCCATTTAAAATTAAGGAGGGAAAGATGGGAACAGATTGGTCACCCTTATGGATATCACTTAAGACATCTATTTTGTCAACAATAATAACTTTTGTAATAGGAATATTTGTGTCATATATTATGGCTAACTATAGAGGTAAGTGGAAGGGTCTTATAGATGGACTATTTACACTTCCACTAATTTTGCCACCAACAGTTGTAGGTTTCTTTTTATTATTACTATGTGGGAAGAATGGATTTATAGGAAAGTTTTTATTAAATTTCGATAGGACTTTAATATTTAGTTGGACAGCAACTGTAATTTCAGCAGTAGTGGTGTCTTTTCCTATGATGTATAGAACTTCAAGGTCAGCTTTTGAACAGATTGATAATAATATGTTGTCAGCTGCTAGAACATTAGGTCTTAATGAATGGAAAGTATTTTTTAAGATTGCAGTTCCATTAGCATGGCCTGGAATAATTGGTGGATTGGTGCTGTCGTTTGCCAGAGCTCTTGGAGAATTTGGTGCTACACTTATGATAGCTGGAAATATACCTGGAAAAACTCAAACTATGCCAATAGCTATATTTTTTGCTGTTGAAGGCGGAGATATGAATAAAGCTATGATGTGGGTTATGATTATTGTAGCAATATCTATAGCAATGATTTTATTACTAAATTATTGGTCGGAATTTCAGCAGAAAATTATAGGAAAGAGGTGTGGATAGTTGAGCTTATACGTGGATATTGAAAAAGATTTATCCTCTTTTAAACTAAAGGTAGAAATTAAACAAGAAAAAGGTACTCTGGGGTTTTTGGGAGAATCTGGTTCTGGAAAAAGTATGACATTAAAATGTATAGCAGGGCTTGAGAAACCAACAAGAGGTAAAATTGTATTAAATGATAGAGTTCTATTTGATTCTGAAAAGAAGATAAATTTATCAACACAAGATAGAAAGGTAGGATTTTTATTTCAAAACTATGCTTTGTTTCCACATATGACTGTAAGTCAAAATATAGAACTTGGGCTTTTAAAACTAAGTAAGAGTGAAAAAAAGGAAATAGTAGCAAGGTACTTAGATATACTTAAATTAAATGGGTTTGAGGGGAGATACCCTTGGCAATTATCTGGTGGTCAACAACAAAGGGTAGCACTAGCTAGAGCATTGGCAACATCTCCAGATATATTACTTTTAGATGAACCTTTCTCAGCATTGGACCATCATTTAAGAAGTAATATGGAAAAAGAACTTATGAATATGTTAAAAGATTACAAGGGAGATATACTATTTGTTACTCATGATATTGAAGAAGCTTACCGAGTTTGTGATGATATTATAGTGTACAACAAAGGAGAAGGTCTTCCAAAGAGACCTAAAAAAGAGCTCTTTGAATCTCCAAAGTACCTTATAGAAGCTAAGATAACAGGGTGTAAAAATATATCCAAATTAAATAGACTGGATAAAAATACTATTTATGCTACAGACTGGGGATGCGAGTTGACATTAAATAGAGAAATAGGTGATAATATAGAATATGTGGGAATCAGGGAGCATCATATTAAGGTCTTGGATTCTAATGAAGATTTAAATGAAAAGTTATGTTTCGAATTGATTAACATTGTAGAAAATCCTTTTACATATACTATATATGTTAGAAAAACTGATTTATCTAACGAATGTGTACCTATTCAAATAGAATTGGAAAAAAGTAAAATGAGATTTAAGAAAGGTGACAGAATATATTTAAATTTTCCACAGGAATATTTATTTTGCTTTAGATACAATTATAACAAAAAGGAGTAAACTATATGACTGAAAAAGAAAAAATGTTGTCTGGGAAAGGATACTATGCAAATGATGAATTGTTAGTAAAAGAAAGAGAGTATTGTAAAAAATTAACTAGATTGTTTAATAATACTTTAGAGGATGAATATGAAAAAAGAGAAGATATTTTAAGACAACTATTTGGTTCAGTTGGCAAGCAAATAAATGTAGAACAAAACATTAGGTGTGATTATGGATATAACATACATGTAGGCGAAAATTTCTTTGCAAATTATGATTGTATTTTTTTAGATGTATGTAAAATTGAAATAGGTGACAATGTAATGTTAGCTCCAAACGTTCAAATCTATACAGCCTATCATCCAATTGATGCACAACTTAGAAATTCAGGCATAGAGTATGGTTCTCCTGTAAAAATAGGTGATAATGTATGGATAGGTGGGGGAGTAATCATAACACCAGGAATTACTATAGGTGATAATGTAGTAATAGGTGCAGGAAGTGTAGTCACAAAAGATATACCACCAAATACTGTAGCTGTTGGAAATCCATGTAGAGTAATAAAGAAAATAGAAGAATAAATATGATTGTATAAAGTTTATACAAGTAAAATTTATACAAACAAATTAAGAGCATTTAAATATAATCTTTAAATAGATAATACATTAAAATAAAAATATATGCCTGTTTCTATAAATTAATTTATAGAAACAGGCATATTAATCGTATATAGAAAATATCTTTCTATTCTTGTTTAGTCTTTACATAAGAAATATTTTCATTAGAAGGTTTTTCCATACCTAAAGCTTTTAATATATCTTCATTAACAATGATATCTGTATCATCTGATGTAGCCACAGGCATATCAGATACTGATTCACCATTTAAAATTTTAACTGCCATTTCACCTGTTTTGTAACCTAGTTTTTCGTAGTTGATACCTTGACAAGCAAGAGCACCTTTTTCAACTGGCCCAGATTCAGCTGCTATAACAGGTATTTTATTCTCAGTAGCTATTTTAGAGACTATAGGCATAGAAGAAGCCACTAAGTTATCTGTAGGAACATATAATACGTCTATTTTGCCAACTAAACTAGAAATACCTTGGTTAACTTCATTTGAAGTAGTTATACCTTTTTCAACAACTTTAAATCCATTTTTAGATGCATATTCTTTTAAAGCATCAACTTGGACTTTGGAATTTACTTCACTAGTATTGTACATAACTCCTATAGTTTTTGCCTTAGGAGCAAATATTTTAAGAAGTTCTAAACCTTTGTCTACAGAAACAAAATCTGATGTTCCAGATACATTTGTGCCTGGCTTTTCAAGAGTTTTAACTAATCCAGCAGCAACAGGGTCACTCACAGCAGTAATAAGTATAGGTATATCTTTAGTAGCATTAAATGCTGCCTGAGCTGATGGAGTAGATATAGCAAATATTAAGTCCTTCTTATCAGATGCAAATTTACTCGCAATACTTTGTGTAGTAGGCATGTCATTTTGAGCATTTTGGAAGTCTATATCAATATTTTCTCCATCTTTAAATCCGTTCTTTTCTAATGCTTTTACAAAACCTGTTCTAGTGGCATCTAATGCTGGATGTTCAACCAGTTGAGTTATACCAATTTTTTTAACTTCTTTACCTTTAGAATTACTTTCTTGTTTTGAATTACCAGAGTCTCCTCCTTGTGAACACCCTGTAAGCATAGATATACTAAGAGCACCAGCTAAAATCAAACTTGCCAATCTTTTTTTATTAATCATTTTTATATCCCCCTCAAAAATTTATTATTATATATGTTCATATATTCATATGAATTATTACAAAGTAACCATAATTATTGTAATTTTAACTTTATTTTAAAGCCGAGTTTAATACAATAGATATATTATTTTAAACTGCATATTCAAATTTTTCTAAGATTTCTTCAACTGTTAATTGTTCTTTTTCTTTACCTTTTACATCTAATACAACTTCACCCTTATGAAGCATTATCAATCTATCACCATAATGAAGAGCGTGTTTTAAGTTGTGAGTAACCATAAGTGTAGTTATATTTTTTTCTCTTACGATTTTATCTGTTAACTCTATTACTTCATTTGATGTTTTTGGGTCAAGTGCTGCTGTATGTTCATCAAGTAATAAAACTGATGGATTTGTTAAGCACGACATAATTAGTGATAATGATTGTCTTTGACCTCCTGATAAAAATTTTACTTGAACATCAAGGTATTTTTTTAAATCAAGAGATACACCTTCCAATAAATTTTCTAAGAAATCTCTTTTGTAACGAAGACATTTTCTTAGATTTAATAGTTTTCCTTTGTTAAGAGCTAAAGACAAGTTTTCTCTAACAGTCATAGAAGGGCAAGTTCCAAGACTTGGGTCTTGAAAAACTCTACTTACTATTTGAGTTCTTCTGTGTTCAGCTAAATTAGACAAGTTATGTTTATTTAATAATACTTGACCAGAAGATTCTTTTATAAGCCCGGATATTATATTTAATAAAGTAGATTTACCAGTTCCATTACTACCTATGATACTTACAAATTCACCATCTTCTATATCGATTGATAAATTTTCAAAGATAGTATTAGGTTCACCATATGGATTAGGGAAACTCTTTGAAAGATTTTTAATTTGTAACATCTACAACACCTCTTTTTTCTGATTTATTTTTGGTACTAGCTTTGCATTTGTTTTTTTTTAGTGAAATATTTAAGTTACCAGTAGCTAGGAAAGCTATTATAACTATGGCAGTTATTAGTTTTAAGTCAGTTGATAACATTCCTAAACTCATTGCAAAGTATATAGTGAATTGGTATATAAAAGAGCCAACAATTATTGCAGTAGTATCTTTGATAAAAGTAAATTTCTTAAATAGTGTAATACCAATTATGATAGAGGCAATTCCAAGAACTAAAGTTCCTATACCCATATTTACATCTGAGAATCCCAAGAACTGAGCCATAAGACTACCAGATAAAGCTATAAGTCCATTTGAAATCATAAGTCCTAGTATTTTTATAGAACCTATATTTATACCTAGGGATTTAATCATTTGAGAGTTATCACCAACACCTTTTAAAGTGTATCCAAGACCTGTTTTTAGGAATAAATCTAAAAGGACTTTACAGATGAATACAAAAGCTAAGGCTAAAACTATAGGAGATATTTCCCCATTGAATAAGTGTTTAAAGCTAAATAGAGGAATATTTGATTTTCCCATTATTCTTAAATTGATAGAGTATAGCATTCCCATAACTAAAATACCAGAAAGTAAATTAGATATCTTAAACTTAATGTGAAGAATCCCTGTAACAAGACCAGCAGTACAACCACATAAGATAGCCATTAAAGTTGCTACTACAGGAGAAATACCATTAGTAAGAGAAAATGCTACAATAGAAGCACCCATTGTGTAGCTACCATCAGCAGACATATCTGGAAAATCTAAGATTTTGTAAGTTATATAAACCCCCAGTGCCATAATCGATAAAATTAAACTTTGCGTCATTACAGATATAATACCTGACATAAATAAAACACTCCTTTGAAAATATTTTTATAATTTTAATTATTTGCTAATTTTGTGTATAAAAAAACCACATAGTGTACAAAACTATGTGGTAAAAACACGAATAAGCCACATAGTTTAATCTATGTGGCTCTTATATAGTTAAATGAAAACTTTATAAACAATATAGCCAACATAGATACAATCCCAAAATTTTAGTAGTCTTAAGGGGTCTGTATCTATGTTAAAACGTAGGTACAAACCCTAAAAATAGTGGCTATAATAATAATAATATTTTCTATTGTTTAATAAAGTATTCATAATTATCTCTCCCTTTTAATATTTTAATTAGTCAGAAAATTATATGTATTCTCGACTTGTTATAAATTATAAATTATACAATAATAAAAGTCAACTGCTAAATTTAATTAAAATACTAAATAATGTATACTCAGAATACTTTTAAATTAATGTATTGTTTGCAAAAAAACGTTATCCTAAGTTATAAGTGAATGTGGAAATTTTATCAAAATATTTACTAAATATGGAATAACTAGACATGTATATCAATCAAATATCATAAAAAAAAGCTGTCTGGAGAATATTAAAATTCTTTTGGACAGCTCAAGTAGTGATTAGAAAGTTATATAACTTTCATAATCAGTCGTCAATATAGACGACTTTTATGGAAAATGAATAACTTTATATGCAATATTCAAATTGCTACAATAAGCACAATTTTCAAAGGGTTAGGGTGGATAAGAGTACTTATTATATAAAGTTTTCATATTACCTACTTCATATTACCTATTTTTTGAAATTAATAGGTTTTATTTTGCAGATTTTGCATTTTCATCTGACTTTATATACTTTATATTATCTGCTGATAACTTTTGCATGTCAAGTGCTTTTAGTGTATCTTCGTTAATTATTATTTCAGTTTCATCTAATGTAGTAACTGGTATATCGCCAACAGATTTTCCTTCTAATACTTCAATAGCAAGTTCTCCAGCCTTATAACCTAGTTTTTCATAATCTATTCCACAACAAGCTAAAGCACCAGAAGATACAGAACCTTCTTCAGAGGCTATTATAGGAATCTTGTTTTCATTAGCAACTTTAGAAACTATTGGCATAGAAGAAACTATTAAATTGTCAGTAGGGACATATAAAACATCTATTTTGCCAACTAAACTAGAAATAGCTTGGTTAACTTCACTTGAAGAGCTGATTCCTTTTTCAAATACTTCATAATTATTTTTCTTAGCATAATCATGTAGAGAATCAACTTGGATTTTTGAATTAACTTCACTAGTATTGTATATAACCCCTATTTTCTTTGCTTTTGGAGTCAATGTTTTAACCAATTCTAATGTTTTATCAATTGAAAGATAATCAGATGTACCAGAAACATTTCCACCTGGTTTTTCAAGAGATTTAACAAGTCCAGCTTCTACAGGGTCTGTAACAGCAGTCATTATTATCGGAATATCTTTAGTAGAATTATAAGCTGCTTGTGCAGATGGAGTAGATATAGCATATATCAAATCTTTTTTGTCGGATACAAACTTACTAGCAATACTTTGTGTAGTAGGCATATCATTTTGTGCATTTTGGAAATCTATTTTTATATTATCTCCATCTTTATAGCCTTTATCTTCGAGTGCTTTGATGAATCCTTTCTTTGCTTTATCCAGAGATGGATGTTCCACTAATTGACTAATACCTATATTTTTTTGTTTTTTGCTATCTGTTTCTTTATTTTCATTTGAAGCATTGGAGCCATCATTTTGAGAACATCCAGTAAGCATTGATACACCAAGTACTCCTGCTATAATTAAACTTAATATTTTTTTACTTTTTATCATTTTATTTTCCTCCCTTAAAATTTATTAATTATATTTGTTCATATATTCATATGATAGATTATAAATATTTCTGATTAAAACTAAGATTTTAATTTCTTATACTGCATATTCAAATTTTTCTAAGATTTCTTCAACTGTTAAATCTTCTTTTTCTTTATCTTTTACATCTAATACAACTTCACCCTTATGAAGCATTATCAACCTATCTCCATATTGAAGAGCGTGTTTCAAGTTGTGAGTAACCATAAGTGTAGTTATATTTTTTTCTCTTACGATTTTATCTGTTAACTCTATTACTTCATTTGATGTTTTTGGGTCAAGTGCTGCTGTATGTTCGTCTAGTAATAAGACCTTAGGACTTGCTAAGCTAGACATAATTAGTGATAGTGATTGTCTTTGACCTCCTGAAAGATATTGTACTTTAATATCTAAATATTTTTTTAAATCCAAAGAAATTCCTTCAAGTAAGTGTTCCAAGTCATTCGTTTTATGACGAAGACATTTTTTTAAGTTCAATAATTTCCCTTTATTAAGTGCTAGAGATAAATTTTCTCTAACCGTCATAGAAGGACAAGTTCCAAGGCTTGGGTCTTGAAAAACTCTACTTACTATTTGAGTTCTTTTATACTCAGCTAAATTTGTTATAGTAGTACTATCTAAAGTAATTTGACCAGAAGATTCTTTTATAAGCCCAGATATTATATTTAATAAAGTAGATTTACCAGTTCCATTACTACCTATGATACTTACAAATTCACCATCTTCTATATCGATTGATAAATTTTCAAAGATAGTATTAGGTTCACCATATGGATTAGGGAAACTCTTTGAAAGATTTTTAATTTGTAACATCTACAACACCTCTTTTTTCTGATTTATTTTTGGTACTAGCTTTGTATTTGTTTTTTTTTAGTGAAATATTTAAGTTACCAGTAGCTAGGAAAGCTATTATAACTATGGCAGTTATTAGTTTTAAGTCAGTTGATAACATTCCTAAACTCATTGCAAAGTATATAGTGAATTGGTATATAAAAGAGCCAACAATTATTGCAGTAGTATCTTTGATAAAAGTAAATTTCTTAAATAGTGTAATACCAATTATGATAGAGGCAATTCCAAGAACTAAAGTTCCTATACCCATATTTACATCTGAGAATCCCAAGAACTGAGCCATAAGACTACCAGATAAAGCTATAAGTCCATTTGAAATCATAAGTCCTAGTATTTTTATAGAACCTATATTTATACCTAGGGATTTAATCATTTGAGAGTTATCACCAACACCTTTTAAAGTGTATCCAAGACCTGTTTTTAGGAATAAATCTAAAAGGACTTTACAGATGAATACAAAAGCTAAGGCTAAAACTATAGGAGATATTTCCCCATTGAATAAGTGTTTAAAGCTAAATAGAGGAATATTTGATTTTCCCATTATTCTTAAATTGATAGAGTATAGCATTCCCATAACTAAAATACCAGAAAGTAAATTAGATATCTTAAACTTAATGTGAAGAATCCCTGTAACAAGACCAGCAGTACAACCACATAAGATAGCCATTAAAGTTGCTACTACAGGAGAAATACCATTAGTAAGAGAAAATGCTACAATAGAAGCACCCATTGTGTAGCTACCATCAGCAGACATATCTGGAAAATCTAAGATTTTGTAAGTTATATAAACCCCCAGTGCCATAATCGATAAAATTAAACTTTGCGTCATTACAGATATAATACCTGACATAAATAAAACACCCCTTTGAAAATATTTTAAATGGTTTTTTAAATTTGGTTTTAAAAAATGATTTTGATATAAAAAAACCACACAGTATATATAACTGTATGGCAAAAATTCGAATAAGCCACACAGTATAATCCATGTGGCTCTATATTATGATGATAAAATAAAAACTTTAACAACAATTACTATAGCCAACATAGATACAATCCTTAAAAATCATAATCCTAAGGGGCTTGTATCTATGTTATGACAATTTGTCTTAACTTAGGTACAAACCCTAACTAAATTGGCTACTAAAAAATCGTACTTGTTTGTTTAATAAAGTCTTCATATTTACCTCTCCTTTTAATTTAATAATTTTGAAAATTTTGTTTTCTGTTTTGTATAGTAATTAGTTTAATACAGTAAAAAATAAAAGTCAACTATAAATTTTGAAAAATTATCAAATTATCAGAAAATTGAGTTTAAATAAAAAAATTTTTACATGTAGAATATAGTTATATTCTTAATTATTGTTTTTTTATAAAAATGAAAAATATAAATAAGTCATAAAAGATTATAAAAATAAAGAGATATTTAGATAATTAGTGTAAATAGGTTTTAAATCAACATAATAACTTAAATTATATGGTATAATAAATTAAATAATTGTTTTAATTCAAAATTTTTTGTTATTTTAAATTATTTCAAAACTCTTAGTTTTAGTGATTTTATTTATGATATTTATGGGATTAAAAAGATTTCAATAGATATTTTTGGTAAGTATTTAAGAAGTCTTTAACTTTATAGGAGTGATAATTTATGCTAATAGGTACATCTAAATTAAGCAGAAATGTTGATACTGCATGTGTAGAAGAAGTAGGGATTCCAATGATTGTATTGATGGAAAATGCGGTTATATCTGCAATGAAAAATATGGATATAGACATGTATAATAGTTACACAGTTGTATGTGGTGTTGGAAATAATGGAGGAGATGGTCTTGGAATAGCAAGACATCTAAATACATATGGAAAAGAAGTAAACGTATTTTTAGTAGGTAATCTTGAAAAACTAAGTGAATGCTCTAAAATAAATTACAATGTACTTTTAAATATGGGAATTAATATTATAAATATTAATAAAAATGATTTAAGTGAAAAAAATTATGGAGATGAAAATGAAGTAGATAAAATTATTAAAGTTGAGAAACAAAATATTATAAAAAATAAAAATTTAACAATTTTTAAAGATAGAGTATCTAAAAGTGATGTTGTAGTAGATGCTATATTTGGGACTGGATTAAAACGTGATATAACTGGTATTTTTAAAGAAGTTATTGACATAGTAAACGATAATAGTAAAAATACATATTCTATAGATATTCCTTCAGGTATAGATAGCGATAATGGAAATGTATTAGGAACTTGTATTAGAGCAAACAAAACGATTAGCTTTGAGTTTTATAAAAGAGGTTTTCTAAACTATGACACTAGCACACTTATAGGTGATGTAGTTGTAGAAAAGATAGGTGTTCCAGATTTTATTACAAGAAAATACCATGATGAAGAGTTCATAACTGATAAGACTTTTGTAAAAAATAATATTAGAAGAAGAGATAAGCATGGTTTTAAAAGTGATTTTGGAAAAGTATCTATAGTTGCAGGTTCAAAAGGATTTTATGGTGCAAGTTTCATAGCAACTGAATCTGCTGTTAAGAGTGGGAGTGGACTTGTAACATTAATTAGTAGTGAAGATGTGCAAGAAAAGGTATCTATTAGACTTACAGAAGCAATGACTTTAAATTTTGAAGAAGAAAGATTAAATAAATTACTTAATTCTAGTGATGCAATTGGTTTTGGTCCAGGTATGGGAGATAATAGTCAAACATTTGATAAATTACTTAAGATAGTAGAAAATTCTAATTGCCCAATAGTATTAGATGCAGATGGATTGAACGTTATGAAGGACAGATGTTATAAGTTTTTAGAATGGAAAAATAGATTTGTAATTACACCTCATTTGGGAGAAATGGCCAGGTTGACAGGAGATTCAATTGGGTATATAAGAGAACATAGAGTAGATGTTGCAAAAGAATTTGCTCAAAAATATAATCTGGTGGTGCTTTTAAAAGGTTATCAAACTGTCATAACAGATGGTAAAAAAACATATATAAATCCTACAGGAAATAGCTGTATGGCAACTGGTGGAATGGGTGATTGTTTGCTTGGAATGATTACTTCATTTATAGGTCAAGGTATGGATATATTGGAAGCTACAGTTAGTGGAGCATATATACATGGCTATATAGGAGATAAATTGAGCAAAGCAATGTATACGGTAAATGCTACGGATTTAATAAGTAACATTTCATTAACAATGAAAGAGTTGTTGGATATATAATTGGTGATATTTGATACTACTTTGTAACAATTTTAACAAAGTATGTTGATATAATACTATTAATTAATTTATTTATTTTATTGTTTTGTAATTTAAATTTATATTCAAAAACATTGTATAAACATATAATTTATATAGGGTTTTATAATTCATATGAAAAGAGGGTAGATAGTATGAAGTTAATATGGTTGATAGTAGCAGTCTTATTTGGAATAGCAGAAATGTTAACACCAAGCTTAACATTGATATGGTTTAGTGTAGGAGCTGTAATACTTATATTTTTAAGTAGCTTTATAGAGAGTATTTTCTTACAAATTTTAATATTTGCAGTAATTTCTATAGCAATGTTAGTCGTAGCTACTAAAAAAATAGTAAAAAAAGATAAAGGCTATAAATCTAACACTAATTTACAAGCAATGATGTCTAAAAAAGGTATTGTTACAGAAGAGATTTCTCCAAATAACACAGGTCTAGTTGTAGTTGAACATGAAACATGGACGGCTATTTCTATAGATGGTGAAAAGATAGAAAAAGGTTCTACAGTAGAAGTATTAAAAATTGAAGGGGTAAAATTAGTTGTTAAAAAAGTAGACGCCACAGTTAATGTGACAAACCAATAGAATAAAGGAGGATTTATAGTATGGGTACTAAAATTGTTTTAAGTATTGTATTAATAGTAGTAGTCGTAGCAATAAGTTTAACTTGTATAAGAGTTATAAAACAATCTAAAGTAGGTATAATAATGAGACTTGGTAAGTTTCAAAAAGTAGCTGAAACAGGTGTACATTTCTTAATACCATTTTTAGATAAAATGGCATATGTAATTGACCTTAGAGAAATTGTAATAGATTTTCCACCTCAACCAGTTATAACTAAAGATAATGTAACTATGCAGATTGATACAGTTGTATATTATAAAGTTACAGACCCAGTTAGATATGTGTTTGAGATAGCTAATCCAATAGCTGCTATTGAAAATTTAACAGCTACAACACTAAGAAATATAATTGGTGAACTTGATTTAGATGAAACATTAACATCAAGAGATATAATAAATGTAAAAATGAGAACTATCCTTGATGAAGCAACAGATAAATGGGGTATAAAAGTAAATAGAGTAGAGTTAAAAAATATAATGCCTCCTCAGGATATTCAAGTTGCAATGGAAAAACAAATGAGAGCAGAAAGAGAAAGAAGAGAGGCAATACTTCAAGCAGAAGGTAATAAGTCAGCTGCAATACTTCAAGCTGAAGGTGAAAAACAATCTGCTATATTAACAGCAGAAGCCAAAAAAGAAGCTATGGTACGTGTAGCAGAAGGTGAAAAAGAATCTGCTATATTAGTGGCAGAAGGTGAAGCTGAAGCTATAAGACAGACAGCTATTGCTAAGGCACAAGGTGAAGCTGAAATGATAAAAAGAACTCAAATGGCAACAGCAGAAGGTTTAAAATTAGTTTTTTCAGCAATGAAAGAGGCTGATATAGACAATAATATTCTAGCATTAAAATCTATGGAAGCTCTTGAAAAAATGGCTGAAGGTAAGTCAACAAAACTGGTTTTACCTTCAGAAGCAGTTAATTTCCTAGGAACATTCAAAGGAATAAAGGAAGTTATGAGTGATGATAACAAAGAAGTACTTGATATAAAAGAAGTTTTAAATGATAATGAATCATTAAAAAAATAAAAGAGTTTTGTTATCATAGGAAGGATATGGAAATTAAAGGTCGAATTAATTAAATATAGCACAAAAATGCACGTTGAAAAGAAGAGGACTTATAAATTTTTAAGTCTTCTTCTTTGTTTTTATTAGAAAGATGAAATTATAAAAATAAATTAACAGAATCTTTATACAATTTATCCTTTACTAATGTAAAAAGTGTTATATAATATTATATAAAACATATAGCAAATAAGCATGGTTTTAGTTAGTCTATTTATATTATTAATATATATTTATAAAAATATAAACATTAATACTAAGAAAACTAATAAATAATTTAAAAGTTTATATCCTTTTGTTTAAATTATAGACAAAGAAGTATCAATTAAAAAATAAAGTTGATTAATAATTACTTGATTTTCCTTGGATAATTATTTAACAAATATTAGATTATATTTTGCTATTACGAATTTAACAAATTAAAAAATAAGCATGTTCATATGACACAAGAGATTTATAAAAAATGTTTTTATATTTATAAAATAAAATTTGTATTATTTTTTAACCGATAATTGAATATTAATAAATACTATAGTGCTTATGGAAAATAATGTATACGTCGGTAAGTTCATTATGGGGTATACATTATATCAATTGTATAGTTGATATTATTTTATTTTTATTAAGGTATTATTTAAGCAACATTTATACACGACATTTATTGACTGATAAAGTTTATAAAAGTAAAAATGCAATTATAAATATTAATTACTAGATGAGGGGAGTGTCATTAAATGAAAAAAGAGATGTTAGCTATGATTTTGGCAGGAGGGCAAGGTTCAAGATTAGGTGTTTTTACAAAAAGAATTGCCAAACCAGCTGTATCATTTGGAGGTAAGTATAGAATTATAGATTTTGTGTTAAGCAATTGTTCAAACTCTGGTATTGATACTGTAGGTGTTTTAACTCAATATAGACCGTTGATATTAAATTCACATATAGGAATGGGAAGTCATTGGGATTTGGACAGAATAAATGGTGGTGTCTATGTTTTACAACCATTTATGAATGAAAAAGAAGGAAATTGGTATAATGGTACAGCACATGCGATATATCAAAATATGGACTTTGTAGATACCTATAATCCAGAATATGTATTGATATTATCTGGTGACCATATATACAAGATGGATTATAGCAAAATGTTAAAATTTCATAAGGAAAAAGGCTCTAAAGCTACAATAGCAGTGATTGAAGTTCCTTGGGATGAAGCTTCAAGATTTGGGATAATGAATACAAATGAAGATTCAAGTATCTATGAATTTGAAGAAAAACCAAGTGAACCTAAGAGCAATTTGGCATCTATGGGAGTATACATATTTGATTGGAAAATGTTGAGAAATTATTTTAAGGAAGCAGAAAAAAATCCAGAAATAAATTATGATGATTTTGGAAAAAATTTAATACCTAAAATGTTAGAAGATAATGTTGGAATGTATGCTTATCCATTTAAAGGATACTGGAGAGATGTAGGAACTATACAAAGTCTATGGGATGCTAATATGGATATAATAAAATCTCCAGAAACACTTGATTTAGCAGACCCTAAATGGAAGATATATACAAATACTATGGCAATGCCTCCACAATATATAGGTAAAAATGCAAATGTTCATAGATCAATGATAGCTGATGGTTGTAGAATTTTAGGTGAAGTAGGTAACTCTGTATTATCACATGGAGTTGTTGTTGGAAAAGGAAGTAAAGTAATTGATTCAGTAATAATGCCAAATGTTGTAATAGGTGAAAATGTAACTATAGAAAAAGCTATGATAGGTGAGTGTGCAACTATAAATGATAATGTTCAGATAAAGAATGTAAATAATGAAATAAATGTAGTTTCTGAGTATGAAAATATCGAACCTAGATGCGTATTAATAGAAGGAGGTCTTTAAGATGAGAAATGAATGTTTAGGGATAATAAATTTAAACAAAAAAGGAGACCCAGCAATAAACAAACTTAACTATGGAAGACCAATAGCATCTACACCAATAGCTGGAAGATATAGAATAATAGACTTTGCTTTATCTAATATGATAAATTCAGGAATCACTAAAGTTGGAATATTCGCAAAAGAAAAATACAGATCATTAACAGACCATATAGGTAGTGGTAAAGATTGGGATTTAAGTAGAAAAAAAGGTGGCCTATCAATTTTTAGTCCAGAAAACACTAAGTATAGAAATACTTACTCACATAGAGAAGGTGATATATATACTATCTTAGCTAATCTAGATTATATAGAAAAGAGTGAAGAAGAATATATTTTAATAGCTCCAAGCTATATGCTATGCAATTTAAATTATTCTCAAGCATTGGAATACCATAAAAAATCTCATAATGATATAACTATAATATATAAAAATGTAAATAATGCAAATAAAGATTTTGCTGGTAACTTAACTCTAAATTTAGATAGTAACAATAGGGTAATAAATGTAGGAAATAATTTAGGTAAGTTCCCTAGAGCAAACATATGTATGGAGACATATATTATGAAGCGTGAAGATTTTGTTGAATGTATATATAACATTGTAAATAAAGGCAATTATTGTTATTTAGAAGAATTTATTATTGAAGAAGCAGAAAACATGAAAATAGGAGCCTATGAATATACAGGATATCTAAAATGTGTAAATTCTGTTGAATCATATTTTGAAATGAGCAAAGATTTATTAAATTTAGAAGTTGCAGATGAATTATTATATTCTGAAAGAAAGATATTTACAAAAGAAAAGAATGAATCACCTACAATTTATACAGATAGTGCTAAAGTAGAAAATAGCTTTATAGCATCTGGTTGTTTAATAGAAGGTACTGTAAAAGATAGTATCATATTTAGAAAGGTAAATGTTGAAAAAGGAACAGTTATAGAGAACTCAATAGTAATGCAAAATTGTGTAATAAAGTCAAATGCAAAACTATATAATGCAATATTAGATAAAAATACGAGTGTATCAAATGGGAAAGAATTAAGAGGAGATGAAAAATATCCTCTTGTAGTGGAAAAGAATACAAATATATAAATAAATTTTTTAGAAGGGGGAATGACTAATGAAGGTTTTTTATGTAACAGCAGAGTGTTGGCCCTTTGCAAAAACTGGAGGATTAGGAGATGTTTCTTATGCATTGCCTAAAGAATTAAAAAAAGAAGGTGTAGATGTAAGGGTAATAATGCCCAAATATTCAACTATACCAAGTTATTTAAAAGATCAACTAAAAGAAATAGCTGTGTTTAGTGTACGTGTTGGATGGAGAAATCAATACTGTGGTCTTTTAGAAATGGAATTAGATGGTGTAAAATTTTACTTTATAGATAATGAATTTTATTTTAGAAGAGAAGATGAAAGAAAGAGTATCTATGGATATGGAGATGATGCAGAAAGATATACTTTCTTTACAGATGCAGTTTTAGAAGCTATAAGTAGAATTGATTTTTATCCAGATGTAATACATATAAATGATTGGCATACAGGGATGTTACCATTAATTCTAAAAGAAAGATATGCAACCCTTGAGGGGTATAAAAATATAAAAACTATGTATACTATACATAATCTCCAATATCAAGGTGTATTTGATAAGCATGTTTTATATGATATATTGGATTTACCACAAAAATACTTTGATAATGGAGATATAGAGTATTATGGCTCAATAAATTTTATGAAAGCTGGTATAAATTTTGCAGATAAAATTATAACTGTTAGCCCTACTTATGCAAATGAAATACAAACATCTTTTTATGGCGAACAATTAGATGGATTACTTAGAAAAGAGTCAGGAAAATTAAAAGGTATATTAAATGGTATAGATTATGATTTAAATGACCCTGCAAAAGATAAAGATATATTTGTTCATTATGATGTAGACTCAATTGACAAAAAAGTAGAAAATAAATTGAGATTACAAGATATATTGGGACTAAAAAAAGATTCATCTATTCCGTTGATAGGTATAGTTTCGAGATTAGTTTCTCAAAAAGGATTTGATTTAATAGCATACATGATGCCAGAACTTATGAGAGAAGATTTACAGATTGTCGTTTTAGGAACTGGAGAACATCAATATCAATCAATGTTCAACTATTACGATTCTAATTTTTCAGATAAAGTATCAGCTAGAATTACTTTTAATGCATCATTGGCTCAACAGATATATGCTGCAAGTGATATGTTCTTAATGCCATCATTATTTGAGCCTTGTGGTATAGGTCAAATGTTAGCTATGAGATATGGTTCTTTACCAATAGTTAGAGAGACTGGAGGGCTTAGAGATACAGTAACACCTTATAATAAATTTACTGGAGAAGGCAATGGATTTAGTTTTAAAAATTACAATGCTCATGAGATGTTTTTCTGTTTGAAAAATGCAATCAAAGTATTTAAGGACAAAGAAAAATGGATTAAATTAGTTGAAAATGCAATGAAAACAGATAATAGTTGGAAAAAATCAGCTAAGGAGTATATAGAAACATATAGAGACATATGTGATTAAAGGAGTGGTTTTTTTGGTAACAATAAGCAAAAAGAAATTCAAGCAAAAATTTGAAGTAAAAATGTATAGCTTATATGCACAATCTATCAAGGAAGCTACTGATGAACAATTGTTAAATGTATTATGTAGTCTATTGAAAGATGAGATAGCAAAAAAATGGGTTGCTACAAAGTTAGATAAGAAAAAAGAAGTTTATTATTTTAGTTTAGAATTTTTAATAGGGAGACAGTTAAAATCTAATTTATTAAATTTAAATATTGAAGAAGAAGTTAGAGAAGGTCTATCTGAATTAGGAATCAACTTGGATGATTTAATTGAAGCTGAAGTAGACCCAGCCTTAGGAAATGGTGGACTTGGTAGATTAGCAGCTTGCTTTTTAGATTCTATGGCATCTTTGAACATAAGTGGTCAAGGATATGGAATAAGGTATAAATATGGTCTGTTTGAACAAAAATTTGTAAATGGTTATCAGGTAGAAGTGCCTGATAACTGGCTTACAGAAGGACGATATGCATGGGAAACTGTAAGACCAAATGAAGCAACAATGGTGAAGTTTGGTGGTGAGGTAGAATTAATCAAGGAAGGTAGTCATTTAAAAGTAATTCATAAAAACTACCTTCCTGTAATGGCAATGCCTTATGATATACCAATAATCGGATACCAAAACCAATGTATAAATACTTTAAGATTGTTTAAGAGTGAAATACCAAAGAGAGATTTTGGTGAACTTACTTCAAATGCTCTAAATTATTCTGGTAGCTATGAAGAGGCTTTAAAACATAAGTATTATACTGAGGAAATATCACAGGTATTATATCCTGATGATTCAAATTATGCAGGTAAGTTGTTGAGGTTGAAACAAGAATACTTTTTTGTAAGTGCAGGGATACAAGATATAATAAGAAAATATAAAAAGAACAAATTAAATATTAATAATTTATTCGATAAGGTAGCAATTCATATAAATGATACACATCCTACCTTATGCATACCAGAACTTATGAGAATTTTGCTTGATGAAGAAAATTTATCTTGGGATGAAGCATGGGAAATAACTAAAAAAACAGTGTCCTATACTAATCATACTATAATGTCAGAAGCAATGGAAAAATGGCCTGTAAGTATGATTAAAGAACTATTACCAAGAATTTATATGATAATAGAAGAAATAAATAGAAGATATGTAGAGGAATTAAATAATAAAGGATATGAGCAGGATAGAATAAAAAGAATGAGTATAATAGACTGTGACAATATCAATATGGCAAACTTATGTATTGTCACAAGTCATAGTGTAAATGGAGTTGCTAAGCTTCATACTCATATTCTTGAAACAGAGGTATTAAAAGATTTCTATCAAGATGAACCAAATAAATTTAATAATAAGACTAATGGAATTGCACATAGGCGATGGCTTATAAGTTCAAATCCTCAACTTAGCAATTTAATTACAGATTTAATTGGTGATTCATGGAAGAAAGATACATTACAATTAAAAAATATTGAAAAATTTAAAAATGATTCCTCTGTTTTACAAAGACTTGATGATATAAAATACAATAATAAAGCAAATCTAGCAAAGTTTATAAAAGATAAATACGATTTAAATGTAGACCCAAGTTCGATATTTGATGTTCAAGTTAAGAGATTGCATGCGTATAAAAGACAGTTACTGAATATATTTAATGTACTTCATATGTATCATGAATTACTTGATAATCCTAATTTGAATCTTGACCCAAGAACTTTTATATTTGGCGCAAAAGCAGCACCAGGATATTATTTGGCTAAATGTATAATTAAATTTATAAATTCTGTTGCAAGTACTATAAATAATGATGTTAGAGTAAAGGACAAGTTAAAAGTAGTATTTTTAGAGAATTATGGAGTATCATTAGCAGAAATAATAATACCAGCAGCAAATGTTAGTGAGCAAATTTCAACTACAACTAAGGAAGCATCTGGAACAAGTAATATGAAGTTTATGATGAATGGTGCTATAACTTTGGCTACACTTGACGGTGCAAATGTAGAGATATGTGAACAGGTTGGTAAAGAAAATATGTTTTTATTTGGACTTAGTGCAGAACAAGTACTAAATTATAATAAATATGGTGGATATTCTTCACTTGACCTATATCATTCTAATATGGATATAAAAAGGGTAGTAGATGATTTAATAAATGGATTTATTCCTAATCTTGGCGAAGAAGGAAGAAGTATTTATAATTCACTCACTACTTACAATGATGAGTATTTTGTATTGAGAGATTTTGAAAATTATGGTCAAGCTCAAGCAGATATAAACAGGTTATATAGAGATAAAGAAAAATGGAATAAAATGTCTTTAGTTAATATAGCTAACTCTGGATTTTTTTCTTCTGATAGAACAATTTCTGAGTATGCAAAAGACATTTGGTTTAAAAGGGTGTGATTAAATGCAAAGTGTAATAGAATATAACTCTTGGGATAAAAATTTTA
Organism: Clostridioides difficile ATCC 9689 = DSM 1296; assembly: GCF_001077535.1. GTDB lineage: Bacteria > Bacillota > Clostridia > Peptostreptococcales > Peptostreptococcaceae > Clostridioides > Clostridioides difficile. The sequence goes on from NZ_CP011968.1 coordinate 1,066,381, forward strand.
AGGCTCCGTTTGGAGCTTTAAAATTTGATGAGGAATTGACCATTTGTGTTAAAGTAAATGAGGGATACAATATCAAGTCTATTTCCCTAGAAATAAATAGAGAAGAAGAAATGAGAACAATAACTTTAAATGAAGAATTAGATAATGATAAACTTGGAAAGTGCTTTTGTGGTAAGATTGAAAAGTTTGATGGTACAGGTGTTTATTTTTATTACTTTAAAGTTGATGTTGAAATGGATGGTCAGATAAAGACTTTATTTTATGGAAAAAACAGAGATAATGGATATTCTTGTGAATATAATTATAGTGATATTAATAAATATCAAATCACTGTTTATAAAGATTTTAAAGTACCAACATGGTACAAAGAAGGAATACTTTATCATATATTTGTAGATAGATTCAATAATGGAAATCGTAGTGGTAAGGTTGATAGTCCTAAAAAAAATAGTTTCATATATGGAAATTGGGAAGATACACCTATGTACATAAAGGATAGTCAAGGGGATGTTATAAGATGGGATTTCCATGGTGGAAATTTAAGAGGGATAATCAATAAACTTGGATATTTAAAAAAATTAGGTGTAAGTATACTATATCTAAGCCCTATATTTGAAGCCTCTAGTAATCATAAGTATGATACAGGTGACTATAAAAAAATTGACCCAATGTTTGGGGATGAAGATACATTTAAAGAACTTATTGATAAAGCAAAAGAAAAAGGTATATCAATAGTATTAGATGGAGTTTTTAGTCATACTGGAGCAGATAGTAAATATTTTAATATGTATGGAAACTATAATAGTTTAGGGGCATATCAATCTAAAGAATCTCCATATTATTCATGGTATATGTTTGAAGAATTTCCTCAAAAATATAAAAGTTGGTGGGATGTTAAGACATTGCCAAATATAAATGAATTAGAACATAGCTATATGGATTATATAATATATGACAATGATAGCGTTATAAATAAATGGGTAAATATGGGTATTAAGGGCTGGAGACTAGATGTTGCAGACGAATTACCAACTAAGTTTATAAGAGAGTTAAAAAAGGAATTAAAAAAGGCAGATGATGACTCAATTCTTATAGGTGAAGTATGGGAAGATGCATCAAATAAGATTAGCTATGGTCAGAGAAGAAGTTATTTATTAGGTGAAGAATTAGATTCTGTTATGGGTTATCCTTTTAGAAATAACATGTTTTCTTTCTTAAAAGGAGAAATTAATTCATATGAACTTTGTAATAGATATATGCAGATTAAAGAAAATTATCCAAAAGAATCATTTAGGTCTAATTTAAATTTAATTGGAACACATGATGTTACAAGAGCTAAAACGGAATTAAATGATGATGTAGATTTAGTGAAGCTTGCTGTAGCTATACAGATGACATTTGAAGGAGTACCATATATATATTATGGAGATGAAGCAGGTCTTTGTGGAGGTGTTGACCCAGATAATAGAAGAACTTATCCATGGAAAAATGAAGACGAAGATATGCTTAATTTTTATAGAGATGTTATAAAAATTAGAAATAAGAATAAACTTTTAAGTTCTGGAAATACAGAATTTATATATACTAATAATGATTCTGTATTTTCTTTTATTAGAGTTAATGAAAATAATGATAGAATGTTAATTTTAGTAAATAGAAGTGAAAATGTGGAAAGTATATCATTATGTATAGAGAGTAGTTTTATTGAGGAAATACCTATAAAGTATAGTCTTAAAAATGCAAATAGTACTATACAAATTGAAAATAATGAGTTGAAAGTAGATTTAGACTCTAAATCATTTAGAATTTTTAGAGTAAATTAAATATCTTTTTTTAGAAAAATAAATAGAAAATAAGGTGAATGTGGAAAGAGTTTTGTTTTATCAAAACTTTTTCTACTTTTTTTGTATAAATTATCATAAGAATTTTAGTATTTCAAAATATTACAAAGAAGTATAAAAAATATCATAATTGTGATATTATATAAATTAGTAAGATAAAACTGAACTCTCTACCAAAGTTGTAGGGAGATTTAACTTTTATAATCTTAATATGGAGGAACGTCTTATGAAGGTAGATCCACTTACAACTCAAGTATATGACTATATATCAAAGAAAATCCAAAATGGAGAATATGAAGCTAATCAGAGAATTACTGAATCTGAGATTTGTAAATCTATCGGAGTTAGTAGAACACCAGCGAGAGAAGCATTAACTAGGTTAGCAGGTGAAAATTTACTAGAAAAAATACCTAATAAGGGATTTGTAGTAAAAGAATTTCAGGAAAAGGAGAAATTAGACACCTATTCCGTAATTGGAGTATTGGATGCGTTAGCCGGTTCTTCAGCATTACAAAATTTAACTGAATCAGACCTAGTAAAAATGGAAGAATTAACGGAAATGATGGCGGTCTCTATAAAGTATAAAAATTACAATAGCTATTTAAAATTAAGTAATGAATTTCACGATATATACATAACTAAATCAGATAATCAGGTGTTAGTAAATCTATTGAACTCTTTAAGATATAATTTTATGTCAAAGTCATATACTAGTGATAATGAAGATGAGTTATATAAAATGTTGACATACAGCAATAATCAACATATTGAAGTAGTAAAATCTATGAGGGAGAATGATTTAGAAAATGTTGAAAGAGTTTTGAGAGAACATTGGAAAACGATACCTATGGAAGAGATGAAAAAAGAGAAGCTTTTATAAAGTTTCTCTTTATTTTTTTTATAATTTTGTTGTTTTACTATTAAATATTAAAGGAAAAACAAGAATAAATTTAACTTTAAATACAAATAAAAACTCTAAGGCACTACGATAGAATAATGTATTTAAATTAACATATATAAATCAATGAACTTATAGAATTTTAATATCATAAATATAGAATTTATTTTATCAATTAAAAAATTTAATAAATTTTATATTAAAATTAAAATACAAAAATAGGAAAATTATTTAGTCCAACTAAACCAAGAATTTTAATATGTGAAATAAGAATAATATAAAAGTTTAGTAATAAAATACTTATAAATTAAAAATAGTAAACTCAAAAGCTTACTAAAACTCAAAAAAGTAAAAAAACCAAAATAATAAAAAATAAGAAAGTTTATAAATACTAAGTTTTAAAAAAATTAATATAAACAACAAAAAATTAAAAAGTTTATAAATATTGATATAGCTAATGTATATGTTTTTGAGTAACTTCAAAAAAACACTTGTAAAAATGCTGAGATGTTAATATAATAAATATCATGAGTTTAATAAAAGTAAAAATAAAAAATAGAAATAATAAATAATAAATATTAAAAATATTTGAATATAGAGAGGAGATGAATTTGAAATCATGGATAGCGAGTTTGCAAATGTAGTTGAATTAAGCTATGAGTGTGCTCCATTATTAGAGTCGTTAAAGGAATACTCAGAGAAAGATATAGCTTGTTTTGATGTGCCTGGACATGTAAAAAATAGAGGTGTAGCTATATTAAATAAATATCTAGGTGAAAGTCTCATGAAAATGGATATAAATTCATCACCAACTATGGATAATGTATCTGCGCCAAATGGGATTATAAAAAATGCACAAGATTTGTTAGCACAAGCATATATGGCTGATGAGGCATTCTTTATAACGAATGGCACAACTCAAGCAATACATGCAATGATTTTGAGTGTTATAAAACCAGGTGAAAAAGTATTACTTCCAAGAAACATACATAAATCAGTAATAAATGCGTTAATACTTTGTGGAGGAATACCAATATTTATACAACCAGAATTTGATGAAAAACTAGGTATAAGTTTAAATATTACTCTTGAAAAAGTTAGAACAGAGATAGAAAAAGATTGTAATATAAAAGCATTATTTTTCCTTAATCCAACTTACTATGGAGTTTGTGCAGACCTTGAGAGTATTATAGAACTATGCCATAAAAATAATGTTTTAGTGTTAGTTGATGAAGCTCATGGTGCACATTTTCCATTTCATTTAGATTTACCTCCTTCTGCAATAAGTTTGGGAGCTGATATGGTAGCTGTAAGTATACATAAAACTGGAGGAGCATTGACACAATCTTCAGCACTCTTATTGAATAGAGATAATGTAAGTTTTGAAAAGGTTCTTCAATCAATCAATATGCTACAATCAACATCAGCATCTTATTTGCTTATGGCAAGTATAGATGGTGCTAGAGTTAATCTAGTTGAGAATGGTGAAAAGCAACTGTCAAAAGCATTAAATCTATCTAGGTATGCAAAATCTAAATTAAACAAAATTGATGGAATAAAAGTTTTATCTACAGAAATATTGAAACAAAAAGGTGTTAAATTTATAGATGAAACAAAATTGTGTATAAATGTAAAAGAATTAAATTTGACTGGATTTGAAGTATACGATTTATTATATAAAAATTTTTCAATTCAAGTAGAATTGGGAGATTCATATAATATACTGGCACTTGTGTCCATTGGAACAAATAAATCAGATATAGATAGATTAGTAAAGGCACTTTCTATAATTGCAAAGATTTATAGAAAAGAATCAACATTAAATGAATTTAATATGGTTCAAATAAATCCAATTATTAAACTTAATCCAAGAGAAGCTTTTTATGCACCAAAGGAAAGTGTAGAAATCAATTCATGTATAGATAGAATTTGTGGAGAATCAATAATGGCATATCCACCAGGTATACCGATTATTGCTCCAGGAGAATTGATAACAGAAGAAATTATGGAGTATATTATTTTCTTAAAAAATAGCAATGCGTATCTTACAGATGTACAAGATAAAAACTTAGATAGAATACTAGTAATAAAATAAATTACTTTATTTTGCAAGGGCAAGTATTTGTTAAGTAGAGTTTATCAAATAGAACTTATTAAAAGTATAAAGGAGTTGGGGTTGAAATGAAATTTGAAACACTAGGAAGACATATACTAGTAGAATACTATAATTGTGATGAAAACGTACTTAAAGACCCACGTCTTATAGAAAATTTTATGAATGATTCAGCATTAAATGCAAAAGCGACAATTGTGGATTCTGTATTCCACCATTTTAATCCTTGGGGGGTTTCAGGAGCTGTTATAATTGCTGAATCTCATTTGACAATACATACATGGCCTGAATATGGTTATGCAGCAGCAGATTTTTTTACTTGTGGTGATATAGACCCATGGAAAAGTTTTGAATTATTAGAGCAACTTTTAAAGTCTGAAAGAAGCGAGTCTACAGAAATTCCAAGAGGCTTAACTACAAAAATTAAAAAATATTCAAAAAAAGATTTAGGTAAGATTACTCATAAACCAGAAGCAGTATAAAACATACAAGAGAAAGTGAGGATTATTATATGGAACTTTGGTATACAGAAGAATGGACAGAAAATGTAAGATTTTCTATAAAAGTAAATAAACATCTATTTGAAGGAAAGTCTCAATTTCAAAGGATAGATGTATTTGATAGTGATGAATTTGGAAAATTTCTAACAATAGATGGATTAATGATGGTAACATATAAAGATGAATTTATATACCATGAGATGATAACTCATGTTCCTATGGCTACAAATTTAAACATAAAGAAAGTATTAGTCATAGGTGGAGGTGATGGAGGTACAGTAAGAGAATTAAGCCGTTATCCTCAAATAGAAAAGATTGACATGGTTGAAATAGATAAAATGGTTGTAGATGTATCTAAGGAGTATATGGATATATGCTCATGTAAATTAGATGATAAAAGAGTGAGTTTATATTTTGAAGATGGTGTTAATTTTGTTAAGTGTGCACATGATAAATCATATGACCTGATAATAGTAGATTCAACTGACCCAATAGGACCAGGCGAAGGGCTTTTCTCAACTGATTTTTATAAGGATTGTTATAGAATACTGACTGATGATGGAATTTTAGTAAATCAAAGTGAAAGTCCGTATTTTGACTTTAATGCTAAAGAGATGAAAAGAGCTAATAAAAAATTAAAACAGATATTTCCAATATCAGAAGTTTATCAAGCACATATACCAACATATCCATCTGGTCACTGGTTGTTTGGATTTGCTTCAAAAAAACTTAATCCAGTAAAAAATCAAGATAGAAATGGATGGGAGAAATTAAGTTTAAAAACTAAATATTATAATAGTGATATACATTTAGGTTCGTTTATGTTACCTCAATACGTGAAGGAGATGCTAGATGAAGAATAATTTCTATCATATGAACACTTTTATGAGTATGGACAAAAATTATGAAGAATCTAATCTTATAGTATTTGGTGTTGGATTTGATGGAACTACTTCTAACAGACCTGGGGCTAGATTTGCAAGTAGCTCTATGAGAAAAGAATTTTACGGTCTTGAGACATATAGTCCTTTTTTAGATTTGGATTTAGAGGATTATAATATATGTGATTATGGAGATTTAGAAATTAGTGTTGGAAGTACAGAACAAGTCTTAAAAGAAATCTATCAAGAGACATATAAGATTGTTAGAGATTCAAAGGTACCCTTTATGATTGGAGGAGAGCATTTAGTTACATTACCAGCCTTTAAAGCAGTACATGAAAAGTACAATGATATATATGTAATTCATTTTGATGCCCATACTGATTTGAGGGAAGAATATAATAATAGTAAAAATTCTCATGCAACAGTAATTAAAAGAATATGGGATATTGTAGGTGATAATAAAATATTTCAATTTGGTATAAGGTCTGGGACAAAAGAAGAATTTAAATTTGCTACAGAAGAAAAACACACATACATGGAAATAGGAGGAATAGATACGTTTGAAAATATAGTTAATATGCTAAATGGAAAGAATATTTATCTAACTATAGATTTAGATGTATTGGATGCATCTGTGTTTCCAGGAACAGGTACACCAGAACCTGGTGGTGTAAATTATAGAGAGTTTCAAGAGATTTTTAAGATTATAAAAAACTCTAATATAAATATAGTTGGTTGTGACATTGTAGAGTTAAGCCCTGATTACGATACAACAGGTGTATCGACAGTTATAGCTTGTAAAATCTTAAGAGAGTTATGCTTAATAATATCTGATAAAATTAAATAGAGTATTTTATATAAATAGTATATATTATAATATAAGAAGTTATTTTAAAAAAGTTAGTTTAAGTTTGACGCTTTTCTAAAGTAACTTCTTATTTTTGTAATTAAAAATAAATATAATAAACAACAAAAAAGAGCCCTCGATAGCTCCTTTTCTAAAATATATATATTTAAATTAAATAATTATATTCTATTTACGTTTTCAGCTTGAGGTCCTCTATTACCTTGAGTTATATCAAAGCTAACCTTTTCGCCTTCTTCTAAAGTTTTGTATCCATCATTTTGTATAGCTGAGAAATGTACGAAAACATCATCTTCTCCCTCTACAGATATGAACCCAAATCCTTTTTCATTGTTAAACCATTTTACTATTCCGTTTTTCATTATAAGAAAACCTCCGCATTATTAAAAAATACAAACTAAAAAAATAAGTCTGTTCTATTAATATAACATAAATTTTAAATAAAAGCAAATAAAATTTTTAAAAAAATTAATTACTTTTAGAATTTAATAAAAATTGTTAAATTATACAGTGATAAGTATTGTAAAATTTGACGAAAATGTAAATGTAGATAATAAATTTAATATCAAAAAATGTAACAAAAAGGTATGTAAGTAAAAAGCAAAATTAAAATATATAATAAAAAATATTATATATTAGATTGAAAAGTAAAAATAAAAATAGTGAAATTTCAGAAATATCAATAATATTATATAATAAAACAAAAAAACACTATATATATTCGATAAAATAAAATTTAAACATATAATATTTTATGTATATATTAATAAAAGGACATATTGTGTTATAATGGTATCGTATAAAATCATTTACGGGGGTGGTATTAAAATGTTTCAATTTGAAACACAAATACACAAATTAAGACATGATGTTTTAACTGCAATAGCTAGACTTGGAAAAGAAGATAACCTTACCAGAGAAGCAATGGATAATATTCAGTATGAAATAATAAAAGGTGAGAAACCTACATACAGATGCTGTGTTTATAAAGAAAGAGCTATAATATCTGAGAGAGTAAATGTAAGTATGGGGTTACAACCAGGTCAAGATAAGATAGATTTAGATACAATGGATATAGAAGAAGATGAACAAATTATATATATTTTGGAAGCTGCATGTGACAGTTGTCCAATAAATGAATTTACAGTAACAGATATTTGTAGAGGATGTCTAGCACATAGATGTAAAGAAGCTTGTAAATTTGGAGCTATAACACATGTCGGAGGAATGGCCTATATAAATCATGAATTATGTAAGGCTTGTGGAATGTGTAAAAAAGCTTGTCAATATGATGCCATCTCAGAGGTTGTTAGACCATGTAAGAGTGTTTGTCCAACTAATGCCTTAGGATTTGATAGAGAAAATATGAAAGCTATGATACATGAGGATAAATGTTTAAACTGTGGAGCATGTATGTCAGCATGTCCATTTGGAGCAATATCTGATAAGAGTTTGATAGCTCCTGTAGCTAGAAAGTTAGTTCAAAAAGAGAAAATGTATGCGGTGGTAGCTCCAGCTATAACAGGTCAAGTTGAAGCAAATGTTACATATGGTCAAATAAAAAATGCTATAAAATCACTAGGATTTGTTGATGTATTAGAAGCAGCTTGTGGAGCAGATGCAGTTACAGTTCATGAAAGCTTAGAATTTGCTGAAAGAATGGAAAAGGGAGAAGCTTTTATGACAAATTCTTGTTGTCCAGGATTTGTTGGTTATATAGAAAAAACATACCCAAATCATGTAGGAAAAATATCTTCTACAGTGTCTCCTATGATAGCTAGTGGTAGATTTATAAAAAGTCATGAACCAGATGCTAAAGTTGTATTCATAGGACCATGTACAGCCAAAAAGAGTGAGGCAGCTAAGAAAGAATTAAAAGGAGCTGTTGATTATGTACTTACTTTTGAAGAAATAATGGCATTATTTGAGGCATTTGATATAGACTTGGCTAAGTGTTCAAATGAAGATATAGATGATGCATCAATTTTTGGAAGAGGTTTTGGAGCTGCTGGTGGTCTTACAAAAGCTATAGAAAATTATCTTGCTGAAAAAGGTATTGGTGTTAATTTTGAACCTGTAAAGATTTCTGGTTCAAGAGAAATCAAGAAAACTATGACTATGGCTAATTTAGGAAAGCTAGAAGGTAATTTTATAGAAGGAATGATGTGTGAAGGTGGTTGTATAAATGGTTCTGGTAAATTCTTATCAGGTGCAAAGGTTAAAGCCACTTTTGATAGAAAAAATTCTCAATCAACTAAGAAAAGTGTCTTAGCAAATACAAAGATAAAAGATTTTAGTAATATAAATTTAGAAAAATAAAGATAATACAAAGCAACAAAAATACATATTGTTAATAGAGTTGTTCTAAGTTGAAGTTTAACTTTTGGACAACTCTATTTTTATTTATATATTTAATTATTGAACAACAAAAATAAAAATTATATACACTTAAAATAAAAATTACATATATAATATTTTGTATATAACTTAACAAAGTATATGCCTATGTTATAATAATTTATAGAAATAAATAAAAAATACAATATACATAATAGTAGAAATATAGCAAAAAGGTGTGATTTATAGGGAGGATTACTTATGTTTGAATTTGAAACGCAACTAAAAAGGTTAAAACATGAAGTTTTAACAGCAGTAGCAAGACTATCTATTGAAGAAAATTTAACAAAAGAAAATATAGAAAAAATTCCATATGAAATAATTAAAGGAGAAAAGGCGAGATATAGATGTTGTGTTTATAAAGAGAGAGAAGTAGTTCTTGAAAGGGCGCAACTTGCATTAAGTTTAACTCCAAATAGTAAATATGGAGATATAAATCCAGATTCAGTTAGTTTGGACACAGATGAGCAAATTATATATATAGTTGAAGCAGCATGTGATAGATGTCCAATAAATGAATTTACAGTTACAGAGCTTTGTAGAGGGTGTTTGGCTCATAGATGTAAGGAAGCATGTAAATTTGGGGCAATTTCTTATATAAATGGGAGAGCATATATAAATCATGATTTATGTAAGGCTTGTGGAATGTGCAAAAGTTCATGTCAATATGATGCTATATCAGAAGTTGTAAGACCTTGTAAAAGCGTTTGTCCAACAGGAGCTTTGGATTTTAATAGAAACACTATGAAAGCAATGATACATGAAGATAATTGTATAAATTGTGGAGCATGTATGTCAGCATGTCCTTTTGGAGCAATATCTGATAAGAGTTTGATAGCACCTGTTGCAAAAAAACTTGCAAAGAAAGAAAATATGTATGCAATAGTAGCTCCAGCTATAACAGGTCAAATAGATAGTAATATTACATATGGTCAGTTAAAAAATGCTATAAAATCACTGGGATTTGTAGATATGATAGAAGCTTCCTGTGGAGCAGATGCAGTTACAGTTCATGAAAGCAATGAACTTATTGAAAGAATAAAATCAGGAGATAATTACATGACAAATTCATGTTGTCCGGGATTTTTTAAGTATATAGAGAAGATGTTCCCAGATGAAAAAGATAGAATATCATCTACAGTGTCTCCTATGGTAGCAACAGGAAGATTAGTAAAAAAAATAGATTCTGATGCTAAAGTTGTATTTATAGGTCCATGTACAGCTAAAAAGAGTGAGGCAACAGAGAAAAGTTTAAAAGATTCAGTAGATTATGTACTTACTTTTGAAGAACTAATGGCATTATTTGAAGCATTTAATATAGATTTATCAAAATGTTCAAATGAAGATATAAATGATGGTTCGATTTTTGGAAGGGGATTTGGAGCATCTGGTGGACTTGCCAAATCAGTACAGAACTATATTGCTGAAAAGGGGCTTAGTTTTGATTTTGAACCTATAAAAGTATCTGGTCCAAGACAAATTAAAAAGACAATGACAATGGCTAAATTGGGAAGATTAGAAGGTAATTTTATAGAAGGAATGATGTGTGAAGAAGGTTGTATTAATGGAGCAGGTAAGTTTTTATCAGGTGTAAAAGCTAAAAATACTTTTGATAGAAAAAATGGACAATCTACTAAAAAGAGTGTTTTATCTAATGATAAGATTAAAGAATTTGAAGATGTAAATTTAGAAAGATAATTGTTTTGGTACAGTCATTTTTTTATTATGCCACAAATATGCCTAAAATTTGCCCTTTTTATATGTGTATTTTACAGAGTTAAGGTTGCTATACTATAAATATGTAATAAATAAAATTTATAGGAGCTTTTGGATGAGGAAAATAGTATTAAAAGATATCCTGTTTTTAGTTACTACATTATCTATAATAGTAATATTATTGCTTGTAACAAATATAACTACTAATAGTAAGATAAAATCAACAAGTGAATCTTATTTAAAAAGTGACAAAAATAGTGTGAGGCAAAATGGTATCCAGAGGAGCACAAAGAGTAGCACAAAAAATACTGCATTTAAGACTACTATACTAAACACTGGAAAGTCTGATTGCATATTGGTTGAGATAGGTAACAAAGTCATAATGATTGATACAGGAGAAGATAAAAATGGAAAACAAATAGTGGATAGGTTAAAAGAAAAAGGAATAAATACACTTGACTATTTAATTTTAACTCATTTAGATAAGGACCATATAGGTGGAGTAGATAGTGTGTTATCTAGTGTTAAAGTAAAGAATATTATACAAGCAAATTATAAGAAAGATAGTAAGCAATATGATGAATATATTGACTCACTTAAAAAAGCTGATATAGAACCAGTGCTACTAAAAGATAATATGAATATTGTAATCAATAGTGCAGAAATAAACATACATCCGGCTTCAAAAAGCAAGTACGAGAGTTCAAATGATTATTCAATAATCACTAATATAAGCTATGGAGCACATAAGTTTTTATTTGCAGGAGATGCAGAGGAAGAAAGATTGTCAGAGTTTATAAATGGAAATACTTTAAAATATGATTTTGTTAAAATGCCTCATCATGGAAGATATGACAAATTAACTGAAACATTTTTAGAGTCTATTTCACCCCAATATGCTGTTATTACATGTTCAGAGAAAAAAGAACCAGAGGAAGGTGTTTTAAAAATATTGGAAAGATTGAATATAAAAACCTTTTTGACTTCTAATGGAGAGGTAGTTATCAATAGTGATGGTAAGACATTGAGTGTGAATCAATAATTTTTTTAAAAATATCTAAAAAAATTTAAAAAAATCATTAGCAAATATTACCCCTTAAACATAGTATATTTTAGGAGCTGAAACTCCACATACAAAATGACTAGGAGGTAACATATTATGTTGGATAGATTTTTTGGTGAAGGCGGATTTGGTGGATGTGCTTGGTGGATAATAATATTATTCTTCTTATTCTTAGCATTCCAAGATTGTTGGGCTGAAATGGACTTATGTGCATGGATACCTTTCTTAATATTATTATTAATACTTTGTGAATGTGGTGACGTTTTTGATGGAGGATGTGGATGCTAAAAAAATCAATTTAGATGATTTAATAAAGCTTATGGTGGGTATAAATAAAATACCAAACCAATCACAATCTAGTGTTTGAAGGTAGTCGGAAATCCCCCGCTACCTTCTTTTTTTTATTGTTAAAATTTATTTTTGAATTATTTCATTTACATATAATAATTTTTACGATAAAGTCTGATATAATTAAAAAGAAAATAAAATTTATTTATAGGAGATGTAAAAATGGCTATAGTGGATAAGATTTTCAATGAGATAAAACTTATGGTTGCAAGACTTTTATTGGGAAAAAAGTACAGTGAATATGAAGAAAAAGATTTAGTGTATAATACAGAAGAAGAAGTTATACTTATAACTTTAAAAAGATTAGTTTTTCAGGGAAATGTAAACGAAGCAGAAGAAATTTTATTTGATAAAGCTAAGAGTGTAAATAGTGAAAATATGCAGTATATAGCAATAGAATTTTATACTATGCTTATGGAAAAGACTGATGAAGAATTAGAAGCTATGAATTTTTCTAAACAAGAAGTTTATCAAGGTATAGAAGATATTAGAAAAGTATTGAATTTAGAATAAAAGATATATGAAAATATTGAAATAAATTAATGCTAAGGTGAGAATATTATACTTATATATAAAAATATAATATTCTTATTTTATTAGTTATATTTAGGTATATCTTATTTACCATAAAACTATCTTGAAAAAAATTAATCTTAATTGTATAATATTACTTTGAGTGAAAAAGTATTAACATTTTTTTATAAGATGTTTTACTAAAAAAATATATATAAATATACTGTTATCAATAAGAAATTTAATTTAGTGAGGTGTTAAGATGAAAGTAGGATTTGACCACAAAAAATATTTAGAAGAGCAGTCTAAATATATCTTAGAAAGAGTAAATAATTTTGACAAACTTTATTTAGAGTTTGGAGGAAAATTGATGGGAGACCTTCATGCAAAAAGAGTACTTCCAGGATTTGATGAAAATGCAAAGATAAAAGTATTACAACATATGAAAGAAAAAGTTGAAGTTGTAATTTGTGTCTATGCAGGAGATATAGAAAGAAACAAAATAAGAGGAGACTTTGGTATCACTTATGATATGGAAGTTTTAAGATTAATAGATGATTTAAGAGGTTATGAACTAGATGTAAATAGTGTAGTAATTACTAGATTTGAAGGACAACCTGCTACAACTGTATTTATAAATAAATTAGAACGTAGAGGAATTAAAGTTTATAAGCATTATCCAACAAAGGGATATCCATCAGATGTTGAGACTATAGTTAGTGATGAGGGATATGGAGCAAATGAATATATAGAAACTACAAAGCCAATAGTAGTAGTCACAGCACCAGGACCTAATAGTGGAAAACTTGGTACTTGTCTAAGTCAGTTGTATCATGAAAATAAAAGAGGTAATGTAGTTGGATATTCTAAGTTTGAGACATTCCCAGTTTGGAATGTACCTGTAAAACATCCTTTGAATATAGCTTATGAAGCAGCTACAGTTGATTTAAAAGATGTGAATATGATAGATTCATTCCACCTTGAAACGTATGGTGAAATGTCAGTAAACTACAATAGAGATTTGGAATTATTTCCAGTGCTTAAAAAAATAATAGAAAAGATAACTGGAAAAGAATCAATTTTCCAATCTCCAACTGATATGGGTGTTAATAGAGTTGGCTTTGGAATAATAGATGATGAAGTAATAAGAAAAGCTTCTATAGAAGAAATAATAAGAAGATACTTTAAAACTGCCTGTGAGTATAAAAAGGGACAAGTTGATAAAGGTGCTTATGATAGAATGAAAATGATTATGGAAGAGCTTAACTTAAAGCCAGAAGATAGAAATGTTGTATTACCTGCGAGAAACTACAGTAATAAATTGAAAGAAAGTGCCGACAAGAATGATACTTGTCCTGTAGTTGCATTAGAATTAGAAGATGGTACAATATTAACTGGTAAGGGTTCTGATTTAATGAATGGAACTGCAGCAGTAGTATTAAATGCCATTAAACATTTAGCCAATATATCTGATGATATGCACTTAATATCACCTGTAATATTAGAACCTATCATAAACTTAAAAACAAAGACTTTAGCTAGTAGAAATGTTTCACTTAGTTGCCAAGAGGTGTTAACTGCACTTAGTATTTGTGCTGTAACTAATCCAACTGCACAATTTGCTATGGAAAAGTTAGCATTATTAAAAGGGTGTCAAGCTCATTCTACTACTATATTAAATAGAGATGATGAACAAACATTTAGAAAGCTTGGTATAGATGTAACTTGTGACCCAGAATATCCTTCACAAAATCTTTACTATAGTTAAAATTATATAAAAAAATATGGGCTGTTTTAAAGTAATAGTTTGAGCAGTCCATTACAATTATAATAAAATCAGTAGGCTGTCTTGTATAAGACAGTCTTTTGTTTTTAAAACATCCCATAAATTAAATATATATACTGTTATCCATAAGGAATTTTAAATTTAGTTCCTTGGAATACCTATTGTAAAGCTTTTATATAGTTTTTGCAAGTGTTTTTAAGGATTTTTTATAAATTATATTGAAGTTAATGGATTATAGATGGTTTTATTTATGGAAAATATGAATATATAAAGAAAATAATGAAAAAATACCAAAAAGAAACATAAGTTTGGTATAATTAAAAAGTAATATAAATAAAATTAATCTATTTATACTTTAAAAGGTGATAATAATGAAACATTATAGAAAAATAATTCATATAGATATGGACGCTTTTTATGCATCTATAGAACAAAGAGATAATAAAAAATTAAAAGGAAGACCTGTTATTGTCGGTGGAAATCCACAAAGCCGAGGTGTGGTTGCAACGTGTTCTTATGAAGCTAGAAAATTTGGTATCCATTCAGCTATGCCATCAGCTGTAGCTTACAATAGGTGTCCATATGCAGTTTTTGTAAGACCTCGATTTGATGTTTATAAGAGTGTGTCAGAGCAAATAAGAGATATATTTTATAGATACACGGATTTAGTTGAACCATTATCTTTAGATGAAGCTTACTTAGATGTAACAAAAAATAAAAAAAATATTGATTCATCAATTGAGATAGCAAAGCAAATAAAAAAAGATATATTTAGAGAAGTTGGTCTTACTTCTTCAGCTGGTGTGTCATACAATAAGTTTCTTGCTAAGATTGCATCAGACTTAAGAAAGCCAAATGGGTTAACTGTAATAACCGAAGAAAATGCCCAGGACTTTTTAGATAAATTACCTGTGAATAAATTTTTTGGTGTTGGAAAAGTTACTTCAAATACTCTTAAAAATTTAGGTATAAAAACTGGATATGATTTAAGGTGTTTAAATTTATTTGAACTTGAAAATATATTCAAAAAAAGAGGTTATGAATTATATAAATTTGCTAGAGGAATAGACGATAGACCAGTGGAACCAAATAGGGTTAGAAAATCTGTTGGGGCTGAGACTACATTAAGTCATAATTTGGATATTGATGAAGAAGAAACACGCAACATTCTTGATGAACTTTGTGAAGAAGTATGTCATAGATTAAAAAACTCTGAGAAGTTTGGAAAAACATTAACATTAAAAATTAAATATGAGGACTTTACAAAGATAACTAGAAGCCTTAGTTTAGAACACTATATTGACGAATATAATGATATAAGAAGTGGTGTAGATAATTTGTTGAGAAATGTTGAGGTTAATGGAAAACAAATTAGGCTATTGGGAGTTACAATATCAAACCTAAGTGATAAAAAAGAAACTTATAAAGATATTACATTATTTGAATACATGGATAGTATCCAAATGTGAGTTTTGTTTAAATGAAATAACACTAGCTTTAATACTATATAATTGAGGCTAGTGTTATTTTATGAATATTTTTATATTTTTTGTTTTTTGACATTATATATTATATACTATATATAAATACTTTATATTTGTAGCAATATTCAGACAAATAGTGACCTAAAAATCGTACTTTGTTTACATAAATAAAATAGTATGATATAATTATAAAAACAACTTATAATATTGAAGAAGGTTGCTTGTTCGAAAAAGGGGATGATAAATTATGATAGAGATAAGAAATGTAACAAAAAAAATAGGAAATAATGTTATATTAGATGATATTTCTCTAGCTGTAGAAACAGGTACATTGGTAGTTTTGATTGGTTCAAGTGGTTGTGGAAAGACTACTACTTTGAAGCTTATAAACAAATTAATAAAACCTACATCTGGTGAGATATATATTAATGGCAAACCAATTTCTCAGGAAAATGAAATAGAGCTTAGAAGAAAAATAGGATATGTTATACAGAACACAGGCCTATTCCCTCATCTTACAATAAAAGAAAATATAGAGCTAATTCCACGCCTAAAAAAGGAAAAATCCGTTGAAGAAATTGAAAAAAGAACGTTGCAACTACTTGAGATGGTAGGACTTGATAGTGATGAATTTTTGAATAAGTATCCTTCAGAACTTAGTGGTGGACAGCAACAAAGAATCGGTGTTGCAAGAGCCATTGCTACTGATGCTGAAATAATATTGATGGATGAGCCTTTTAGTGCTTTAGACCCAATAACGAGAACATCTTTACAAGAACAATTATTTTCTCTTCAAGATGAATTGAAAAAAACTATAATATTTGTAACGCATGATATGGATGAGGCTTTAAAGATAGCTGATAAAATTTGTATTATGAAGGATGGAAGAATAGCACAATATGATACTCCCGAAAATATACTTAGAAAGCCTGCAAATGACTTTGTAAAAGATTTTATCGGAGAAGATAGAGTTTGGGATAATCCAGAATATATAAAAGCAAGAGATATTATGATAAAAAATCCTATTGCTGTTAATTCTACTAGAACTGTAACTCAAGGAATAGAAATTATGAGAACGAGTAAGGTTGATAGCTTACTAATTATAGATAGAGCAAAAACATTAAAAGGTATTGTTACTGTAAAAGATATGAAAGATATTGATGATAAGTCAATATTACTTGCTGATATTATGTCAAGTGAGCCTTTGCATGTAAATGAAGGTGATAATTTAGTAGAAATACTAAATGTAATGAATCGTAATTCGGTTGGATATATTCCGGTTATTTCTGATGAAAATAAACTGGTAGGGCTTATTACTAGAAGTAGTTTACTTTCTGTTTTAAGTGAACAATTCTTAGAAATGGAGGTGAGTGTTCTTGGCTAATTTTTTTAACTTTATACTATTACAAAAAGATAAGATTATAGAGCTTTTAATACAACATATGAGTCTAACTGTTACATCTATTTTAATAGCTATAATAGTTGGTGTTCCTCTTGGAATAATTATTTCAAGAATCTCATCTCTTAGAAAGTTTGTACTTGGATTTGTAAACTTAGTCCAAGCAGTTCCGTCTATGGCACTTTTGGGTCTTCTTGTACCTATACTTGGTATAGGAAGTAAACCAGCCATATTTATGGTAGTGGTTTATTCATTACTACCAATTGTAAAAAATACGTATATAGGTATAACAAGTATTGACCCAGTAGTATTAGAATCAGCTAAAGGTATTGGTCTTACAAGAAATCAGACATTATTTAAAATACAATTCCCTTTAGCACTTCCTATAATAATGGGTGGAGTTAGAATATCTGCAGTTACAGCTGTTGGTTTGATGACTCTTGCAGCATTTATAGGTGCTGGTGGTTTAGGATATTTAGTATTTTCAGGGGTTCAAACTGTAAATAATAATATGATTTTAGCAGGGGCAATCCCATCATGTATAATTGCACTGTTAGTTGATTATTTATTTAGTAAAATTGAAGTTGCAGTTACTCCAAAAGGATTAAATCCAAAAGCACCTAAGAAGAATTATATAGCACTTAAAGTAATATCTGTAGTGGTTGTTGTTTCAATGTTGTTCGTTGTTTTTAGTTCTAGTTTTTCAAGTAAAAAAGATACAATAACTATTGGTTCTAAAGATTATACAGAACAACTTATACTTGGCAATGTTTATGCTGAATTAGTAGAAAAAAATACGAATCTTAAAGTTAAGAAGAATTTAAATCTAGGTGGTTCATCTGTTGCATTTAATGCAATTAAATCTGGTGAGTTAGACATGTATGTTGACTATACAGGTACACTTTTGGTAAATGTAATGAGACATGCTCCGATTAAAGATGCTGATGAAGCATATAATGTTGTAAAAGATACTATGGAAAAAGAAAATCAGTTAACTTTACTTGACCCTCTTGGATTTAATAATACTTACACATTAGCCATGATGCCTGAAACTGCTGAAAAGTATGGAATAAATACTATTTCTGATTTGACTAAATATGGTAAAGAATTTACATTCTCACCAACTTTGGAGTTTGAAAATAGAGAAGATGGTCTTGTAGGGCTTTCTAGAGATTATGGTTTAAAATTCAAAGATGTAAAAGCAATGAATGGAAGTTTAAGATATACAGCTTTAGATAATAATGAATCTCAGGTTATAGATGCATTTTTAACTGATGGTCTTATTAAAAAGTTTAATCTTAAGATATTAGAGGACGATAAAAATTTCTTTGTACCATATTATGCAGCACCATTAGTAAGAGAAGATACTTTGAAGAAATATCCTGAGTTAG
The DNA here is from genome assembly GCF_001077535.1 of Clostridioides difficile ATCC 9689 = DSM 1296. GTDB lineage: Bacteria > Bacillota > Clostridia > Peptostreptococcales > Peptostreptococcaceae > Clostridioides > Clostridioides difficile. The sequence continues at coordinate 1,085,579 of NZ_CP011968.1, forward strand.
AAAAAGTTATGAATATGCTTTCAGGAAAAATAAATGAAGAAACTATGAGAGAACTTAATTATCAAGTGGATGAACTTGGTAAATCACCAGAAGAAGTTGCTCATTCATTCTTAGTTAAAGAAGGCTTAGTATAAAAAATTAATAGTTTATATCAAAAATTTAAGGGAGTGTCTCAAAATGAACTTTTTAGTTCATGAGGCACTCTTTTTTATATGAAATCAAATATATTTTATCATTTCAACAATAAAAAAGAAGATTATCTTTATTTTGAGACAGTCTCTTATTTTTATGTATACCAAAACCATACCTACGATTTTTATTTATAATTAAGTTTCAAATAGAATGAACAAGTACAACCAATTTTGAATATAAATATAGTAAATGTGCTTATATACGATTTTATTGTCTGGTTGATTGATATTGATAGATAGCTTTCTTTATTGAATCGAAGGGAGGGGGAATTTGTTATGGATAACTATAAGAAAGTGAAGCAAGTATTGTGGATAATTTTATTTGCTAATTTTGCAGTAGCATTATTAAAAATCATTATTGGTAATCAAATAAAAAGCTATAGTATGACAGCAGACGGATTTCATTCTTTGTCAGATGGAGCATCTAATATAGTGGGGCTTATAGGTATTTTCTTTGCATCTAAACCAAAAGATAAAAATCATCCTTATGGACATAAAAAGTTTGAAATTATAACCAGTTTATTTATAAGTGGTATGTTGTTTGTTATAGCAATTAAGATAATTCTTAGTGCAGTGTTAAGAATAGCTAATCCAGTTGTACCTGCTATAACTATAGAAAGTTTAATTGCTTTAATTATTACACTTTTTATAAATATTTTTGTATGCATGTATGAATATAGAATTGGGACTAAACTAAATAGTTATGTTTTGATTTCGGATTCATTGCATACAAGAAGTGATATATTTGTGTCTCTAGGTGTATTGGTTACTTTAGTTGGTGTTAAGTTAGGATTTCCAGTAATAATAGAATCTATAGTTCCTATTATTATTTCTGCATTCATAATTTATTCGGCTTATGGAATATTTAGGCCATCTATTGGAATTTTGGTCGATAGAGTGGCTGTAGATGAGGATTATATAAAAGAAATTGTGTTTGAATTTAATGAGGTAAGGGATGTTCACAATATCAGAAGTAGAGGTAGCAAAAGTTCTATTTATATTGACATGCATGTAATGGTAGACCCATTTATAAGCGTAGAGCAATCTCATGATTTAACACATAAAATTGAGAAACAAATACAAGAAGAAATTAATGAAAATGCTCAAGTAATAGTCCATATTGAACCTTTTTATAGTTTTTAACTTAGTTATAAAATACAAGTTATAAAAAAATATAATTTATAAAAAAAATATTATACCATAAATAATTTATAAAAATTATTTATGGTATAATATTTTCTATAAAGAAATTAAGTCTTAATATATCTAAGGAGGAATTTACAATGAGATACGTTGAATATGGAAAGACAGGGAAAATGGTTTCAGTAGTTGGCTATGGAGGATTAAGGTTTGATTTAGAAAAAAGTAATCAAGAAAATGCTGATTTAGTCAAATATGCGTATGAAAAAGGTATTAATTACTTTGATACAGCACCAGGGTATTGTGATGACAGAAGTGAAGATATATTTGGACTAGCCTTTAGACAAATGATAAAGGAAGGTAAGACCGATTTTTATGTATCAACTAAAGAAAAGCCAAAAGCATGTGATACATCAGAAAAAGCTATAGAGGCTGTAAAAAAATCAATAGAACGATTAGGCGTATCTAAAATAAATTTTTATCATGTTTGGAATATTAGAAAGATGGAACATTACGAACTAGCAATGAGACCTGGAGGTCAATATGAAGGATTATTGAAATGTAAAGAAGAAGGATTGATAGACCATATAGTATTTTCATCTCATCAACCAGGAGATGAGGTTATAGATATTCTAAGTGAAAATAAGTTTGAAGGTGTAACTATGGGAATAAATATATTAAACTTTCCATATAGGCTAAAAGGTGCCAAATATGCTGTTGATAATGGATATGGTGTTGTGGCAATGAATCCATTAAGTGGTGGAACTATTCCAAAGTATAATAAAGAACTTTCTTTTCTATCAAAAGATGGCGAAAGTACTATAGAATCAGCTTTAAGATTCAACATAGGAATTTCACAAATAAGTATATCTTTGATAGGGTTTAATAAAAAACAAGATATAGATGATGCATGTAAAATTGCAGACGAAAATAGAATTTATTCAGATGAGGATATACATGATATTGAGACTAGATTAAATAAGAATATGAACGAAATATGTACAGGTTGTGGTTATTGTAAAGTATGTCCAAAAGGTATTAATACCCCAGCCTATATGCTTTTTTATAATGAAAAGCAGATGTTTAAAAAGAGTGATGAAGAAATGACAAAGTTAGTTTATGGCTTAGGACATTGGAATTACACAATGAATAGTAAGGCAAAAGCTAAAGAATGTATATCTTGTGGAAAATGTGAAGTTGAATGTACTCAGCATTTACCTATAATAGATAGATTAAAAGAAATTAAAAAATGGGAAGAAGATGGAGTTAATAGTGTTAAAGTCTAATTAATTTTATACTATATTTGAAATTTGTATAGTATTTAGTAATGTTTTAAAATATAGTTTTAATATTTAAGGAGACAGATTATAATTTTGTCTCCTTAAATTATGCTTTAATTTGTTATAGTTTAATTCCATAAGCAACATTGTATATTTTTATATAAAGTTTTTCAAATATTTTACATTAATATTGCTTACAAATTCTCATTTTATACAACACTAATCTATGTTATATAAACAATACTTGACTGATTATAACATCAATAAAGTAAATATTGTGGTTGTAAATAAAGAGTTATTCAATTACAATAAAACAAGTAAGAACATTATGAAGATGGCTATTAAATATAAGGAATAAATTGTAGGTGTCAGCAAATCCTATATAATGAATGGATGGTGATATATTGATGAGTAAAATATTAAAATATAAAAACGAGATGTTTTTGTTTATATTAGTTGTAATAACTTACTTAATAATAACTAAGATATTTTTTTCTAAGACTACTATATTTTATGATTTAAACAATACTTATGATGTATTGTTAGATACAGATACAGGAGTTTTATTCAATTTAAATGTATTTGCTATAAGTCAAGACAATAGTAAGCACATATTGTTTTCAGCAATTATATCAATTTTTGCATATCCAATATACCTATTTTGTACTTCAATAGCAAATCCTGGGACAACAGATTTTAATAGTGCCTATGGGTTTGGACTAATTTGTCTACAAATAATAACTAGTGCTATGTCAATAACTTTAGTCTTTAATCATATTAAAAAGATAAAAATGCAGAGATTAACTTTAATTTTACTTACTATGATAATGATATTTTCTTTTCCACAGTTATTTATGACTTTAAATGTAGAGAGATTTATATATAGCCAATTTTCATTAATATTTTTCATAGTTATTGCAAATAAGATGAAAGGAAAAAATTCTTATTTAGTAGAATTAGCAGCTATTCCTCTATTTGGAATAACTATTAGTAATATATATTTGTATTTTTTTAATATGATATTTGAGTTTAAATTAAAAATAGGAAAAATGTTAAAACATTTAATTACATTTATCCTAATGGCATATATTTGTGTAGTTTCAACAAAGTCTTATGAGAGTTTTATGAACCTTGGAAATGTAATACAGTATGATACGAAATTTATAAGTGGAGAACCAATTTTGGAAAAGATTGCAATGATTATAGAGAGATTATTGTATTCGGTTTTTTATTTTCCTGGAGCAAGTATTAAAAAAGGGTTATTTTTGCAAAATGGAGAAGTTGCTACAATACCAGTAATTCTTACATTATTAGCTTTATGTTTTTGTGTTTTATCAGTTATTGAAAATTCAGAAAAAAGAGTTCCTAAGCTATGTATGGGAATAATTATATTCAATCTAACTTTACATGGTATAGTAGGATATAATCTAGTCAATTCAAGTATTATGGCTATAAATTTTAGTTTTGCAGTTATAATTTTATTGGCTTACTTTACGAAAGCGCTTAGAAAAAATGAAAAGAATATGTATAATATATTTCTATCGCTGTTATTGGTTACTATAGTAATCAGTAATGTCAATGGATTTATAGAAATTTTAAACATAGGGATAAAATCATATCCTGTTTAAAAAATAATATTGAAAGGGTAGTAAGTTTATGAAACAGACCAATACAAGTATAAGGCTTCTTACTAAAATTTCAGATTATATAAAGTTAATGAGAATAAAGCAATATATAAAGAATTTCTTTGTATTTTCAGCTATAATTTTTTCAAACAACATACTAAATATAAATTTATTTTTAAATACGTTTATTGCGTTTGTGTGTTTTTGTCTAATGTCATCATCAGTATATGCACTGAATGATGCTATAGACATGGATAAAGATAAAAAACATCCTAAAAAATGTAATAGACCAGTGGCAAGTGGAAGAATAAGCAAAAAAAGTGCTAATATACTATTTGTAGTATTAGCTTTAATTTCAGTCTGTTTATCAACAGTTGTTAGTTTTAATCTTTCTATAATTCTCAGTCTCTATTTGATAAACAATATATTATATTCTCTTAAACTAAAGAATATAATACTATTAGATGTGTTTTCAATATCTCTTGGTTTTATACTTAGGGTTTATGCAGGATGTGTAGCCATAAGTGTTAGTTTATCAAATTGGATAATTTTATGTACATTTTTCTTATCTCTGTACTTAGCTCTTGGAAAACGTAAAAAAGAAATAGAAACTTTAAGAGATGATGCAGTTGAACATAGAAAAATATTGGAAGATTATGACATAGAAAATCTAAATCAAATGATGATAGTTATATTAAGTTCTACAATTGTATGTTATGCATTGTATTCTACAAGTAATCCAGAAAAGCCACATATGATATTTACAACAATATTTGTAGTTTATGGTGTACTTAGATATAATTATATAATTAACACTACAAATGAAAATAATCCTACTGATATTGTCCTAAAAGATAATGCTTTAAAAATAAACGTAATCTTATGGATAATTACATGTTTAATAATATTGATTTTTTAGTGATATTTTTAGTGATAGGATGGGGAAATACTTATGAAAAAAAGTGTATTATTACTTGATGTAGATTATACTGTTATAAATACTGATAGCATGATAGATTTTTTTATTTACTCTTTAAAAAATAAAACCTTTAAAACTATTATAAAGTTGCCATACATTATTTTTATTCTATTTATGTATTTAATTAGAATGATACCTTTGAAGAAGGCAAAAGAGGCAATCTTTTATCCAATAGTAGATTTTAGTGAAGAAGATTTAAAAAAGTTTTTTGATGATTGCATAATGAAAAAAATTAACGAATCTATGAAAAAGGTTATTTACAAAAATAAAGAAGAAGATAATGTTATAATTATGATAACTGCATCTCCATATGCATATATGAAATATTTTAAGTATTATGGTCTTGCAGACGAGGTTATAGGCACGGAGTTTTTTTATGAAAATTCAAGATATAAAAATCAATTCATTGGAGAAAACTGTAAGGGAATTGAAAAAGTAAAAAGAATAAAGGCTGTATTAGGTAAACTTGGGATAGAGATTGATTATGAAAATTCATATGCATATTCAGACTCTAAGAGTGATTTACCAATGCTTTCATTGACTAAAAATGCATTTTTAGTTAGTAAAAAGGATGGTGAGGTTATAGAGCAAATAAATTCATAACTTAATGTCACTTAGAATAGGAGGGAATAGTTTGGGATATTTACACATATTAATTTTATCTATGGTTCCTGTAACAGAATTGAGGGGAGCCATTCCTATAGGTATTGCAATGGGCTTAAATCCTATATGGGTTTATGTATTTAGTGTAATAGGTTCTACATTGGTATCGATTCCCTTGATATTGACATTCAGACATGTATTGCAATTTTTAAGAGGGAAGAAACTATTTAAAGGGATTGCTGATGTAATTGATAGAAAAATAAACTCAAGAATGAAGAAATTAAAAAGTGTTTCGATAATTGGTATAATACTATTTGTAGGTATACCACTGCCAACTACAGGAACATGGACTGCATCTGCTATAGCTTCCATATTAAAAATGAGAATAAAAGATGCTTTTATGGGAGTATTTCTTGGTAATTTGTTATCAGGGGTTATAGTTTCAGCTCTTTCTTTACATATAATATAAAACTATCTAAGTAATATACTTGGATAGTTTTTTTATGAGTATATGTGAAAAATTTTTAATAATAAATAAAAAATGAGATAAAGTATTTAACTTCAGTTAGTTCTAAAATGTTTACTATGGCAAAAGAAATATAGTATAGTATTACTTGTAGGGAAAGTACTCTAAATTTGTCTGCTAATAAAATGAAATTTTTATATAGAATAAAATTTTAGTGATACATTTTAATTATTGGATTGAGGAGGTTTTAAAATGGAAAATTCAAACACTAACTTAGGTAGTGAAAGTGTGGGTAAATTATTATTTAAACTTGCTACACCTGCTATTATCGCACAAATTGTAAATGTTTTATACAACATAGTCGATAGGATTTTTATTGGTAGAATGGAAAATGGAGAAGTTGCTATGGCTGGTGTTGGAGTGGCATTTCCAATAATAATTATAATAACTGCATGTAGTTATTTAATCGGTATGGGAGGAGGTCCATTAGCTGCTATAAAAATGGGTGAGCAAAACAATGATGAGGCAGAGAAAATAATGAGTAACAGTTTTTCTGTACTGGTGATTTTAGCAATACTTTTGACTATAGGTTTTAAGATTGGAAAAGAGCCTTTACTTTGGATGTTTGGAGCAAGTGAATCTACAATTGGATATTCAATGGACTATTTAAATATTTATTTAATAGGTACAGTGTTTGTTCAGATTTCAATGGGTATGAATACTTTTATAAATACCCAAGGGTTTGCTACAACTGGAATGATGACAGTTGCTATAGGTGCTTTAATAAACATAATACTTGACCCGATTTTTATATTTGGCTTTAATATGGGTGTAAAAGGAGCTGCATTAGCTACTATAATTGCACAAGGCGTTTCTGCTATTTGGGTGCTTATGTTTCTCTTTGGAAAGAAAAGTATACTTAAAATAAAAAAGAAGTATATGATACCAAAAGCAAGTATCATCTTACCAGTGCTTGGCTTGGGAATCTCTCCATTTATAATGCAATCTACAGAAAGTTTAGTACTTATAGCCTTAAATAGTAAATTACAAATGTATGGAGGAGATTTAGCAGTAGGTTCAATGGCCATAATGAGCAGTATAATGCAAATTCTTATGCTTCCTAATATGGGGGTTACACAAGGAGCACAACCAATAATAAGTTATAATTATGGTTCAGGTCAACTTGATAGAGTAAAAAAGACATTTAAGTTGTGTTTATTGTCATGTTTTACATATTCTACTATTTTATGGCTTTTATTAATGATATTTCCTGCATTTTTTGTTAGTATATTTAATAAGAATCCGCAGTTACTTAGTATGACTAGTTGGAGTATAAAAATATATTTTGCTGGTGCTTTTATGTTTGGGATTCAAATAGCTTGTCAACAGACATTTTTAGCACTTGGAAAAGCAACAATATCTTTGGTTTTAGCTCTACTTAGAAAGATTGTACTTTTAATACCTTTAATATTTATACTTCCAACATTCTTTAATGAAAAACTTTTTGCAGTAATTTTAGCAGAGCCAGTTGCAGATATAACAGCTGCTACTATAACAGCAATTTCTTTCTTTATATTTTATAAATGTTTTCTATCAAAACCTAAAGCAATAAAAGAATAAGATATACAATATAAATTTTTTATGAAAATATTTTATTAGATAAAAATTAGAATTTGTATTTTAATTTAATAAGATATTTTCTATAATGTATAAATATATGAAGTTGAATTTATTTTAAAAATTATAGTAAGAAAAATGTAAGTATTTGCAATATTAATGGTATAATATTTACAGATATGATAATCAATAAGAGGAAAGGATGTTTATAATGGAAAATGATTTAACAATGCAAGAATTACTTGACCAGCAAGAACAAGTATTCAGCAAAGTGAAAGTTGGAGAATTGACAACTGGAAAAATAACTGCAGTGAGAAATGATGAAGTACAATTAGGATTAGACTATGGGTTTGATGGAATAATACCTATAAGTGAATTGAACATAGAAAAAAATCAATATATAGAAGATATATACCACATAGGTGATGAAATAACTGCTGTAATAACAAAAGTATCTCAAAAAGATGGTACAATAACTTTATCTAAATTACAACTTGACAAAAGAAATGATTTTGCCGAGTTACAAAAGGCTTATGATGAACATAGAATAATAACTGTAAATGTTGAAAAGAATATAGATAAAGGTGTATTTGCTAATTACAATACATATACATTTTTTATACCAATTTCTCAACTTGATACAAAATTTATTACAGATACATCTAAATTTGTTGGTCTTAACTTAGAAGTTTATATAAAAGAATTGGATGTTAGAAAAAATAGACTTGTAGCATCTCATAGAGATGTATTACAAGAGCGTATAAATAAAGAGAGAGAAGAAAGAAGAGCTCAAATTAAGGCAGAAAAAGAAGCTGAAAGAGCAAGAATTAAGCAAGAAAGAGAAGAAGAAAAGGCTCGTATCAAAGCAGCTAAAGAAGACTTATTTAATTCTCTTGAAGTTGGACAAAAAAGAGATGGTAAGGTGACAAAGATAATGCCTTATGGTGCATTTGTGGATATTGGTGGGATTGAAGGATTAGCACATATAAATAATTTAGCTTGGACAAGAGTTGAAAGTGTTGAAGATGTTGTTTCAGAGGGACAAGAAGTAGAAGTTTATGTGTTGGATGTAAATAAAGAGACTAAAAAAATTGCCTTGGCATTAAAAGACATAAATAATGACCCTTGGGATTTAATAGCAAAAGAAGTACAAATTGATGATGTTGTCAATGCTAAAGTTCTTAGAATAATAGAAAAAGGGGCTTTTGTTCAAATTAAAGAAGGTGTAGATGCGTATTTACCAATATCTGAATTGAGTGATACTAGAGTGGCTAAAGTTACTAATGTTGTTAATATTGGAGATGAGGTTAAAGTTAAGATTCTTGATTTTAAACCAAAGACTAAAAGAATGTTGGTTTCAATAAAAGAAGCAACTAGAGAGCCAGAAGAGGATATAACAGAATACCTAGAAGTAGAGGAATCTTTAGGAAGTATTGGAGAATTATTTAAAGATAAATTTAAAGATTTAGAAGTGTAAAATAATTGAAAATGGGGCTGTTTTAAAACGTTACACTGTCTATTATGACAGCTTTAGTTTTGAAATAGCCCTTTAGCTATTTTCACGAATTTATGTAAAATATTAGGAGGAAATTTAATGAAAAAGTCTATTATGGATGTACATTGTCACACTCTAATAAGTGGACATGCACATAGTACTTTCAAGGAAAATGTCGAAGAGGCGAGTAAGAAGAATATAAAATACTTAGGAATATCAGACCATGGACCTAATATGCCAGGAGGACCACATCCATTCTATTTTTATAATTTGCATTTGCTTCCACGTGAAGTGCAAGGCGTAAAGATTCTTAGAGGAATAGAAGGAAATATAATGGATTATAATGGTAATTTAGATGTTCAAGAAGATATGTTGCAACATTTGGATTATATAATCGCAAGTTTGCATAGACCTTGTATAGCTTCTGGTACAAAAGAAGAAAATACAAATGCTATTTTAAAAGTTATGGATAAACCTAAGGTAAAAATAATTGGACATCCAGATGACAGTAGGTATCCTTTAGATTATGAACCTATAGTAAAAAAAGCTAAAGATAAAAATATCCTTTTAGAAATAAATAATTCATCATTAAGTTCAAATTCTCATAGAACGGGTACTTGGGAAAATGTAAGTCATATGTTGACATTGTGTAAAACATATGGTGCAAGAGTAATTCTTGGTACTGACTCTCATATATGTTATTCTATAGGAGAATTTGAAAATGCAGAAAAAGTTTTAGAAGCAGTAGATTTTCCAGATGAATTAGTCATAAATTATCATGAAGATGAAATTATAGAATTTTTTGATATAAATTTTTAGAATCTTGGGAGTGAAAAAATTTGAGTAAAAATAAGTTTATCTATATGAATTATTATGACAATGGTTATTTTAAAAAAGGAATGACTATATATATGGTTTTAGCACTTATAATTTTAGCTACAATTTTTATATATTCAACGACAATATTATATATTTTATGTATAATAACAGCAGTTTTTCTATTTAAACAAGGTCGTGATTTTTCAAATAAATATGAGGGAAAAGTATATATTACTCTCGATAATCATTCAATATTAATAAATAATCAATGTATATTCAGTATAAAATCTAAACAAAGTCAAAAGTTTAATTATAAGATAATAGAAAAAATAGAAGTAGTAAAAAATATATTAAATATATACACTGACGAATCTAATTATAAAATTAGATTAAGGGCATTGAGTTTGGAAGATGAAAAAAAATTATTGAATATCATAGATGAAAAGATGAAAAAGTTTAAGGCATAATATCATACTGTTTTCAATAGTTAGCATGTTTTATAGAATTGCTTATCAAAAATAAAAAATTGAGATAATTATTTTTTGTGTTGACAATACATTTTAATGTGTATATAATAACTATTAAATCAAAATATTTAGAAAATTTAAATGATTAAAAAAGTGATGAATAGAAGTAGTAAGAACAATGAAACTTTCAGAGAGCTAAAGGATGGTGTGATTTAGTAGTTGATAGTTCTGAACTTGTCTAGGAGCTGTTTTCTAAGATTTAAATCTTAGAATAATCGGAGTAATTCCACGTTATAGGAAATATAGTCATTATAATTATTGTATTGGCTATTACTAAGGGAGCTTTTTAGAAAGCTAAATAGAGTGGTACCGCGAGCAAAACCTCGTCTCTAATTTTATTAGAGATGAGGTTTTTTTTATTCTAATGATAAAATTGACATTTATCCTTATGAATTGTGCAGGATTGCGTCGATATGAGGTATACTGAATACAAAAAACAGAAAAAGGGGGAAATAACATGAAGTGTGGAAAGTATAAAAAATATGATAAAATGCAAATAGTAAATCGTAAATGGCCAGATAATGAAATATTTAAGGCTCCAATTTGGTGTAGTGTCGATTTAAGAGACGGAAATCAGTCACTGCCAACACCTATGAGTGTAAATGAAAAAGTCAGAATGTTCAAAATGCTTATTGATACAGGATTTAAAGAAATAGAGGTAGGATTTCCATCAGCATCAAATACAGAGTATACATTTTTAAGAAAATTAATAGATGAGAATATGATTCCAGATGATGTAACTATACAAGTACTTACACAATCTAGGGCTCATCTTATAGAAAAAACATTTGAATCAATAAGGGGATGTAAAAAAGCAATTATACATTTATATAACTCTACATCTGTTCTTCAAAGAGATGTGGTTTTTAATATGAGTAAACAAGAAATAATAGATATAGCAGTTGAAGGAGCAAAATTATTTAATGAAGAAGTAAAAAAATATCCAGAAACAGAATTTACTTTTGAATATTCACCAGAGAGTTTTACAGGAACAGAGATGGATTATGCACTTGAAATATGTGAGGCAGTGATAGATGTTTGGAAACCAACTCCTCAAAAAAAAGTAATAATAAATCTTCCATCAACAGTTGAAATGGCAACACCAAACGTATATGCAGACCAAATAGAATGGTTTTGTAAAAATATAAGTTGTAGGGATTCTATTATACTAAGTTTGCATACTCACAATGATAGAGGAACTTGTACGGCTGCAAGTGAACTTGGATTATTGGCTGGTGCCGATAGACTTGAAGGAACACTATTTGGAAATGGTGAAAGAACTGGGAATATGGATATAGTAAATGTGGGACTTAATCTTTATACACAAGGAATAGACCCAGAGCTAGATTTTAGCAATATAGATAAGATAATAGGTATATATGAAGACTGTACAAAACTTATGGTACATGATAGACATCCATATGCAGGTAATCTTGTACATTGTGCTTTTTCAGGTTCACATCAAGATGCTATTAGAAAAGGCATGATAGCAATGAAAAACAGAGATAATGATTACTGGGAAGTTCCATATTTACCAATAGACCCTCATGATATTGGAAGAGAATACAAAGAAATTATAAGGATAAATAGCCAATCTGGAAAAGGAGGAGCTGTTTATATAATGGAAACAGATTATGGATTTATGATACCTAAGAATATGCATTCTGATTTTGGAAATGTAGTCAAAATGGAATCTGATAGAATTGGGGAAGAACTTAGTAGTGAAGCAATATTTAATTTGTTTAAGAAAGAATATATTGAAGTTGAGAGCCCTTATAAAGTTAAGAAGTATAAAATAAAATCAATGGATGAATTAAACTATGAAAATGATGATTCTAATGATACTAACATGATTGAGATGACTGCAAGAATAAGTTATATGGGAAATGAACAAAGGATTGTTGGTATAGGAAATGGACCTGTAGATTCATTTAATAATGCACTAAAGCAATGTGGCATGAAAGATTATAAATTTAGATATTACTGGGAACATGCATTAGAGGAAGGGTCACATTCAAGAGGGGTAGCTTATGTAGGAATAGAGCACAATAATGAAGTCTATTTTGGTGTAAGTATATCGGAAAACATAAATACAGCAGCTATTAATGCACTTATGAATGCAATAAATAAAAGTTATATTGAGGAGGAAATAAAAAATGGGGATGACTATGACGCAGAAAATATTAGCCAAACATGCTAAATTAAATGAAGTTAAGAAAGGGCAATTAATCGAAGCAGATTTAGATGTAGTTTTAGGTAATGATATAACATCACCAGTAGCCATTAGAGAATTTGAAAAATTAGGAATTGAAGATGTTTATGATAAGACTAAAGTAGTGATGGTTTTAGACCACTTTACACCTAATAAAGATATAAAGAGTGCAGAACAATGTAAATTTACAAGAAGTTTCGCAAAATCAAAAGGAGTTGTAAATTTTTTTGATGTAGGAGATATGGGAATAGAGCATGTTCTTCTTCCTGAAAAAGGTATAGTAACTGCTGGAGATGTAATTATAGGTGCTGACTCTCATACTTGCACATATGGAGCATTAGGAGCATTTTCTACTGGTGTAGGTTCAACTGATATGGGAGCAGGTATGGCTACAGGAAAATGTTGGTTTAAGGTTCCTGGAGCAATAAAATTTGTTTTGAAAAATAAACCAAATAAATGGATAAGTGGTAAAGATATAATACTTCATATAATAGGGGAGATAGGTGTTGATGGAGCACTTTACAAGTCAATGGAATTTTGTGGAGATGGAGTAGAATACTTATCTATGGATGATAGATTTACTATTTGTAATATGGCAATAGAAGCAGGAGCAAAAAATGGAATTTTTCCAGTAGACGATAAGACTATGGAATATATAAATTCACATAAGTGTTCAACTATGACAAAAGATGTAAATATATATGAAGCAGATGAAGATGCAGTCTATGATGAAGTATACGAAATAGATTTAGCCAAACTAAAAGAAACAGTAGCCTTTCCTCATCTTCCTGAAAATACTAGAACAGTAGATGAGATAGATAAGGATATAAAGATAGACCAAGTTGTAATAGGCTCTTGTACAAATGGAAGAATATCAGACCTTGAAGTAGTAGCTGAGATAATGAAAGGCAAAAAAGTAGCAGATGGAGTTAGAGTTATGATATTTCCTGGAACTCAAAAAGTATATCTTGAAGCTATAGAAAAAGGGTATATTACCACTTTTATAGAGGCAGGAGCAGCAGTTTCTACACCAACTTGTGGTCCATGTCTAGGGGGACATATGGGTATACTTGCAGCAGGAGAAAAATCCATTTCAACAACAAATAGGAATTTCGTAGGAAGAATGGGGCATGTTGATTCAGAGGTGTATCTTGCAAGCCCAGCTGTAGCAGCAGCATCAGCTATAACTGGAAAAATATCAAAACCATCAGAAATAATTTAAGGGAGGTAAAATTTATGATTGCCAATGGAAGTGTTTTTAAATTCGGTGACAATATAGATACAGATGTAATAATACCAGCTAGATATTTAAATATAGCTGATTATAAAGAACTAGCAACGCATTGTATGGAGGATATTGATGATAAATTTATCTCTAAGGTAAAAAAAGGAGATATTATAGTTGCAACTAAAAACTTTGGTTGTGGTTCATCAAGAGAACATGCACCAATTGTAATAAAAGAAAGTGGAGTATCCTGTGTGATTGCTTCTACTTTTGCTAGAATATTTTTTAGAAACTCTATAAATATAGGGCTTCCTATACTTGAATGTGAAGAAGCTGCCAATAACATAGATGAAGGGGATAATATAGAAGTAGATTTTTCTACAGGTGTGATAAAAAATATAACAAAAGGAAAAGAATATAAAGCAGAACCATTTCCTGAGTTTATGCAAAATATTATATTAAATGAAGGCTTAATTAACTCAATAAAAGCAAATAGGGGGTAGTGGAGTATGAATTGTAATATAGCAGTCATAAAAGGTGATGGTGTTGGACCGGAAATTATAGATGAAGGTATAAAGGTTCTAAATAAAATTTGTTGTAAATTTAATCATAGATTCGATTGTGAATATGTATTAGCTGGAGGATGCGCGATTGATGAAACTGGAGAACCTCTACCTAATAAAACTGTTGAAACTTGTCGAAAAAACGAAGCTGTATTGCTTGGTGCTGTTGGAGGACCAAAGTGGGATAAATGTAAGGGAGATAAAAGACCAGAGTCTGGTCTTTTAAAATTAAGAGAGTCATTGGGTTTATTTGCAAATTTAAGACCAGCTACAATGTATGAAAGTATAAAAGAAGCTTCACCACTTAGAACGGATATAGTTGAGAAAGGCATTGATTTTGTTGTTGTAAGGGAATTAACAGGGGGCATTTATTTTGGAGAACGTGGAAGAAAAATCATTGATGGTATCGAAAATGCTTATGATGTAGAAATATATAACGAAAATGAAATAAGAAGAATTGGTAAGAGAGCTTTTGAAATAGCCAGAAATAGAAATAAAAAACTTATAAGTGTAGATAAGGCAAATGTGCTTGAGAGTTCAAGACTTTGGAGAAGTATAATGGAAGAATTAGCTAAAGAGTTTGAAGATGTAGAACTGTCACATATGTATGTTGATAATGCTGCTATGCAAGTTGTAAAAGACCCTAGCCAATTTGATGTAATAGTGACTAATAATATATTTGGAGATATAATATCTGATGAAGCATCTATGATTACGGGTTCTATAGGTATGTTACCATCAGCATCACTTAGAGAAGATAGTTTTGGTATGTATGAACCAATACATGGAAGTGCACCTGATATAGCTGGAAAAGATATTGTAAATCCAATTGCGACTATTCTATCTGTAAGCATGATGTTAAGACATAGTTTTAACTTAGAAGAAGAAGCTAAGTGTATTGAAGATGCTGTACAAAGTGTACTCAATAAAGGTTATAGAACTATTGATATCTATAATGGTGTGGGAAATGTTGTAGGAACAAGAGCAATGGGCGAATTAATAGTAAATGAAATTTAGAATTATAGTTTAATTTGAATAATATAATTTGAATATATAACTTGTAGAATTAGTAAAAATCTATTGTAGTATAATTTGTTTTATGAGGGGTGTCTCAAAATAAACTTTATTAGTTAATGAGACACTCTTTTTTATATTAAGTAAAATATATTTTTACTATTTTAATAACGAAAAAGAGGCTTATATCTACTTTGAGTTTCTATTTTGATAAAGTTATTTTTTGGAAAATAATACTTTAAATTAAACTTATCATATTGAAGTAGCCTATTTTTATTATTAGAAGTTTGCAGGGATTTTATTAATATTATATAATATATTTTAGAATTATTTAATATTAAGCGACTACTAATGTCGGTTAGGAGATGGATTTTTTGGCAAAGTATAAAGTTTTGAAGAAGCAAAATAGTAGTAAATCTTGTTTAGTTTGTGGAACACAAAATGAGCTAGGACTTAAAGCAGATTTTTATGAACTTGAAAATGGAGAGCTTGTATCAATTTGTAATACAAAGGATTGGCATCAAAGTTATCCTGGGAGAGTTCATGGAGGTATGTCTGCTGCAATATTGGATGAGACTATTGGAAGAGCTGTAAGTATAAATGATGACCAAATATGGGGAGTAACAGTATCTTTAGAGTTGAAATATAAGAAACCAGTACCAACAGATGCTACTATAAAAGTTGTTGGAAGAATAACTAAAGAAAACAGAAAATTATTTGAAGGTACAGGAGAAATAATTCTACCAAATGGAGATATAGCAGTGACAGCAACTGGAAAGTATATGAAAATGCCTATTGGACAAATTGCAGAAGGTGATTTTTCTAATGAAGAATGGTTTTTTGAAGAATCGAAAGAAAAAGTGGAATATATTGAACTTTGATTAAATAAAAATTTTACATTTTAAAACATAAATTTTATATTTAGAAAAAATAAAATTTAAAAATACAATAAAAATACAAGATAAAAATAAATTAGTTATACTAAAAAGATTTATCGTAATAGCGTCAAATTTACATACTAAAAAAATTAATTTATATAGATAAAAAGTATATTTTTTTTGAGAGAATAATTCAGAAAATTCAGACTTATGAAAAGGTAGAAAATGAATGTTTTCATAAAATATATAAAATAAATTATATATAAAAAATAAATTTTATGTTGACATAGTTAATTCAGCTTGATATTATAGTTATTAAAAATAAGGACAGTAAAAACGCTATCCATATTACAAACTAAAAAGGGGGGAATTATAATGAGTAAGAAATTATTTATTCCTGGTCCTATTGATGTTAAAGAAGAAGTCTTGCAAAAGATGGCTACACCAATGATAGGACATAGAGGAAAAGATGCATCTATGCTCCAAAAGAGTATAAGTGAAAAGATGCAAAAACTATTCTATACAAACAACACGATACTTTTATCCACGTCATCCGGAACTGGTTTAATGGAAGGCTCCATTCGTTCCTGTACATCCAAAAAGGCAGCAGTATTTTCCTGTGGATCCTTTGGTGATAGATGGTACAAAATGGCAGTGGCTAATAATGTCCCAGCGGATATATTTAAAGTTGAATTAGGAGAGGCAACAACGCCAGAAATGGTTGATAAGGTGCTTTCTACCGGAGAATACGATTTAATAACTGTAACTCACAATGAAACTTCAACTGGAATAAGAAATCCAATAGAAGAAATTGGAGAAGTTGTTAAAAAGTATGAAGATGTAATCTACTGTGTAGATACTGTAAGTTCAGCCGGTGGAATAAAAGTCGAGGTTGATAAGATTGGAATAGATATTTGTATAACATCAGTACAAAAAGCACTGGGATTACCACCAGGAATGTCTATTTGCACATTTTCTCAAAAAGCAATCGATAGAGCTAAGCAAGTACCTTTTAGAGGAGTATATCTTGATTTGTTAGCAATGTATGAATACTTAATCAAGAAAAACTACCAATACCCTTCAACACCATCTCTTTCTCACATGTTCGCTTTAGATTTCCAATTAGATAATATATTAGATGAAGGCCTAGATAACAGATTCAACAGACATGAAGACATGGCAAACTTAGTTAGAAACTGGGCTAAAAAACACTTCCAAATTTTTACCAATGAAAATCACTTATCCAATACACTTACTGTTATAGAAAATACTCAAGGTATTAGTGTATCAAATTTAAATTCAAAATTACAAGAACGAGGATTCCAAATAGCAAATGGCTATGGAGATTTAAAAGAAAAAACTTTTAGAATTTCACATATGGGTGACTATACTGTCGAAGATGTACAAGAATTATTAGATAATATTGATGATATATTAGGTTTTAATAAATAATATTGTAAAAATATGTATGTTTTAAGATAAATTTAGAATATATAATAAATAATATTTTATAAAAATTACATATTAAATTTTTAACAAACAATAGAAAAATTTGATATGACTTTAATAAAAAAATATTTTGAAAATTATATAAACAGAAAGTTGAATTAAGTAAAGTTTTTTATTGATGAAAATACTTTAAAAAATAAAAATTGGAAAAATTAAGTGAATAAAAATTGGAGGAGTTTGTTATGTATAATATATTAGTTACTGATGGAATAGAGAAAGAAGCAGCGAGAAAATTGAGAGAGTTAGATTTTAATGTGATAGAGCAGTTTTATGAAAAAGATGTTTTAGGAGATAAACTTAAAGATGTTGATGTACTTGTAGTACGTTCAGCTACTAAAGTTACTAAAGATGTAATAGATAAAGCATTAGAGGGTAAAAAGTTGAAGTTGATAGTAAGAGGTGGAGTAGGTCTGGATAATATAGATGTTAAATATGCTCAAGCTAATGGCATAAAAGTTATGAATACTCCAAATGCAAGCAGTATATCTGTTGCAGAACTTACAATAGGTCAATTATTTGTTCTTGCAAGATTCATAAATACTGCAAATGTAACTATGAGAGATGGAAAATGGGAGAAGAAAAAGTATAAAGGTACAGAAATTAATGGAAAGACACTTGGACTTATAGGTTTTGGAAGAATTGCAAAAGAAGTTGCAAAGAGAGCAGAATTATTAGGTATGAATGTTATATATACTGACATAATGGGTGAGGCGCAAGGCTTTAACAATTATAAATTCTGTGATATGGAAGAAGTTTTAGAAAATGCAGATTTCTTATCTTTACACATACCATTTGATAAGAATAAGGGGGCAGTAATAACTGAAAAAGAAATAAATAAGATGAAGAAAGGGGCTTATTTAATAAACTGTGCAAGAGGCGGTTTAGTTGATGAAAAAGATTTACTAAAAGCATTAGATGAAGGTAAATTATCAGCAGCTGCTATAGATGTTTATGAACAAGAACCTACATTAAATTTAGACTTAGTAAATCATCCAAGAGTTTCTCCTACACCTCATATTGGGGCATCTACAGTAGAAGCTCAAGAAAGAATAGGAGACGAAATAGTAAATGTGATTCAAGATTTCTTTCTTGACTTCAACAATCTAATAGGGGTAGCATTATAAAATATTTTGTATAATTAGGAGGAAATTAGTAATGGCAACGATTAAACCATTTAAGGCGATTAGACCAAATAAATATATAGTAGATAAAGTAGCAGCACTTCCTTACGATGTTATGAATAGTAAAGAAGCTAGAAGAATTGCAGAAGGGAATCCATATTCATTTTTGCATATAGATAAATCAGAAATTGATTTAGATGAAAATATAGATTTATATGATGAAAAAGTTTATTTAAAAGCGCGAGAAAATTTAGATGAGTTTCGAAAACAAGAAATTCTAGTAAAAGATGACAAAGAGTGTATATATATATATAAACAAATCATGGATGGTAGAGCTCAAGTTGGTATAGTAGCATGTATATCAGTTGATGAAAGCTTGAATGGAACAATAAAAAAACATGAGTACACTCGACCAGAAAAGGAAATTGATAGAACTAAACACATAAAATACTGTGATGCTAATACGGGAACTATACTTGTAACTTACAAACATCAAAGGATGATAGATGATATAATCAATGATTTTATGGATAATAATGAACCTTTATATGATTTCATAACAGATGACAAGATAGAGCATACAGTATGGAAGATTGATAATGATGATATAATAGATAACCTAGTAGATAAATTTGAAAAATTAGATTATCTATACATTGCAGATGGTCATCATAGGACAGCTTCAGCAGAAAATGTAGCCAAAGAAATGAGAGCTAAAAATCCAAATTATACTGGAAAAGAAGAATTTAATTACTTCATAGCAATGATTGCACCAGATGAGAATTTAATGGTTTTGGATTATAATAGGGTTATCAAAGACTTAAATGGTTTAAGCGAGGAAGAATTTATAAATAAAATAAAAGAAAATTTTGAACTAGAAGAAATAGAAGGAAAAGAAAAATATAAACCTGACAAAAAAGGAACTTTCGGAATGTACCTAGGTGATAAGTGGTATAAAATGAAAGCAAATAAAAATTTATTAGAAATAGAAGACCCTGTTGATTCATTAGACATTTCTATATTACAAGACTATGTTATTGATGCTATTTTAGGAATTGATAATCCTAGAGTAGATAAAAGAATTGATTTTATCGGTGGAATTAGAGGTCTTGAAGAATTAGAAAAAAGAGTTAATGAAGATATGAAAGTAGCATTTGCAATGTATCCTACTAGTATTGAAGATTTAATAAGAGTAGCAGATGCAAATAAGATAATGCCAGCTAAGTCAACATGGTTTGAACCTAAAGTAAGATGTGGTCTATTCTTACATGAAATAAATGAATAATTAATAAAGGGCTAAAAAGTGCACAATTCACTTTTTAGCCCTTGTTTTTTTGATTGAAAATCGTATGTGGAATATAAATTCTATAAGTTGATATTCTTAATAATAGTTACCTTTTTTTTAGAAATGGATAATTTTAGGATATAGATAGTCATATTCTATGCTATAATTGAGGATGAAAATTCATATAATTGTATTTGTATATTTATAAGGTTTTAAATGTGTATTTATAATAGTACTGTTATATATTTTTATTATAATTATAAAAAAGTTAATAAAAAAAGTGATTTTGAAATTTATATTTTATTTTTATAAATATAATTATTATATTTATAAAAATAAAATAGTAAAAGGATATTATAATATTTTACTAGAATTATTATCTGGTAACTTAAGTTTTGAGTATTAATCTAAAGTATATGTTTTTATATGGTTTAAATTTTATGTATACAAAATTAATTTGCTAACTGAATCATATAAAAAAAAACAAAATATTTTTTAGAGGGAATGATTAGATAGAATTTTTTTGTTATGAAATTAATTGAAGAGTAATTAATTAGAAAAGGAATGAATAATAATGAATATATTACATTATTACTTTTTGATAAATCAAAAATAAAGTTATAATTTTTAATATTAATTAAGAATGATGAAATATGAATAAAGATTTTACAAATAAATCTTAAGCTATCTTATTTAATTCTAATACAGGAAGAAGGTAAATGTATATTGAAAAAATCATAGAAATAGAAGTAAACAATTTAAATAAATACAAAGGTTTGCAAAAGAAGTAATATAATTATATACAATGAGGATGTGAGTATGATGAACAGACTAAAGCCAAGAATTTTAGGTATTAGTATCTTGTTTATTATTATAATTATTTTAACATGTGGAGCTGTTTTCAAGTTTAAATTTAAATTAGATAATAAATTAAAAGAAACCACACATACATATTTGTCTGAGTTTACAGAACACAATATAATTAATCTCAAGACAAGACTTAGTGGTCAATTTGACATGCTTGAATCTATTGCTAACTTCATAGGAAACTTGAATAATATAAATGATGAAATGGTGATTGATTTAATGGATTCTGATGTAAAGCGAAGTTCTTTAATTAGAATGACTATCTCTACATTAGATGGGGAATGTTATTCTAATGATGGAATTACCCATAATGTTCAAGATAGAGATTATTTTAAAAAAGCTAAAAATGGAGAAAAGAATATATCAGAGCCTTTAAAATCTATTGTTAATAATAAAGAAATAATAGTTTTATCTACCCCAGTTTATAAAAGTGGGAAAATAGTTGGTGTTTTAAGTGGAATTTATGATTCAAAAAAGTTAAATGAGTTATTAGGATTATCTGCATTTGATGAAAAAGCAGATGTTTTTGTTGCAAAGAAAAATGGAGATATAGTTGCTCAAAAAACAAATAAAAATAGAAAGACGCTATCATGTATATTTCAGCTTTTTGACAAAGATAACTGTGATGAAGATGATTGTCTAAAAACTATAAAAGAAAATATGAAAAATGATAAGTCTGGATATTTTAATTATAACTTAGATAATGAAAAATTTATGTTAAACTATCAGCCACTTGGAGTTAATGATTGGTATGTTTTTTCTGTTGTGCCAAATAAAATAGTATCTATTCAGTCAGAGAATATATCTTATGATGTATATATTTTTGCATTAGAAATACTACTAGTTATATTGATTTTTATAATATATATAGCATGTATTATAAATAATAACACCAAAATTATTATAAATGAAAAAGAAAAATTTAAAGTACTCACTGATAATATATTAGGAGGGGTTAAAACCTGTTTAAAAGATGAATATATGACTATGACATATGTAAGTCAGGGGTTTTTAGAGCTTACAGGTTACTCTTGTGAAGATTTAAATAAAATATTTAAAAATAGATTTAAAGACATGATTTATAAAGATGATTTAGACAAGTTTAATTGTATTATTCTAAATCAATTAGAAAAACAAGATAAAATTGAAGTTGAATATAGAATTGTAAGAAAAGATGGAAGTATAATTTGGATTTTGGAGAGAAGTAAGTCTATAAATGATAATAAAGGAAGTGAGTGTATTCAGGGAGTTTTAACTGATATAACAGAACTTAAGAAAATACAAGAAGAATTAGATTCAAAAAGATTTGAAATACAGGCTATCAATGATAGTATTGTTGGTGGAATAGTGATAACTGAGATAAATGATGATTTTGATAGTATATATTTAAATGAAGGTTATTTAAATATGATTGGATATACACGCAAACAACTGGAAGATGAGCTAAATAATAAATTAATCAAACTTATTTTTAAAGATGATAGAACAGAATTAATTAATAGTATAAACAAACAACTCAAATTAAGTGATACATTTGCATCTGAACAAAGAGTTGAAAAAAGGGATGGCACTATTATATGGATTTTATTAAAAGGAAGAAAGATGATTTATGATAATGGAAAATCTGTACTTTGTTGTGTTATTGTAGATATTACTTCTGCTAAATTATTAGAGCAAGAACTTAAAAAGAGTGAAGAACGTCATGAAATCATTTTAAAGCAGACGCAAAATATTATAATAGAATGGGATATAGAAAAAGATAAAATGAATATATCACCTAATTGGTATAATAAGTTTAAATATGACCCTATAACTGAAAACGCAACAAAAAATATAATTAAATCAGTAGATATATATCATGATGATATGGATAAGTTTATTTCATTAATTAAACTTACTTCACAAGGTAGTGAGTATGAAGAGTGTGAAATTAGACTTAGAACTAGAGATACTATTTACGCTTGGTTTAGTATAAAGGCAACAACTTTATTTGATAATAATGGTAAACCTTATAAAGTAGTAGGAAGTTTGACTGATATTGATGAATCAAAACGAGAAGCTGAAAAGTTGAAAGAAAGGGCAGAAAAAGACCCTCTTACAGATTTGTATAATAAAAAAGCATCACAATCACTTATAGAAGAGTACATAACATTGGATAAAAAAAGAAAAGGTGCTTTAATGATTATTGATATTGATGACTTTAAAGGAATAAATGATAATTTAGGACATTTATATGGGGATGCTGTATTAAGTGAAATTGCAAATGACCTAATAAATCTATTTAGAGCAACCGATATAGTAGGAAGAATTGGTGGAGATGAGTTTATTGTATTTATAAAAGATATTTCTGAAACAAGAGATATTATAAATAAAGCAGAAGAATTGGTAAAAACATTTGAAAGGTCTTTTTTAGGTAAAGGACGAAATTATAAAATATCATTAAGTGTAGGAATTGCTAAGTTTCCACAAGATGGTATGGACTATATGACACTATTTAGAAATGCGGATATGGCTCTTTACTCAGCCAAAGGGAAGGGTAAGAATTGTTATACATTGTATGATAAAAAAATTGATAAAGTCCAATATATAACTAATACAAGAAATGCAGGAGATAGTGATAATGTAGAGATGTCTTTTAAAGAACATATCACAAATTATATATTTGATATACTATATGAATCAAGTGATATAGAAGTGGCAGTAAATTTAATTCTAAGTATCGTAGGTAAACACTTTAATGTGAGTCGCATGTATATATTTGAAAATTCAGATGATAATCGAGTATGTAAAAATACATTTGAATGGTGTAACGAAGGTGTAACCTCGGAAATTAATAATCTTAAAAATATTTGTTACAAGGATTTAGGCAACTATCTTTTAAATTTTAATGCAGATGGGTTATTTTATTGTAATGATATTGAAAATTTAGGTAGTGATGTGAAAAAAGTACTTAAGCCACAAGGCATACGTTCAATATTACAATGTAAAATTTTAGAGGGTAATGAATTTAGAGGGTTCATAGGATTTGATGAATGTTCATATAATCGTATGTGAACTAATGATGAAGTGAACACTTTGACATTTATATCTAAAACGCTCAGTATGTTTTTATTAAAAATGCGTATTCAGAGTAAGCTAGAAGAGTCTTTAACAATTCAAAAATCTGTGATGGATAATATGGATATATGGGCATATGTTGTTGACAGGAATACCTATGAATTACTATTTATCAATAAAAAAATGCTTGAGTCAGCACCAAACACTCATGTAGGTGATTTATGTTATAAAGCGATATGGAATAATCAAGATAAACCTTGTAAAAAATGCCCTATGATATATTTAAAAGATGGTGATGATACTTATAAATCATTCATGCATAATAAAAAGTTTGAGGTACAGGCAAATATAACTACAACTACTTTGAAATGGTTTGATGGTAAAGATGCATGTTTAATATTTGGAAGTGAAATAACTAGTATTGAAGCTGAAGAAAATACTTAAAATACTGTGTTATATATATACTTAAAATCGCAATTTGAATTTATTAGACTTAAAATGTCTATATAAATCATTTAAGTTGTGGTTTTAAGTATTTTTTATGATATAATTAAGCGTTAAGAACAAAATTAAAAGATACTTTTGTATAAAAAAATATTTGTTAAATATATATTGAGCAGGTGATAATATGGAAAATAAGTTTTTACCAATAAGCAAACAAGATATGATAGATAGAGGATGGGAAGAATTAGATTTTGTTCTAGTTACAGGAGATGCTTATGTGGACCATCATAGTTTTGGAACAGCAATAATATCTAGAGTTTTAGAAAGTGCTGGGTATAAAGTTGGAATAATAGCTCAACCAGACTGGAGAACTACAGATGATTTTATGAAGCTAGGAAAACCTAGACTTGCATTTCTAGTTAATGCAGGAAATATGGATTCAATGGTCAATCATTATTCTGTAAGTAAAAAGCATAGAGAAAAGGATATGTATTCTCCAGGTGGGAAAATGGGTTATAGACCAGATAGAGCTACTATAGTATATTGCAATAAAATAAGAGAAGCATACAGTGATGTTGCAATAGTAATAGGTGGAATTGAAGCGAGCTTAAGAAGATTTGCACACTATGATTATTGGAGTGATAAGGTTAGAAAGTCTATGTTAATAGATAGTGGAGCAGATTTATTAGTTTATGGTATGAGTGAAAAGCAGATTGTAGAAGTAGCCAATGCACTTAATGATGGATATGACCCAAAATACATTAGACATATTGATGGGACATGCTATATTTCAGATACATTGGAAGAAATATATGATAAATATATATTAATTCCATCATATAAAGAAATTTGTGAAGATAAAATGAAGTATGTAGAAGCTTTTAAAATTCAATATGATGAGCAAGACCCATTTAGAGGTAATATAATTGTTCAACCTCATGGAAGTAAGTATCTGGTTCAAAATAAGCCAGAAAAACCACTTAGTAGAGAAGAACTAGATGAAGTATATGGATTACCATATCAGAAGACATACCATCCTGTGTATGAAAAATTTGGAGGAATACCAGCTATAGAAGAAGTAAAATTTAGTATAGTAAGTTCAAGAGGCTGTTTTGGTAGTTGTTCATTTTGTGCAATAACATTTCATCAAGGTAGAGCAGTGCAAAGTAGAAGTGAAAAATCAATTATTGATGAAGCAATAGGAATAACAAATTTAGATGATTTTAAAGGGTATATACATGATGTTGGAGGTCCAACAGCTAATTTTAGAAGACCAGCATGTAAAAAACAAATTACTAAAGGTGCTTGTAAAAATAGACAATGCTTATCTCCATCACCATGTAAAAATTTAGATGCAGACCACAGTGAATACTTACATTTACTTAGAGCTGTAAGAAAATTACCTAAAATAAAAAAGGTGTTTGTGCGTTCTGGAATTAGATACGATTATGTAATGGCAGATAAGAACAATAAATTTCTTAGAGAGTTGATAGAGCATCATGTAAGTGGTCAGTTAAAGGTAGCCCCAGAACATATATCAGAAGAAGTTTTAAAGTATATGCAAAAACCAGCAGGAAAAACTTATGATAAATTTAGACAGAAGTTTTTTGCTATAAATGAAGAATTAGGTAAAAAGCAATATTTGATACCCTATTTAATGTCTAGTCACCCTGGTTCTACCTTAAATAGCGCTATAGAGTTAGCAGAGTATTTAAGAGATACTCACTACCAACCAGAGCAGGTTCAGGATTTTTATCCAACTCCAGGGACTCTATCTACAACCATGTTTTATACAGGTATTGACCCGCTTACAATGAAGCCAGTTTATGTTCCTAAATCAAAACGTGACAAGGCGATGCAAAGGGCTTTATTACAATATAGAGCACCTAGAAATTATGATTTGGTATACTCTGCGTTAGTTGAAGCAGGAAGAGAAGACTTAATTGGTTTTGGACATAGATGTCTTATAAAGCCAAAAAATGAAAAGCCTTATTTTAATAGAAATAATTCTAAAAAAAATGTATCTAAAGGAACAAATAAAAACAAAAAAACTAATACAAATAACAGAAGTAATAAAAATCAACAAAAAAGTTCAACTAAAAAAAAGAAAAAACATTAAAGTATAAATAAAAATACTTAAAAAAGAAGGATTATTCGATAAATTAACAGAAATTAGTATAAATAAATATAATTATTTTAATGACGTTACCTTTGGGAGGAAGAGATGAAAAAGTATATTTCTATAATATTATTAGTGGTGTTGACTATGGTTGTTTTGGTAGGATGTTCACCAGGAAAAGATAACCCTAAAAATAAGGAGCTATCAGTTGTCAAACAAGTAAAAGTAGCTGTTCCAGATGGACTACCAGCAGTGGCAATAGCTAAACTTGCAAATGAAAATCCAGAGATTAAAGAAGGATATGAAACAGTGTATAGCATTGAAAAGACACCTGAAGCGATTTCCACTAGAGTGATGAAAAAAGATGCAGATATAGCTATAGTTCCTTCAAACATGGCTGCAATAGCGTATAATAAAACTTCATCATATAATATTGTTGGAACTGTAGGAATGGGTTCACTTTATTTGGTGTCAACAGAAAATATAAAAGATTATTCTGATTTAGTTGGTAAAGAAGTTGGATGTACTGGAAAAGGACTTACTCCAGACATAACTATAAAAAGTCTTTTGTTACAAAAGGATATAAATTATTCAGATATAAAATTTAATTATGTAAATTCAGCAAGTGAACTGGTACCATTATTGGCTACTGGTAAAGTTAAAACAGGTATTGTTCCAGAACCTGCACTTAGTGCTTTGATGTCTAAAAATCCAGACATAAAAATTATAAAAAGTTTAAATGACTCATGGAAGGAAGTAAGTGGTTCAAAAGATGGTTATCCTCAATCTACTTTAATTGTAAAGTCTGAATTTTTAAGAGATAATAAAGATTTTGTTGATTCTTTTGTAGGTCAATTATCAAATAGTATAGATTGGGCAAACAAAAATCCTGAAGAATTAGGTGCATATTCTGAAAAAATAAAAATATCTACTGAATCAAAGATAATAGGAAAATCTCTTGAAAGAGCTAATTTAAAATATATTCCAGTTAAGGACATGATTAAAGATTATAAAAATTACTATGAGAAATTAGCTAATTTTGATGATAAGACATTAGGAGGCAAAGTACCAGATGAAGCAATATACTTTGTTGAGAAATAAAAAAAATAAAGAACAATTTATAGATAAAATGGAGGTAACACTTTCTTGTGTTATCCTCTTATTTTTATGGCAAATTATTGCTTTAAAAATTGATAATGATATTTTTTTACCAACAGTAGGTCAAGTATTTAATAGTATAAAAGAGATTATGCTAAATTCTAGTTTCTATATAGATATACTTTACTCTATGGGGAGATGTTTTTTTAGTTTTTTACTGGCTATGATTTTTGCTATTATACTTTCAATAGTGTCTTATTTAAATAGATTTTTTAGAAACTTATTAAAGCCAATCAATGCTTTGACACGTTCAATACCAACTATGATATTGGTAGTACTTGCACTTATTTGGTTTGAAAAGGATAGTACCCCTTTTATAGTTGGATTTACTATAGTTTTTCCTATATTGTATGATAACGTTTTGGGCGCTATATTGAATATAGACAAGAACTTATTAGAAATGGCTAATGTGTATAAAATAAGGTTTATAGATAAGGTGTTAAAAATTTATTTACCAGCCATAAAATTTCAAATTATATCTATACTAGTATCAACATTCTCTTTAAGTTTGAAAGTTGCTATAGCAGGAGAGGTATATAGTCAACCTACATATGGTATTGGAACTATGATACAGACTGAAAAAATTAACTTTAACACATCTGGAATATTTGCATGGATAATTATTGTTCTTTTAATATCTGCTATTTTACAAATAGCTCAAAAGTTTTTAGCAAGGAGAGCTTTTTTATGGAAAAGATAAAGTTGAGTATTGAAAATATAAATAAAAGATATGATAGTCGTATTATATTTAGAGATTTTAATATTGATTTTTATGTAAATGAGGTAAATTGTATCCTTGGAAAATCTGGTTGTGGAAAAACTACACTCTTGAACATAATAAGTGGGATTATTAAAAATGACACCAACAATCTAAATATCAAAGAAAATTTAAATAGAGTAGGAAATAAGCTTGAAGCTAGTTACATATTTCAAGATGATAGACTTATAGACTGGTTAACAGTAGAAGAAAATATAAAGATAGTTGTAAATAAATACTATAATAAAACTCAATTAAATAAAATTTGTGATGAATACTTGGAATTGGTTGGAATTAGTGATTATAAAAAATTCTATCCTCAGATGCTTAGTGGAGGTATTAGACAAAGAGTAAATATTGCTAGAGCTTTTATATATCCATCAAAAAATATTATAATGGATGAACCTTTTAAATCTATTGATGCAAAGAATACACAGCTTATAATGGATAATTTCAGAAATATATTAAGAAAAGAAAAAAGAACTGTGTTATTTGTAACTCATAATATTGAGGAAGCATTGTTTTTAGCAGATAGGATATTTATTTTAGGAGACTCTCCAATTAGAATAAAAAAAATATTAAAAAATTCTAAGGAATTGGAAAAAAATGAAGTTTTGAAGTTGATATAGAGTTATAATAATACTGTCGTTTTAAAATATATTTGGTTAAAATCTATAAGACTATATTAAAATAGTACAGAATATTCAAAACTGTGTATAATGTTCGTATTTTATAAAAAGGAAGTGAATGTATGGTTAAGACTAATGCTATGAGAATATTAGATTCAAATAAGATTGATTATAAAGTAATGTCTTATGAAGTGAAAAGTGAACATGTGGATGGTGTTGAGGTGGCACATGATATAGGAAGAGATGTAAATGAAGTGTATAAGACATTAGTAACTCAAGGAGTTAGTAAGAATATATATGTATATGTAATACCAGTACATGAAAACTTAGACTTAAAAAAGGCTGCAAAAGTAGCTAAAGAGAAAAGTGTAGAGATGATTCATGTAAAAGATATAAATAAGCTTACAGGTTATATTAGAGGCGGATGTTCTCCTATAGGTATGAAAAAGCTTTATAAAACTTTTGTAAATGAAAGTGCAAAGAATTTAGATACAATTATTGTGAGTGCAGGAAAAATAGGATATCAAATAGAACTATCTCCATTTGATTTACAAAGACTTATAAAAGTAGAATTTGTAGATGTAATAAAAAAATAAGAATTACATATAAAATATAGAGCTTATATTCTTAATAATAGGTGTTGTAGTATTAATAAAATGAATAATAATTTTAAAATAAATATTCAGTTACTTATGTGTAATTGGTATAAAAATATTGAGAAATTTTAAAAACAATGGTAAAGTGTAAGTATAATCACGAATATTTTTTATAAAGTAATGGAGGGATGTTCGCTTGAGAAAAATAAAATCTGAACAAATCGTCGAGCAGGTAAAAAAACTTTGTATAGAAGCGAGCCTATATTTAGGAGAAGATGTTTTAAGCTGTATAAAAGAAAAAGCGAAAAGTGAAAAGAGTGAAGTTGGAAAAAATATATTGAATATATTAGTTGAAAATGCTGAAATAGCTAAAGAAAAAAATATACCAATATGCCAAGATACTGGTATGGCTGTATTTTTTGTTGAAATAGGACAAGAAGTTTTAATTGAAGGAGACACACTTACTGATGCTATAAATGAGGGAGTAAGACAAGGGTATGAAGAAGGCTACTTAAGAAAATCTGTTGTAAGTCCAATTAACAGAGTAAATACAAAAGATAATACACCTGCTGTTATTCATTATGATATGGTAAAAGGTGATAAAATTAAAATAGAATTTGCAGCTAAGGGATTTGGAAGCGAAAATATGAGTAAGATGAAAATGTTAAAGCCATCAGATGGATTGGAAGGAATTAAAAAATTCATAATAGATACAGTTTCAGAAGCTGGACCTAACCCATGCCCTCCTATGGTAATTGGAGTTGGTATAGGTGGGACTGTGGACAAATGTGCTCAAATAGCTAAAAAGGCACTTTTTAGAGAACTAGGTGAATTTAATAAGGACGAAAATATAGCAAAACTTGAAAGTGAACTATTAACAGCTATTAATAAACTTGGTATAGGACCTCAAGGCTTAGGTGGTACTACAACAGCTTTGGGATTAAACATAGAGACTTTTCCTACACACATAGCAGGTTTACCTGTTGTTGTAAATATAAACTGCCATGCATCAAGACATAAGAAGGTAGTAATTTAGGAGGAAAATAAAATGATAAAAATAACTACACCTGTAAATGAAATTGATATAGCAAAATTAAATTGTGGAGATACAATTAGTTTGAGTGGTATACTTTATACAGCAAGAGATGCTGCTCATAAAAGATTGATAGATTGTATAAATAAAGGTGAAGAATTACCATTTGACGTATATGGTCAAGGAATATATTATGTAGGACCTACTCCTACAAAGCCAGGAGAAGTTATAGGTGCTGCAGGTCCAACGACGAGTTATAGAATGGATGATTTGACTATACCTCTTTTAGAAAGAGGTCTTAGATTGATGATAGGCAAGGGAAAAAGAAGTGATGAGGTTATAGAAGGTATGCAAAAATACGGAGCAGTTTATCTTGCTGCAATAGGAGGAGCTGGAGCATATATTTCAAATTCAATAAAATCATGTGAAATTATTGCATATGAAGATTTAGGAGCTGAAGCTATAAGAAAGATTGTAGTAGAAGACCTTAAGCTTACAGTAGCAATAGATAGCTATGGAAATAATATATATGAGCAAGGTCGAGCAATTTATGAATGTAAATAATGTTTAGAAATAAATATGAATATCAAAATTAAAAATAGTTGTGTATATTTTAAGGAGGAAAATTGATGTCTAAGGATTATGCAAAATTGGCATTAGAAATGCATGAAATCAACAAAGGGAAAGTAAGTGTAGAAAGCAAGGTAGAAGTTAAAACTAAGGATGATTTATCAACAGCATATACACCAGGGGTTGCTGAACCTTGTTTAAAAATACATGAAAATCAAGATGATGTTTATAGATACACTTCTAAAGGGAATCTAGTAGCAGTAGTTAGTGATGGAAGTGCTGTACTTGGATTAGGTAACATTGGTGCTGAAGCATCTATACCTGTTATGGAAGGTAAAGCTATATTATTTAAACAATTTGCAGATGTAGACGCTTTTCCAATATGTTTAAAGACTAATGATGTAGATGAGATAGTTAAATCTGTAGAGTTGATGGAGCCTGTATTTGGAGGTATAAATTTGGAAGACATATCTTCTCCAAGATGTTTTGAGATAGAAGAGAGATTAAAAAAATCTTTAAGTATACCTGTTTTTCATGATGACCAACATGGGACAGCAATAATAGTTGCAGCAGCCATAATAAACTCAATAAAGTTAATTGAAAATAAAAAAATAGAAGATTTAGAAATAGTTATAAACGGAGCAGGAGCTGCTGGTATAGCCATAGCAAAGATACTACTTAATATGAATGTTAAAAATATAATTTTATGTGATAGAAGTGGAGCATTGGAAGCTAGTATAGAAAATCTAAACTATGTTCAAAAAGAAATGTTAAAAGTAACAAATATAAGAAATGAAAAAGGACCTTTAAAAGATATTATAAAAGGAAAAGATGTATTTATTGGTGTTTCAGGTCCAGGAGCTGTTACAAAGGAAATGGTTGAAAGTATGTCTGAGAAGCCAATAATATTGGCAATGGCAAATCCTACTCCAGAGATAATGCCAGAAGAAGCAAAATTAGGTGGAGCATTTATAATGGGAACAGGTCGTTCAGACTTCCCTAATCAAGTCAATAATGTACTGGCTTTTCCTGGAATATTTAGAGGTGCACTTGATGTTAAGGCTAAAGAGATAAATGAAGAAATGAAGATAGCTGCTGCATATGCAATTGCTAATACAATAAGTGATGAAGAAATATGCCCAGAGTATATATTACCAGATGTATTTAATAAGAATGTAGTAAAAAATGTTGCTAAGGCAGTTAAAGAAGCAGCGATAAAAACCAAAGTAAATAGAATATAAATTTTTATATGTTCATATATCCTTATCTTATCGGGTATATGGGCATTTTTATTATAGGTTTATACTCATATATCCTTACTTTTATATACATATCTTTATGATTAAAGGTGTTAGAAAATGTAGTAAATTTTATACTATCAGACTCTATCTTTATTACTTTAGTAGATACATGGTGGTAAAGGTTTATAGAAAAAAATATAGGAAGGCAGATTTTTATTGTTGCGTATATATGAGAATGATATAATATGAATATTATAAATTAATAAATTTAAATTTATGGAGGTACAAGAGATGATGGAATATAAAGTTAATGACCAAGAACTTAATGCTTCAATGTTTATCCCATTCGTCAACAGGATATGGCCAGGAGATTATAATATGGATAAAACACAGACTGCATTATCAAAAACTTTGAATATAACTGCTTATGATGATAAAGTGCTTGTAGGATGTCTGCGAGTTCTTTCAGATGGTTATTATTTTGGAACAATTACAGAATTGCTTGTTCTTCCAGAGTATCAGAAACAAGGCATTGGTAGTAAGCTTTTCCAGCTTGCTAAAGAGAACACCCCAACTATGCTATATTTTGGTGCACAGCCAGGAGTAGAAGAGTTCTATGAAAAAAATGGGTGCCAAAGAAGTCTGCAATCCTACATAATAAAAAAGAAAGATAGTTATTAAAGTTCCAGCTTTCAATAATCTTAAAAGTACAATATTTTAGTGGAATCATTTCATTTTTTATTACTAATATGACATAAACATGTCATATTAGCATTGATATACTTTTAATATGGTTAAGAGCCAAAGAAAAATATAAGGAGTGATTTAAAATGGAAGAAACTAAATTTTGCCAATGCTGTGCAATGCCAATGGGACAAACTGATGAATTATATGGGACAAATAAAGATGGAAGTAAAAGTACTGATTATTGTAGTTATTGTTTTAAAGATGGTGAGTTTACAGCTGATATAAGTATGGAAGAGATGATAGAAGTTTGTATCCCTCATATGCTTCAAAGTAATAAGGATATGACTGAAGATGAAGCAAGAACAATGATGAACAATTTCTTTCCAACATTAAAACGCTGGAAATAATTTTATGCAAAATTAGTTATATGCAAAACATGAAATATGGTGTTGAGAATAAGGGGTGGTGTGCTTTATAGCATACCACCTGTTTTGTTACTTGGAGTTCAGTTATTTTCCTAAATATTTTAAATATACTATTTTAGATAAGTTCCTTCTTCATCTTGATAAATTAATCCTTTTTTCATAAGCACTCCAAGAGCTCGTTTAAAATTTTTCTTACTTGAATTAAATAATATAGAAATATCTTTAGGGTCAGATTTATCATTAAATCTCATATATCCATCAGAACCTTCTAAATAACTTAAAATCTTATTTTCTAAAGTATCAAGTTCATCCTTTCTATTTCCTCTAGGAGAAAGACCAAGTTTTCCATCTTCATATATTTTTATGACATGTAAATTTTCAAGAACATCACCAGTTTTTAGTTCAGTAAAGTACTCATTATGAAGTATTACACCAGCATATTTATTGTCTACACATATCATTGCAGAATTATTAGTTTGGAATCCATATACAACTCCAGTTACAATATCTCCTACATTGTAAGTATGGTCTGTTAATAAGTATGAATCTATATCTGTAGTAGCAGCAATTCTTTTGCTTTTGTCTAAATATATATAAAATAAATATTTTTCGTCTCTAAATAGTGGATAAGTCTTAGCTTTAAAAGGAACTAATATGTCTTTAGGAAGTCCCATATCTATAAAAGTACCAATGTCTGTATTATCAACTACTTTTAAATGTGCTACATCCCCAACCTTAGCTAAAGGCGGTATTAAAGTTGCAGCAGTTCTGTCATCAGAATCTTTAAATATGAAAGCATTTACTTCATCACCTATGTTTATTTCATTTTTTCCGATTAATCTATTATGAAGAAGTATATCGTCTTTTGTGTTATTAGTTTGTCCATCCAAAAAATATCCAAATTCAGTTTTTCTTTTTACTGTAAGTTTATTAAAATCACCTATGTTTATCAAATTAAAATCATCCTCTCATTTTATATTTATAATTTAGCCATAATATACTTATGTAGTAGTTTGTCACAGTATCTATATTAGTATTAGTGAAATTTACAATAAATAATATAGTTATTTATGTATTTTTCAATTCTCTAGCTTCTTATATAGTATAAACTCCAATTTCTTTTTTGTCTTTAGGTTTTATTAAAATTTTTACAAAATAAGTTAAAAAGTATTGAAATAAAATTTCTTTTAAAGTATAATTGGTATATACCAAAATTGGTATATACCATATCGAAAAGTGGTGACTATATGAAAATAGTAAATAAATCTAGTAATATACCATTGCATACTCAATTAAGTTCAATAATAAGAGAGATGATAGAAACTGGTGAGCTTAAAGAGGGCGATGCAATAATGCCAGAAAGAGAACTTTGCAACATACAAAATGTAAGTCGTATGACAGTAAATAAAACCATTGTTGGATTAGTTACAGAAGGACTTCTTTATAGGGTACAAGGTAAAGGGACATTCGTTGCAAAGCAAAAAAAGAAGTATCAGTTTTCAAATGTAAAAGGTTTTACTGATGTTATGAAAGAAAAGGGAGTAAACATAAAAACGGATATATTATCCTTTGAGATGGAACTACCAGATGATTTAGTTAAAAGAAAGCTTGGAATAAGTGATAATACTACAAATATATATAAGATTGTCAGACTTAGATATACTGATGGAGAGCCATTTGGATTAGAAATAGTATATCTATCAGAAGAAATGTGTAAGGGTCTAACAAAAGGGATATTGGATAATTCTTCATTATATAGGGTTTTAAATGAAAAATATGGCTATAAGATACAAAAAGCTGAACAGGTAATGGAGCCAGTAATACTTTCAGATGAAGAAAGTAAGCTTCTTGAAACAGATGAAGGTGCTTTAGCTCTTAAACTTCATAGAAATTCCTATAATAGAGAAGGTAGCCCTATAGAATATACCATATCAATATTTAGAACAGATAAATATCAATATGAAATAGTATTGAGTGAGTAGGTGAATAATATGAAATGTTT
The DNA here is from genome assembly GCF_001077535.1 of Clostridioides difficile ATCC 9689 = DSM 1296. Lineage (GTDB taxonomy): Bacteria > Bacillota > Clostridia > Peptostreptococcales > Peptostreptococcaceae > Clostridioides > Clostridioides difficile. The sequence goes on from NZ_CP011968.1 coordinate 1,121,713, forward strand.
AATTAATGGAAAGATAATATTAAAAAATCAAATCTTAGAAAATAAAGTATTAGTATTTGATGAAAAAATAATTGATATAGCTGATAGTGTACCAAAAGATTGTGAAGTTATAGATGCTGATGGAAAATATATATCTCCAGGGCTTATTGATATTCATATACATGGAAACATGGGAAAAGATACAATGGATTCGACTGATGAATCTATTGAAACAATTTCAAAATCAATTATGAGACATGGAGTAACATCTTTTCTGCCAACTACAATGACTATGGATAAAGAACATGTTTATGATGCACTTGAAGTTATTAAAAAAGCCCAAAATAGAAAGCTTGAAGGGGCAAAGGTATTAGGAGCACATTTAGAAGGACCTTTTATAAATGAGAATTATAAGGGAGCACAAAATGAAAAATTTATAATAAATTCAAAATACGAATTTATAAAAGAATATAAAGATGTTATAAAAGTTATAACTTATGCTCCAGAAAAAGATATTGATTTTGATTTTACTAGAGAAATAAAAAGATGTACAGATATAGTTTTATCTATTGGTCATAGTAATGCAAATTATGACCAAGCTAAAGAAGCTATAAATTTAGGAGTAACTAATGTAACTCACATGTTCAATGCAATGACTGGTTTAAACCATAGAGACCCAGGCGTTGTTGGTGCAGCACTTACAACTAATGTGTACAGTGAGTTAATAGCAGATACAATCCATATAAATAAAGATTTATTTCAATTTATACTAAATAATAAAGGGAAAGAAAGACTGATTTTAATAACAGATTCTATAGAAGCTGGTGGTCTTGAAGATGGCAATTATTCTCTTGGAGGTCAGAAAGTCATAGTTAAGGGTAATGAAGCTAGACTTGAAAATGGAGCATTAGCTGGAAGTGTGTTGTCTTTAAATAAAATGGTATTTAACTTCTTAGATAATACAAACCTTAAAGTGAATGAAGCAATTAATTTAGCTTCTTTAAATCCAGCAACATCTTTGGGAATAAATGACAAAAAAGGAAGCTTAGAAATAGGTAAGGATGCAGATATAGCTGTATTTGATGAGAATTTAGATTGTAAAATGACACTTTGCTTGGGGGAAGTAGTATATAAAAATATATAGTATACAAAACAAACCTTAAAGACAGTAAAAACAATATAAAAAATAATAAATTAAACTTACATTAGTAAAAGTAGTAGTTAAAATTTAGGAGGAATAAGATGAGAGTATTAGTGTGTAAAGATTATGATGGAATGAGTAAAAAAGCCGCTGAAATGATAGCAGCTCAAATAGTTTTAAAACCAAATTCAATACTGGGACTAGCTACAGGAAGTACACCAGTAGGTATGTATAGAGATTTAGTAAAAAAATACAATGATAATATAGTAGATTTTTCAGATGTGATGAGCTTTAATTTAGATGAATATTATAAGTTACCAATATCTAATGACCAAAGCTATGATTATTTTATGAAAGAGAATCTATTTAATCATGTAAACATAAAGCCAGAAAATACTCATCTACCAAATGGAATGGCTGATGATATTGAAAAAGAGTGTATGAACTATGAAGCTTCTATAGATGCAGCTGGTGGTATAGATGTACAAGTACTTGGAATAGGTCGTAATGCTCATATAGGTTTTAATGAACCTGATACTAAATTTGCAAAAAGAACTCATGTAGTTGAACTTACAGAGTCTACAATAGAAGCTAATGCAAGATTCTTTAAATCAAGAGAAGATGTTCCTAAAAAAGCTGTAAGTATGGGAATAGGTTCAATATTGAAGTCTAAGAAAATATTGCTTTTAGCTTCAGGAGAAGAAAAAGCTGATGCAGTATATAATACTGTTTACGGAGATATAACTCCAGAAGTTCCTGGTTCTATACTTCAACTTCATAAAGACACTATAGTTATAGTAGATGAAGCAGCAGCAAGTAAACTGAATCCAAAAGATTATAAATTAGTATAAGAATAGAATGTAGTTTAAGTAAAAAATAGCTATCATTGAGTAATCAAATTTATTTAATGATAGCTATTTTTATTTAAATTTTTTACTTCTTTTTATTTAAATTAGTTATTATTGTTTAAATTACTTGCTTATTACTTTTTACGAAAACTCGTTATCAAGAAGTATCCAAATAAGATGTTAAAAATTATTATGTTTAGTGGGATTCTATCAAGCATAATAAAATTACCTATAATTGGGATATTACCAACTGGAAACATAAAGAAGAATACAGGCATCAGTGATAGTAAAAAAGATGGAAAACAAAGAAGAAGTAATCTTGGAATATCAATATACCAACTACCATCCTTTTTGTATTCTCTAATCAATAATTCAGTTCCTAGTAATAAACCAATACCACCAGAGGAAATTAAATTAATAAAAATGTATCTTTTAAAGTCTTGCATATAACCAGTGTAAAATTGAGTATAGAAATCATAATTTAATTTAACGGCTAAAAAATACATAAGCAATAGAATGATTAAAAATAAAAGATATCTAAGAGCTTTTTTCATTTTAAATTCTCCCTTCAGAAATACTTTATTTAGTTTTATTTTGTTGGAATCTGATTTTATCATTTAGTTTAAGAAATCCATAATATTAGTGAAGAATGAAATAAGTATTATATATGAATAAATATTTTTAGAATTAAGGTGAATTGTAGTGCTTAATATAACTATAATATTAATTGTTTGAATATTCAATAAAAAGTTTGAAAAATATCAATTTTGATATAAACTGAATAAATACAGTTGAATATTAAATTATTATTTTATCAAAAATATGCAAAGTACTACACCTTCAAATATCACCTAAAGTAATTAAAAGGCAATTAAGGTGAAGTAGTTCAAGTATTTCTAAAATAAGTTTAATAAATTCTATAATAATTTATTTTTTGCCTTAAAATTGCCTTAAAATCCAAACAATTTTAAAACTAATGTACTATAAAAAGCTGGTATAATTTAAATATAGTAAAAAATAAGATTTATCTTATCTATTGGGATTTAATTATTTAATCAATATATTTATACCATTTAATTTAAATAAAAAGTCTATTAAGGAGTGAGCTTATGAGTAAGTTAATTTATATAGCAGATGATGAAGATAATATAAGAAATTTGGTAAAGACATTCTTAAAAAATGAAGGTCATGATGTTATGGATTTTAAAACGGGTGATGAACTTTTAGAACAATTTAATATAAAGGAGTGTGACTTAGTAATACTAGATATAATGATGCCTGGCTCAAGTGGTTTTGAAGTATGTACAAAACTTCGTGAGAAAAGTACAGTCCCAATAATCATGCTTACTGCAAGAGATACAGATATAGATTATATTACAGGGATAACCTTAGGTAGTGATGATTATTTTACAAAACCATTTAGCCCAATGTCTTTGGTTATGAGAGTAAAATCTATATTTAGAAGGATAGAGTTTGAAAAGAAACAAAATTATGATAAATATAGTAACTCGATAGATATGGAATTAAAATTTGGTGATGTAATAATAAATAAAAAGAATAAAATCGTTACAAGTAAAAATGTAAATATAGACCTTACACCAAATGAATATAACCTATTGACTTATTTGTTTGAAAATATAGATAGAGCAGTTTCCAGAGATGAATTATTAAACAAAATATGGGGATACGATATAGAAGTTGAGACAAGGGCTGCTGATGATACAGTGAAGAGATTACGTAAAAAAATTTTAAATACAAATATTTTAATAGAAACTGTATGGGGGTTTGGATTTAGGTTGAAGGAGAAAAGTTAAGATGAAGAATGGAAATGACAAGAATAGAATTGGAAAGATTAAATCCAAATTTAAATTAAAGTTCTCAAAGAAAAATATAAGCATAAAAACTAGGATTTTGTTGAGTATACTTTGTTTGATAATTATAGTATTTATGATAATATTAGTATCTTTTAATGTATTTCTTGATACATATATAAAAACAACTGCGAATGAAGAATTGACAAAGTCTACAGAAATAGTAGAACATATGGATAGTAATTTTAGACCTATTAAGCCACCACAAGATGATGGAAAGCTTCCTCCCAAAGTATTATCTAATTTTATGAGAAATGTACAAGATAAAGTTAGGATGGCAGAAACACAATCAGATGCTGATGCTATGGTAGTTGATTCTAAGTATAACCTGATATTTCCAACAAGAGAGGATGATTTCTTAAAAAATGTTGATGAGATGGAGCTGATTAGGGAGTGTATTCAAAATGAAAAATTAGATTTAAATTCAGATGCAAATACACGGATATCTACCAGAAATAAGGATTATTATATTTCAACTGTAAAAATTACTAGTATATATGGTGAACAAGACAAGTATCTTATACTTTTTATAGACATATCAAAAACTCTAAATCTAGCACAAAAGATAAATATTGTATTAATATCTGTAATGTGTTTTGCTGGAATATTAGCAATATTTACAGCTGTGATTTTATCTGAGAAAATTGCTAAACCGATAAAAGAGTTGTGTGAGTTTGCAAAAAAAATGGGTCAAGGAGATTTCAAAAGAACCTACTTTGACTTTTCAGATAAAGAATTAGTAGAGCTCTCAACTGTTATGAATAAGAGTGCTGAGTATCTGGATAAGTATGATAATGAACAAAAAATATTTTTTCAAAATGCATCTCATGAATTAAGGACACCACTTATGTCTATTAAAGGTTATGCAGAAGCTATAAAATATAATGTTATAGATAGTAAACATGCAAGTGATATAATTCTTGAAGAAAGTGATAGGTTAAGTGATATGGTTGAAGATTTATTATACATTTCTAAAATAGATAATATAACTAAAGATTTTGAACTTGTAGAATGTGATTTAAGAGAAGTACTTTCAAATTGTGGAGCTAGGCAAAATGTAAGAGCTATAAATAAGGGGATAAAATTTATTTATGAATTTGATGAAGAAATGGTTTTATTTGAATGTGATGAAAAAAACATTTCCAAAGCATTTATGAATCTTATAGAAAATGCTTTGAGATACGCTAAGAGTGAAATAAAAATAGTGTGTAAGTATAATCAAAAAAATATAGTTGTGATAATAGAAGATGATGGAATTGGAATCAAGAAAGAAGATTTACCTCATGTTTTTGAAAGATTCTATAAGGGAGTAGGGGGAAATCATGGAATTGGATTATCAATAGTTAAATCTATTGTAAATAAGCATGGTGGGCGTATATACGTAGAAAATGGCAAAAAAGGAGCTAAATTTACTATATTATTTAAATTGTAAAAAAATTAGAGAAAATATAGAGATGTTTGAAGTTGTTTTTTATATATATCTGTTGTATACTGTTGAAAAAAGAACAATATTAAGCTGACATATATTACGATAGTTGACATTTAAAGTAAATGCTTAAATATAGATACGAAAGGAAAAGTAAAATCTGAAGTGTATTTAGGTTTAAGTAAGCTTCTTATTTTATAAAAAATATGTATGAAAGAACAGCTGATTTTTAATATTACAAATTTAGTAACGGTTGTATTTGAAGCTTTTGTCATCCATATGTTTTTATCAGACTTTTTAGGCCAGAAAGAAGGGTATATAAAAGTTGTAAGATATGCTAAACTGGGTTTTATAATATGTTTAGGATTCTGTAATTTAATAACTTTAAACCCTAAAATCACAATGCCTTTAATTTTCATCCTTATTTTTTCAACATCATTTTTATATAAAGGAAATTTAAAGACACGATTGTTTACTACTGTTTTATTAAGTATATTCTTTATACTGTCAGAAATTGTAGTTACAAGTATTTTTGTTTTATTTGTAAAAGAAGGCTTTGAAATAATGCTTGAAAATAATAGTATAAGAGTATTGGCGACAATTTTATCTAAAATTGTCTTTTTGTTGACTTGTAAAATTATTTGTCTATTTAAAAAAGATGTACATTTAGATATGCCCATAAAGTATTGGCTCCCTTTATTTTTAATACCTATATTTAGTTTATTTCTGTCTGTTTCTATCTTTGATGTAAGTAAATTTTTTAGTCTTGAAAGTTTAAAATTTCTAAGCTTAATATCTAGTGTTGGTATTTTATATATTAATTTTATTGTCTTTTATTTATTTAAATTTATTATAGATAAAACTAAACTATCTATGAAATATGAACTACTTGAAAAAGAAATAATTCATAAGGAAGAATTAAGACTTAGTAATGAGTGTTATAAAATTATTGTTGAACAGACTGATTCTGTCGTTTTCGAATGGAATATCAAAGAAAATAAATCATTTGTATCGCAGGCTTGGACTGAAAAATTTGGATATAACAATGCATGTAAGAATATTTTTAAAGAAATTAAAGATAAAGACTTAGTTCATTCTGAAGATAAAGCTATATTTGAAGGTTTTCTTGAAAGTATTAAAAAAAAGAATATGCACAATCAAGCAGTATATCGTTTAAAAAAATCTAATGGTGAATATATTTGGTGTAGAACATCAATTACAAGTATTTATAATGATGAAAATGAACTTTTAAGAGTTGTCGGAGTAATTGTAGATGTAGATAGTGATATAAAAAAATATGAAGAGTTAAGAACTAGAGCAGAAAGTGACTCATTGACCAATATATACAATAAAGGTACATTTGAAAAATTAGTGGAAGAAACTATAGTTATGAATACAGGTGATAAAAAAGATGCATTATTCATTATTGATTTGGATGATTTTAAAGAAATAAATGATAATTTTGGTCATCCATTTGGTGATTTTGTACTAAAAACATTTGCTGATAAGATACAAACTAGTTTTGGTAGTAAAGACTTAGTCGGAAGAATTGGTGGAGATGAATTTGTTGTATATATGCAAGATTATGTTACAGAAGTAAATTTGCATAAAAAAGCTAAAGAATTAAATAGAGTACTTTCGGATAATTACACTGATTTGAGTTTTAGTTTTGATGCTTCTGTCAGTATAGGTATTGCAAGGTATCCTCAAGATGGAACTTCATTTTTTGAATTGTTTAAAAATGCAGATAGAGCACTTTATAGCATAAAAGCATCAGGTAAAAATTCATATTGTTTATTTGAAGAAGAACTATATGTACAGTGAATTTGAATTTAGATTTTATGTGAGAGTAAGATTTATATATACTTGTGGCTGTCTGATTTATAAAATATGTTACTTTGTATATTTTTATATGTTTCAGTAAGGTTAATTAACATGAGCAAAGGTGTAAGTAAATTTATATTAGTTTAAGTTTACTTACACTTTTATAAAAATACAAATAATAGATTCATTTACATTCTTAAATAATTAAAGCTCTTTACCTTCTAAACATGCATAACATATCGTTATAATTCCAGTAAATAAGACTAAAATGCCCATTCCTAAGATTACAATTTCATCATCTATTACTCCAAATGTTTTTAAAGTAACTTATTTCGCTTTGTATCATAATAATTTGTCTCCTTTTACATTTTAACTTCTGCTGAGATTTGAGTTAGATATTCATTAGAATCTCGCACACTTATATCATATAGAAGATATTCTTCATAAACAAAATCCCCAATACGTAAATTATTCTGATTAAAAAAATTTAATAACTTTTCATAAGTCTTGTAAATAGTTTCATAACTCCCTTTATGATAAGCAGTTACATAAAGTCCCTTTGGTTTGATTGATACAGGATATTTCTTGTACTCTTTATTAACTTTTGTAAATAAATATGAATATGATTCAAAGTCTTTATTAATTATATCTTCACCTTTAATGATTGAGCCAATCGTACCATAATCACTCAATTCATAGTTGTCCATAAAGTTAATACATTCATATAAAAAATTTTCTTCCTCATCTCCTAAAAACTGTTCTTTATATGTAACAGGTGTTTTGACCAAGTACTCTTCTTCATGTTCTTTTAAAGTAATAGTATTCGCATCTATATTACAAGCATTTTTAGTGAATGAAATAGTAGATTCCATTAGAGCTTGAATATTATTTAGTTTTTCAATTTCATTTTTAATATCAATGGTTTTCTTTTCTAAAAGCTCAATTAGTAAATTAGGTGTTCTTTTGTCTATATAAGCTTTAATTTCTTTTAAAGGCATTTTTACTTCCCTAAGTGAAGAAATTATACCAAAAATGCTAAGTTGATGGTATGAGTAGTATCTATATCCATTTTCTTTCTTTAATTCTGGTGAGAAAAGACCTATATCATCATAATGGAAAAGTGTTTTTTTATTGATTCCACAAATCTTTGCAAATTCTCCAGTTGTAAAATAATTTTTTGAAACTTGACTCATAATTATAATTCCTCCTTGACTATCCTGTTACAGTATAGTTTATCATAGTATTTTGTAAAGGAGTGTGATTATATGAAAAAATTAATTCATTTTTTAAAACCATATAGAGTTTTAATTGTTGTAGTTTTGATATTTACGTTTTTACAAACACTTGGAACTTTGTATATACCAACACTTACAGCAAATATAGTAAACAATGGTGTAGTAAAGGGAGATATAGATTATATTGTAAAAACAGGTTTAATGATGATGATAGTAGCTGGTATAACAGCTTTATCAGCTGTGTTAGTTTGTAAAGTATCAGCAAATCTTTCATCTGGATTTTGTAGAGATATTAGAGAAGCAGTATTTATAAAATCACAAGATTTATCAATAAATGATTTTAATAATATAGGTACAGCATCAATGATTACTAGGAGTACTAGTGATATTACTTTAATAGGTCAGTCTGTGTTTATGTTTATTCAATTAGTATTACCAGCACCAATTATAACTGTTTCTGGTCTATTCTTAGCATATTCTATAGATAAAGCAATGACAATTATTATTGTTGTAGTAATGTTTTTATTCATGCTTTCAGCATTTTTAGTTGGTAAAAAGCTTATAAAGTTGTTTAAAATGATGCAAATAAAAATGGACAATATGAATAGGGTGTTACGTGAGGTAGTAACTGGAGTAAGAGTTATAAGAGCTTTTAATAGGAGTCGTTTTGAAAAAAAGAGATTTGATAGAACTGCAATAGATTATTCTGAAACAGCAATTTCAATAAATAAAATATTTGCAGTACTTATGCCTATTGTAATGTTAATAATGAATTTAGGTATAGTAAGTATTATTTGGTTTGGTGGGATGAGAGTCAGTAATGGAAATATGGAAATAGGTCATATAATGGCACTTGTTGAATATTGTATCTTAATTTTATTCTATTTAATCATGGGAGTAATGGTATTTATGTACATACCTAGAGCAGGTGCATGTGCAGATAGAGTAAATCAGATATTAGATATAGAACCTGAAATTGTAGATGGAAATGGTCATAAAGATACTGTCTCAGAGAGAGGACATTTAGTATTTAAAAATGTAACCTTTTCATATGCACAATCAGAAGAACCTGTGTTAAATAATATAACATTTGAAGCAAAATCTGGAGAAGTAACTGCAATTATAGGAAGCACTGGCTCAGGCAAATCTACTATTGCAAATATAATACCACGTTTTTTTGAAATTCAATCTGGAGAAATATCTATAAATGGTCAGGATATTAAGAAGATTCCTCAAAAAGAACTTAGAGATAAGATTGGATTTGTACCACAAAAAGCTTTTTTATTTAGTGGAACAATAGAAGAAAATATAAGGTATGGAAAAGAAGATGCAAGTATTGAAGAAGTAAAGCATGCTGCAAGTATAGCTCAAGCTGATGAATTTATTTCTGATATGGAAGACAAGTATGACTCATTTGTAGCACAAGGTGGAAATAATTTGTCAGGTGGTCAAAAACAGAGAATATCCATTGCAAGAGCGTTAGTTAGAAAGCCTGAAGTATATGTCTTTGATGATAGTTTTTCTGCATTAGATTTTAAAACAGATAAAAGACTTAGAAAAGCGTTGAAAAATGAAATCAAAGATTCATCAGCTATAATTATAGCACAACGTATAAGTACAATCATGGATGCTAATCAGATTATAGTTTTAAATGATGGAAAAATTGTAGGTATTGGAAAACATAAAGATTTACTTGAAAATTGTGAAGTTTATAAGCAAATTGCGGATTCACAACTTAGTAAAGAAGAACTTGCATAAGATGAAGAATTAATCTGATATTTGGAGGTGTATGATATGAGTGAAAAAAGAATAGATGAACAAGATATAGAAGTACTTAGTTTTGAAGATGGCATGTCAGCAGAAAAAGCTAAGGATGCAAAAAAAACTACTAAGAGATTATTAAAATATATGGCAAAACAAAAGTTTAAAATATTAATTATTTTTATTTCAGTATTGATAAGTTCAGCGCTTACAGTTTTAGCACCTATGGTTATGGGAAAAGCTATTGACCAACTATTTAATGGAATAAAAACTGCAGTCCAAACAGGTACAAAATTCAGTGTGAATTTTAGTACTATGGGGGGTATAGTATCAATACTTCTAGGGTTGTACTTAATTAGTGCAGTATTTATATATATTCAACAGTATATTATGTCAGGAGTTGCACAAAATCTAGTTCTTAGCATGAGAAAAGATTTAAGTGATAAACTCAATAAACTTCCTCTTAAGTACTATGATTCTCATAAAAAGGGGGAAACACTTAGTATAGTAACAAATGATTTAGAAAAAGTAGCAGATAGTTTACAAGAAGGATTAATGCAACTTATTACAGCAGTAGTTACAGTAGTTGGTTCTATTGTAATGATGATAAGTATAAGTGTACCACTTACAATAGTATCAGCTATAACATTACTTGTTTCATTGGGTATTACTGTTGTAATTGCAAGAAAATCACAAGAAAGATTCTCTGAAAATCAAAAGGCACTAGGAGAGTTAAATAGCAATATAGAAGAGATATTTACTGGTCAAATAGTGGTTAAAGCATTTAGTAAAGAAAAGGATACTATAAGAAACTTTAAAATATTAAATCAAAATCTTTATAATGCAAGTAGAAAAGCACAGTTTTCGTCATATGCAATATCTCCAATTATTAGATTTATAAACCTAATTGGCTATGTTATTATAGCAGTTGTAGGTGGGATATTTGCATCAACTGGAGCAATGACTCTTGGTAGTATACAAGCGTTTATTCAATATGTAAATCAAGCATCAGAGCCTACTACAGAAATATCTTATATTGTAAATATGCTTCAAGCAGCAATAGCATCTGCAGAGAGAGTTTTTACAGTTATGGACGAGGTGGAAGAGATAAAGGATGAAGAATCTTCAAAGGTTATTAGCATGCCTAAAGGTAAAGTACAATTTGAGCATGTTAAATTTGGATATAGTGATGATTTTATTCTTATGAAAGATATTAATATCAATCTAAATGCAGGAGATAAGATTGCAATTGTTGGACCTACAGGAGCTGGAAAGACAACTCTTGTAAATTTACTTATGAGATTTTATGAGATACAAGGTGGAAGAATTACTATTGATGGTGTTAATATAAAAGATTTAAAGCGTGGAGAACTTAGAACTATGTTTGGTATGGTTCTTCAAGATACATGGCTGTTTAATGGAAGTATAAAAGAAAATATTGCATATAGTAAGTCAGATGCCACAATGGATGAAATTGTAAGAGCAGCAAAATCAGCAAGAGTAGACCATTTTATAAGGACTTTACCACAAGGGTATGACACTATATTGACTGAGGATGCTTCTAATCTATCTCAAGGTCAAAAGCAACTTCTAACAATTGCCAGGGCAATACTTTCAGACCCATCAGTATTGATTCTTGATGAAGCAACATCTAGTGTAGATACTAGAACAGAGGTAGAAATTCAAAAGGCAATGAATAACTTGATGAAGGGAAGAACTAGTTTTGTTATTGCACATAGATTATCAACTATTCGAGATGCTGATTTAATATTAGTAATGAAAGAAGGAACTATTATTGAACAAGGAAGCCATAAGGAACTTATTGAAAAGAAAGGATTCTATGAAGAACTTTATAACAGTCAATTTACAAGTGAATATGATGAAGATGTTGTATGATTATCAAGTTTTAGGCAACTAAATGATTGATAAATATTAAGTTAAATATAGTAACATGTAAGGTTATATGGAATAAGAGTATTTCTCTATTTCATATAACCTTTTTTATTTATCAAAATAAGATAAAATTTCCTTTCTAAATTAGATTGAAGAATGTATTTATCAATATAAAAGTAAAATAATCATTATTATTAGTGAAGTAAATATTGTTTGCCACATATATGCCATAAAGATGCACTTATTTTACGGAGATTTAACAAAGTAGTGTAAAGTATACTCTAAATATAAAATAAATCAAATAGAGTTAAATAAATTGAGAGGTGATATAAATAGTGAATAAAAAATTGAACTATAGATTTGAAATGAAGCACAAAATAACTGAAGCAGATGTGTTAGCTTTAAAATCAAGACTCTATCCAATAATGAAGAAAGATGAAAATGCATCTAAAGATGGAAAATATCTTATTAGGAGTTTATATTTTGATACTCCTGAAGATAAAGCACTTTTGGATAAATTAAATGGCGTTGCAATAAGAGAAAAGTTTAGGATAAGATTTTATAATAATGACTGCTCTTATATAAGGTTAGAGAAAAAAATCAAACATTACAACATGACATCAAAGCTATCAACTAATTTAACCAAAAAAGAAGTAATAAATATACTAAATAATGATATTGAATTTCTAAAAGAGTCGACAAATTGTTTATTAAGAGAATTTTATTTGAAATTAAAATGTGAAAGATTAGAGGCAAAAAGCATAGTTGATTACAATAGAGAAGCTTTTATTTATCCAGTTGGAAATGTAAGAGTTACAATCGATAGTGATATTAAAACTTCTGTAAATTCGGTAGATTTATTTAATAAAGATTTGCCAACTGTTTCGGTAATTGATGATAATATGACTGTATTGGAGGTTAAATATGATGAATTTATACCAGATTTTATAAAGGATTTAATTCAAATTAATAAGACTACCTCTACAGCAGTTTCAAAGTATGCTTCAAGTAGATTATATATTTAAGAATAAAGGCTATGATTTATATAAAGATATACATAAATAAGGTTAAAAAACAAATAAGTTAAAAATAAATAAAATAAAAAATAAATAAGTTAAAAATAGGAAGGATGATTTTAATTATGACATTTAATGATATTTTTAAATCAAGTTTTATAGAAAACGTATCAGGTTTTTCATTTGTGGACAGTGCTTTAGCACTAGGTTCAGCTTTTTTAGTAGGTTTATTTATATATATGGTCTATAAAAAGACTTATATGGGAATTATGTATTCTCGACCATTCAATGTGTCGCTTGTAGCACTTACAATGCTTACAACTTTTGTAATATTGGCAGTTACTTCAAATGTAGTTTTATCCTTAGGTATGGTTGGTGCTTTATCTATAGTAAGATTTAGAACAGCAATTAAAGACCCAATGGATTTAGTATTTCTATTTTGGTCATTGGGTTCAGGTATAGTTTTAGGAGCAGGTTTGATTCCCTTAGCTGTCATGGGTTCAATAATTATGGGATTGATTCTAATATTCTTTTCAAATAAAACAATATCTGAAACTCCATATATATTGATGGTAAATTGTAATAATGAAGATTCAGAAGATATAGCAACTGATAAAATTAAAAAAGTATTTACTAAATATCAAATAAAATCAAAAAGTGTTACACCAGAAAAAGGAATAGAATTAGTGTTTGAAGTAAGAATGAAAGATGGAGAAACAAGTCTTATAAATGACTTGAGTCAAGTAGATGGAGTTACTAATGCAGTTCTTGTAAGTTATAATGGTGACTATGTAGCATAGAGAGGAGTAATCTTTTATGAAAGATAAAAAATTTACCCTTCTTATCTCGATTATGATTATATTTTTATGTGCTGTAGTTGGAGTTTATAGTACATCTAGCAACAAAAGTGTTGATTTATATAGTGATGTATATATTGAAAAATATTTTAACAGAGACAAGGTTATGGAAGTTAATATAGAGATAGATGAAAGTGACTTGAAGGATATGAATGAAAATGCTATAAAAGAAGAATTTAAGGTTGCAAAAGTAACTGTAGATGGAGATACATATGGAAACGTAGGTATAAGAACTAAAGGAAATTCAAGTCTTATATCTGTAGCAAATAGTGATAGTGATAGATACAGCTATAAGATTAATTTTGATAAGTATAATACTAGTCAAAGTATGGAAGGGCTTACTCAATTAAATCTTAATAACTGTTACTCTGACCCATCTTATATGAGAGAGTTTTTAACATATAGTATTTGCGAGGAAATGGGATTAGCGACTCCAGAATTTGCATATGCTAAAGTCTCTATAAATGGCGAATATCATGGTTTGTATTTGGCAGTAGAAGGATTAAAAGAGTCTTATCTTGAAAATAATTTTGGTAATGTAACTGGAGACTTATATAAGTCAGATGAAGGAAGCTCGTTGCAATATAAAGGAGATGACCCAGAAAGTTACTCAAACTTAATCGTTGAAAGTGATAAAAAGACAGCTGATTGGTCTAAAATCACAAAACTATTAAAATCTTTGGATACAGGTGAAGATATTGAAAAATATCTTGATGTAGATTCTGTCCTTAAAAATATAGCAATAAATACAGCTTTATTAAACCTTGATAGCTATCAAGGGAGTTTTGCCCATAACTATTATTTATATGAGCAAGATGGAGTATTTTCTATGTTACCATGGGATTTTAATATGTCATTTGGTGGATTTAGTGGTTTTGGTGGAGGTAGTCAATCTATAGCAATTGATGAACCTACGACAGGTAATTTAGAAGACAGACCTCTCATATCCTCGTTATTAAAAAATGAGACATACAAAACAAAATACCATAAATATCTGGAAGAGATAGTAACAAAATACCTAGATTCAGACTATTTAGAGAATATGACAACAAAATTGCATGACATGATAGCATCATATGTAAAAGAAGACCCAACAGCATTTTATACTTATGAAGAATTTGAAAAAAATATAACATCTTCAATTGAAGATTCTAGTGATAATAAGGGATTTGGTAATAAAGGGTTTGACAACAATAACTCTAATAACAGTGATTCTAATAATAATTCTAATAGTGAAAATAAGCGCTCTGGAAATCAAAGTGATGAAAAAGAAGTTAATGCTGAATTAACATCAAGCGTAGTCAAAGCTAATACAGATAATGAAACTAAAAATAAAACTACAAATGATAGTGAAAGTAAGAATAATACAGATAAAGATAAAAGTGGAAATGATAATAATCAAAAGCTAGAAGGTCCTATGGGTAAAGGAGGTAAGTCAATACCAGGGGTTTTGGAAGTTGCAGAAGATATGAGTAAAACTATAAAATCTCAATTAAGTGGAGAAACTTCTTCGACAAAGCAAAACTCTGGTGATGAAAGTTCAAGTGGAATTAAAGGTAGTGAAAAGTTTGATGAGGATATGAGTGGTATGCCAGAACCACCTGAGGGAATGGATGGTAAAATGCCACCAGGAATGGGTAATATGGATAAGGGAGATATGAATGGTAAAAATGGCAATATGAATATGGATAGAAATCAAGATAATCCAAGAGAAGCTGGAGGTTTTGGCAATAGAGGAGGAGGCTCTGTGAGTAAAACAACAACATACTTCAAATTAATTTTAGGTGGAGCTTCAATGATAATAATGTCGATTATGTTAGTTGGTGTATCAAGGGTAAAGAGAAGAAGATTTATAAAGTCAAAATAAGATTAAAATTGAATATAAATAATTTTAATACTGTTAAGTCTAAATATTTACTTAGCAGTATTTTTTTAGAAAATAATGTATTTGGTTAATAATATAAGGTAATAAATTGATAAAAATTAAATACAGCATATTAATAATACATAATAAAGTAATAAAAAAACTGTTTAAGTATAATAACTTATATTTAGACAGTTTTTTTCATTTATAAATAATATAAATGAAATTGAAAACATTTGAAGGATAGAAATTGGTTGGATAAATGTATAAATTACTTCACCAAAAAATAATGACAAAAATTGTAACTAAGTTGTAATAAAATGGTAGTTATTTAGCATAAAATAATGTATCATAGAAGTATATTATAAAATTAATAAAATAAGATTTTTGTAAGAAAACTGCTGGCTTTTGATATTTAGAGTGAGTAGTTAAATTATGTTTAGGAGGGGTAGAATTTGTTGCAAAAAGTATTATGGAAATTTTTAAAGCTAGTAGTCGGTTTATTTATATGTTCAGTTGGTATAGTATTGACGATAAATTGTAACCTTGGATTATCTCCCTGGGATGTATTTCATCAAGGACTTTCAAATCATATAGGAATAACTATAGGAACTGCTTCTATAATTGTAGGTTCTATAGTAGTTATTGCTGATGTCGTTCTTGGAGAAAATGTAGGATGGGGAACTGTTTTTAACATGCTACTAATTGGATTTTTTATGGATTTACTTTTATATAGTAATTTAATTCCAGAGGCTGATAGTTTATTTGTAGGAATAATTATGTTGATATTAGGATTGGTTCTTTTGTCTGTTGGAATGGTATTTTATATGGGAAGTGGTTTAGGAAGTGGACCTAGAGATGGTTTGATGGTTGCAATTCAAAAGAAAACAGGAAAATCACTTAAATTAATAAGAGGTACTATAGAAGTTGGAGCATTAATAGTAGGATTTTTATTAGGTGGAAAAGTTGGTATAGGAACTATAATAAGTGCATTTGGATTGGGGTATTTCACACAAATGGTATTTGGCTTATTTAAATTAGATTGTAGTAAGATTAAACATAGATTTATAGTAGATGATATAAAATTTATCAAAGTGTATATGAGTGGTGAGAAAAAGGCTGCTGTTCAAAATATAGTTAAGTAATTTAAGAATAAATTCAACGAAATGTTAAGTATTTTAAATTAACATTTTGTTTAGATAGATAAATTGAATATTAAAAGAATATTAAAATATGAGGATTGCTAGAACACTATAAAATATAGATTTCTAGCAATTTTTTATTTGTTCAATATTTTTTTAGTACTAGAAGTCTTATTCTCTATTTAATGAATGAATTAATTTATAATTAGAGATACTAAACTTTATAGATATTAATATAAACACCTTTAAACTGTGTATTTTCCAAAGCCTTTAAAATGCTTGTATTTATTCTAAATAAAAAAATAAAAAAATGTCAAAAAAACTCTTGTATTATATCCAAATTTTATATATAATTACCTATGTTGTTTAGAAATTTTAAACTCAATGTTTAGTAAACAAAATGTTTAGTAAAATAAAACAGAAACTAGGAGGTGCAACATGGATATAGGTGAAAAGATAAAAAGATTAAGAACAGAAAAACAACTGACCCAGGAAGAGTTAGCTAATAGATGTGAATTGTCAAAGGGATTTATTTCTCAATTAGAAAATAACTTAACATCACCATCCATAGCTACCCTTATAGATATACTTGAAATACTAGGTACAAATTTAAGGGAATTTTTTAATGAAATAGATGATGAAAGAATCAGTTTTACAAAAGAAGATATGTTTGAAACTGAAGATGAAGATTTAAAATATAAATTAAAGTGGTTAATTCCAAATTCACAAAAAAATGAAATGGAGCCAATAATAATAACATTGTATCCAGGAGGACAGTATAAAGAAGAAAAGCCACATGAAGGTGAAGAATTTGGATATGTATTAGCAGGTTCAATATATGTCCATATAGGCGAAAAGAAAAATAAAGTAAAAAAAGGAGAGAGTTTTTACTTTAGACCGAAAGCAAATCACTATATATCAAACGAGGGCAAAACTACAGCAAAAGTGATTTGGGTAAGTACGCCACCATCATTTTAGAATAGAGGTGTTTAATAATTGGTAGAAAATATAATAGAATTAAGGGATATATCTAAACATTATGAAGAACTTACTGTTTTAGATAATTTCAATTTAGATATAAAGAAAAATGAGTTTCTAACATTACTTGGACCAAGTGGATGTGGAAAAACTACAACATTAAAAATAATAGCAGGATTTGAGTATGCTGATGATGGTAAAGTTTTATTTGAAGGTAAGGAGATAAATAATTTGCCACCATATGAAAGACAAGTAAACACAGTATTTCAAAAATATGCTTTATTTCCACACATGGATGTTTATGAAAATGTAGCTTTTGGATTAAAAATTAAAAAGACTCCAAAAGATGTAATAGATGCTAAAGTAAAAGAGGTTTTGAAACTTGTTGCACTAGAAGGTTTTGAAAGACGACAAGTTGAATCATTGAGTGGAGGACAACAACAAAGAATTGCAATAGCAAGAGCTCTAGTTAATGAACCAAAGGTATTATTACTAGATGAACCACTTGGAGCACTTGATTTAAAGTTAAGACAAGAGATGCAAATAGAATTAAAGAGAATCCAAAAAAAATTAGGAATAACATTTGTTTTTGTAACTCATGACCAAGAAGAGGCTCTTACTATGTCAGATACTATTGTTGTAATGTATAAGGGCAAAATTCAACAAATGGGAACACCACAAGATATATACAATGAACCTAAAAATTCATTTGTAGCTAAGTTTATAGGTGAAAGTAACATATTTGATGGAATTATGATAGAAGATTATAAAGTTAATTTCTGTAATAGAGATTTTGAGTGTGTTGATAAAGGATTCGAAAAAAACGAAAATATAGAAGTAGTAATAAGACCAGAAGATATAAAAATGGTAAAGCCAGAAGAAGGAATGTTAAAGGGGAAAGTTACATCTACAGTGTTTAAAGGAGTGCATTACGAGATAGAATTGAATGAAAATGGAAGATTGTGGATACTTCATAATACTAAAAATGCTGAGGTTGGGACTGAACTAGGCATGGATATATATCCAGAAGATATCCATATAATGAGAAAAGAGAATAACTAAGATGAAAAGAAAATCTTTTTTAGCATATCCATATGTAGTTTGGAGTGCGATATTTGTAATAATTCCTTTAATATTAGTAGTATTTTTTAGTTTTACAAAAGAATCAGGTGGAGGTTATGCCTTTACACTTGAGAATTATAAAGAAGTAATTGACCCTATATATATGAAAGTTTTTGGGCGTTCTATTCTTTTAGCAGGAGGAGCTACATTAATATGCCTTATAGTTGGTTATCCAGTGGCATATATAATTTCAAAGGCTCGTGTAAGTAGAAGAGGTTCATTAATATTATTGTTTATTCTTCCTATGTGGATGAACTTTCTTTTAAGAACATATGCATGGGTTGCTATATTAGGAAAAAATGGACTTTTAAATACATTTTTAGGTTGGTTTGGAATACAACCATTAGCAATTTTGTATACTAATTTTGCCATACTTTTAGGTATGGTGTATAACTTTTTACCATTTATGGTTCTTCCAATATATACAGCACTATCAAAGATGGATAATGATTTGATAAACGCTGCTCATGACTTGGGTGCAAATAATATGACAGTTTTTAGAAAAATTATATTTCCTTTGAGTTTGCCAGGTGTAATGTCTGGAATAACTATGGTATTTATGCCAGCAGTCACTACTTTTGCAATATCAAGACTGTTAGGTGGAGGTAAAATAATGCTGGTTGGAGATTTGATTGAACAACAGTTTACAGTTGTTGGAGATTGGAACTTTGGTTCAGCTATATCGATATTTATGATGATAGTAATATTAATATCTATGTCTATAATGTCAAAATTTGGAGATGAATCTGACAAAGAAGGCGGTGGGTTACTATTTTAAAATTAAAGAAAATAACTTCTAATATATATTTAGCATTAGTATTCTTATTTTTGTATGCACCCATATTTGCTTTGGTACTATTTTCTTTCAATGATTCAAAATCAATGGCAAGATGGAATGGATTTACATGGAAGTGGTATGGTCAATTACTTCAAAATGAGAGTATAATGAGTGCTTTATATTATACTATTGTAATAGCTATATTAGCATCTGTAATATCTACAATAGTAGGAACTATAAGTGCTATAGGAATACATAAGATGAGAGGTAAGAGTAAGAAATTAATACTAAATGTAAACTATCTTCCTATTTTAAATACAGAGATAGTTACAGCAGTAGCTCTTATGAGTCTGTTTGTATTTGTAAAAATGGAATTTGGATTTACAACAATGCTATTGGCACACATAATGTTTTGTTTGCCATACGTTATACTTTCAGTTTTGCCAAAAATGAAGCAATTACCTGATAATATAGAAGATGCAGCTATGGACTTGGGAGCAACACCTATATACGCTCTTAGAAAAGTAATTTTACCACAAATAAAACCAGGTATAGTTTCTGGATTTTTAATTGCATTTACTATGTCAATAGATGACTTTATAATAAGTTTCTTTAATGCTGGAAATGGTGTAAGCAATCTTTCTATAGAAATCTATGGAATGGCTAGAAGAGGTATAAAACCTGAAATAAATGCATTATCAACAATAATGTTTGCAGTGGTTCTAGGTTTACTTTTACTAGCTAATAAAAAAGAATCTATAGTAAGGGGGATTAAATAATGATTAAGTTTAAAAAAGCAATATCCCTTATAGCTGTAGGTATGATGATAGTTACTTTATTTACAGGATGTAATAAAGCAACTGATTCTACAAAAGTTTTAAATGTATATAATGTTGGAGATTATATAGATGAGTCTCTTATAGATAAGTTTGAAAAAGAAACAGGAATAGATGTTCAATATTCAACTTATGATACTAATGAAATGATGTATCAAAAAGTAAAGAGTGGTAGTACACACTATGATTTAGTATTTCCTTCAGACTATATGGTAGAGAAAATGAAAAATGAAGGTCTTTTGGAAAAATTAGATTTTAAGAATATACCTAATATGAAATATTTAGATAAGAGTTTTTTAAATCCTGTATACGACAAAACTAATGAATATAGTGTTGCATATATGTGGGGAACTCTTGGAATATTGTACAATAAGAAAGAAGTTAAAGACCCTATGGATAGCTGGAATATACTTTGGAATCCAAAGTATAAGGGAAATATAATGATGTTTGACTCTGTTAGAGATACTATAGGGATAACTCTTAAAAAATTAGGATATAGCATGAATAGTGTAAATCCAAAAGAAATAAATGAAGCTAAAAATCTTTTAATGAAACAAAAGGATTTAGTATTGGCTTATGTAAATGATGAGGGTAAGGATAGATTACTTGGTGGAGAAGTGGCAATGGGTATGCTGTATTCTGGAGATGCAGTTACACTAATGGAGCAAAATCCTGACCTTGATTATGCTATACCTAAAGAGGGAACTAATAAATGGGTAGATGCTATGTGTGTACCTACAACAGCACAAAATAAGAAAGAAGCTGAGCTGTTTATAAACTTTTTATTAGACCCAGAGAATGCAAAAGTAAATGCTGAGTACATTGGGTATTCAACACCTAATACAGGAGCACTAAAATTATTAGACCCAGAAATAACTCAGAATCCTGTTGCATATCCATCTAAAGAAGTACTTGATAAATGTGAAACTTTTGAAGATATTGGTGAAAATATAAAATTATATGACAAGGCTTGGATAGAGTTAAAATCAAAATAGGGTCTTGTTGGTTTAAGTAAATTTACTTAATAAATACTTAATAAAACTGTTCTTTTTTAGAAAATTTATTTTCTAATTATTGAACAGTTTTATTTTTTGTTTAAGTTATATTCATATGCAATTTAAATAGTTTATTAATAAATGAAAACTTATTTGTATAATGACTTTAATAATAATTAGAAAAACTGGGCAACTTAATAGAATAATTGGAGGTGTAAATTTATAAAAAATGAATAGGATAAATAAAAAAATAGATTTATTAATATTGGCTTTGCTCGTTTTTATATTTTTAATTGTTGGAATAGTAATACTATCGATTAGGACAGAAAATAAATTGAATGTGTTCATAATGTTAGCAATAATTTTTTTTATAATAATGTTAACTTATTTATCAAATTCAGTAGTGGGGTTGATAACAAGTTCAATAATTATATTTATGTATACATCCTATATTTTATATAACAATATTACTCACAATATGGATGTTGAATTTATATCATATATGTGGATAATAGCAACACCAGTATCTTCAATTATAATGGGTAATCTGAACAAAAGCATAAATGAATTGCAAAATACAAATAAAAAACTATCTGAACAGTATAAGGAATTAGTGACTATTGATAGTGAAACTGGACTTAGAAATTTAAAGATTTTTTATAATGATGTAAATATGGAGATAAGTAAATCTATTAGACATAATACTGATTTTTCTCTTATGATAGTAAAATTACCATACTACGGAAACCTACAGACTATATTTGGTGAAAACAAAACTAATAAAATAGTAAAATATATTGGTTCAAATATTATAGAATGTACAAGAAATGAAGATATAATTTATAGTTTACAAAAAGATATGATAGGGATACTAATGCCAAATACATCTTTGGAAGGTTCAAAAGTTGTTAAAGACAGAATAAAGAAAAGGATAAAAGAATTAAACTTAGATTTAAACAATAGGGGAAAATATGTAAATATAGATGTCAAAATTGCATTTTTACAATATAAGAGTAGTTTTGGAGATAGTATAAATTTTAAGAATATAGTTGAAGAGGAACTTCAATATGATGTTTAAAATATTTAATAAAAGTCTATTAAAATTAGTAGTTGTATTATCAATAGTACTGACAATATCAAATTTTAGCTTATCTTCATACGCATCAGAAATTACTTCCAGCACAGATAAGGTATTAATCATATATGATTCTAAGAAAGAAACAGCTTATAATAGAGATATTTTAAATATTATGAGGACTCTATTGGGAAGATTTAGTTCAGATATAGAGCTATTAAAATTGAGTAACTATGATGGTGAGATAAATAAAAATTATTACAGTCATATATTTATTTTAGGAATCAATGAAAACTCATATAATAATGATAAAAACACTAAAAACTTGATTAGTTCCTTAAATTCATATAAAGGAACTATATGTTGGTTAGGATATGGTATAGAAAATCTTTTGGAACATAAAAAATACAATTTAGACTATGTAGGAAAAACAAACAATATAGTTAGTGTAAATTATAGAGGTAAATCATATAACTTGGATGAACATTATGTTTTTAACATTGTAGAATCAAAAGATACAAGTAATAAAGTAATAGGAAGTATTAATGATACCTTAAATAAGTATCCATATATAATAAATGATAAAAATCTTTTTTATGTATCAAAATTAGATTTAGATGGAGTTTTATTTTATATATTTTGCGATTCACTTAATGATATTTTTAACATTAAGACGTTTGATAAAGGACGTATATTTGTAAGAATAGAAGATGTACATGCTTTTAGAGAACCAAAAAATCTTGTAGAGATAGCGGATTATTTAAGTAGTAAGAATATACCATTTACGATTGCATTAATACCAGCATATGTAAATCCTAAAAATCATAAAGTAATAACTTTATCAGAAAGCCCTGAAATTGTCAAAGCAATAAAATATATGCAAGATAAAGGTGGAACTGTGATATTGCATGGATATACTCATCAATACAAGAAAGAAGAAGTTTCTGGAGAAGGGTATGAATTTTGGGATGGTAAAAAAGATGAACCCTTAAAAGAAAATATGAAGATATTTGTCAAAGATAGAGTTTTGAATGGTCTTAGAGTATGTATAGAGAATGGAATTTATCCTCTTGCATTTGAAGCGCCACATTATGCAATGGAATCAGAGGGATATAAAGAATTAAAAAAATATTTTTCTACTTATATGGGGCAACATCAAAATAATGATAAAAAATTTAGCACAAATACATATCCTTATATTATTAGGGATACAGAGGAGTTTAATATATTTATACCCGAAAATTTAGGATATATAGACCCAGAAGATAAGTTTACTTTTCAAAATATAAAAGAAAATTTAGATAAATTATCTATTGTAAGAGGTTTTAGTGGAGGGTTCTTCTTTCATTCATATTTAAACATAGAGTATCTAAAAAACACAATAGAATATTTAGAAAAACAGAATATAGAATTTATGAATTTAAGAGATTTTAATAATTGGGTAAAAGTTGATGAAATACAAATAAGAAATAATGGAGATGAAATTATAGTCAACTATGATAAGGATTTAGATGAAATAACTAAAAGTGATACTAGATTTAAATCCATATCCAATATTAGTAAAATTTTAATATTCATAGTATCTATAAGTGTTTTAATATTTGTGATTATATTTATATATTTTAAGAGAATAGATAAAAAGAAATTTTTAAAATAAATGATTTTATATTAGAATCAATATTTTAAAATATTTTAGGAGAAATTTATGAGAGATTTAAATGTATCAGAGTATTTGTTCATATTTAGTCTGTTTAGTATATGGTCTTTATTGCTTATAAATATTATTTTAGCTATGGGTGGATATATATTTTATTTTAAAAACTTTGATAAAGAAATAAAAGAAATTGATGAATATCCTATGATATCAATACTTGTTCCTGCTCATAATGAAGCTAAAGTGATAGGTAGAACTGTGGAGTCTTTGCTATTACTCAATTATCCTAAGAGTAAGATGGAACTTATTGTTATAAATGACAATTCTTCTGATAATAGTAAAGAAATTTTAGAAAATATAAAGGATAGGTACAACAATTATAATTTCACTATAATAAATACAGATAGTTTAACAGGTGGAAAAGGAAAGTCTAATGCATTAAATATTGGATATACGATTTCAAAAGGAGATTTTATAGCTGTTTATGATGCAGATAACACACCAGATAAAAATGCACTTAGATATTTAGTACAAACTATAGTAATGAATGATGAATTAGGTGCTGTTATTGGGAAATTTAGGACTCGAAATAAAAATAAAAACCTATTAACCAAATTTATAAACATAGAAACATTAAGCTTTCAATGGATGTCACAAGCTGGTAGATGGCAACTTTTTAATCTATGTACAATACCAGGAACTAACTTTATATTGAGGAGAAGTATCATAGAAGAAATTGGAGGATGGGATAGTAAAGCAATTGCAGAAGATACAGAAATAAGTTTTAGGATATATAAATTGGGATACAAGATAAAGCTTGTACCACAATCTATAACATGGGAACAAGAGCCAGAAACTGTTAAGGTGTGGATAAAGCAACGTACTAGATGGGCAAAAGGGAATATATATGTATTAATGAAATATATAAAAAATATATTTAAACAGGGAAGAAATAAGATTGTGTTTGATATAGCTTACTTTTTTTCTGTATATTTTCTATTTTTAACATCTGTAATTATATCCGATATTTTATTTGTTTTAAGTATATCTAAACTAGTAGAAATTTCTATTCCAATTAACTTTTTTCTAATATGGATACTATCTTATCTTTTATTTATTATAGAAGTGAGTATAAGCCTTACTATAGAAAAAGGTGAAGCAACAATTGAAAATATATTCATAGTTGCAATAATGTATTTTACATACTCTCAACTATGGCTGTTTGTAGCTATAAAAGGAATGATAGAGTATCTAAAAGATATAATTTTTAAAAGAGAGGTTAAATGGTATAAAACAGAAAGATTTTGATTCATGTACAGGAGGAATTAACATGAAAAAATTTATTATATCAATTATATCTTTAGTATTGTTTTTTTCAAATATATCACTTATATACAAAGTAAATTCTGATGAGACTAAAGTTAAAAATTATAAGTTTGAAAGAGATATAACTATTGATGGTGTTATAGGAAGTAATAGTACTTTTTTTGAAGTAAATAAAAATTGGGATATTGAAGAAGTTTTATTGCATCTTAATTTTAGTAAGAGCCAAATATTAAATGGAGATGTTTCAAGTTTAACTGTATTGATAAATAATGTACCAATAAAATCTATTAAATTAAATGCTAAGACAAATTATAAAAATACATTAGAAGTATTAGTTCCAAAAGATTATATAATTCAAGGATATAATGAAATAAAAATAAAAACATACAAAACAATATCTGATAAAATTTGCCAAGATGATTCCAATACTGGGAACTGGATGGTTATTCACAAAGAATCATATATATCAATTAGATATAAGCAGAAAAAGGTGGAAAACTCAATAAATGAATATCCGTATCCATATGCAGAAATTGAAAATAATCATAAATTAGATACAACTATAGTAGTACCAGATAATATGACTAGAGGAGAGACTACAGCAGTGTTTAATTTGGCATCAGCATTTGGAAAAATAACAAAAAATGATGATTTAAAGTTAGATGTTAAATTATATTCAGAAATGAAAAATTGGTCAGATGATAATATTATATATATTGGTAAACCTGAAAATACAGCAGAAGAAATTTTGGATATTTTAAGTATAAAGGAACAAACCCTATTATCTTCAAACTGTATAATCAAGCAAGTAGATTCACCATACAATAAGAATAAGAAGATGATGGTGGTAATTGGTAGTAATGAAGATGATTTAATAAAGGCATCAAATTTATTAATAGAAAATAGACTTTCTAACCAAGTTTTATCATCATCAGTACTTGTAAACAAAGAGACTAATATAAAAATTAATAGGGAACAAAAATTAAATTTAGGTCATTTAACATTAAAAGACTTAGGATATTCTGACTTTTTGTTGGAAGGAGCATTTAATCAACAAGCTTTGTTTGATGTCAAAATACCAACGGGTAAGGTATTAGATGATGGTTCAAAGATTATCTTAAATTTAAGATATTCTGACAATTTAGATTTTGAAAAATCTTTAGTTACAGTGTCTATAAATGATGTTATTGTGGGAAGTAAAAAATTGGATAGGTCACATTCTAATAATGATAAGTTAGAATTAAAAATACCTAAAGATATAGATAATAAAAACTATTATCAAGTTAAATTGACATTTAATTTGAGTATAAAAAATTCGAATTGTGTTACTAGAGAGAGTAATAATCCTTGGGCATATGTATCAAATAATTCTTATTTGGCGTTATCTACGAAAGAAAATGAAACCTTATCTTTTGAAAATTATCCGTATCCATTTGTTAGAGATGATGAATTTAATGATTTAACTGTGATAATGCCAGATTATTCAGGGTCACAAGCTATGACCTGGATGTTTAGATTAGGTGTTACTTTAGGTGCGAATATAAATTCACATAATGGAAATATAAATGTAATTAGAGGAAAAGAATTTAGTGACAAGTATAAGGATACTAATATTGTAGTTTTTGGAGTGCCACATAATAATTCTGTTATAAAGATGTTAAATAATAATTTAAATATAAAGTTCGATAAAAATTACTCCAATTTTATATCAAATGATAAGATAAGCTTTATTGATGATTATGGAAAAAATATTTCTACCATTCAATTAATAAAATCACCATATAATAATCAAAAAAATATCATGGTAATTAGTTCAATGAATGAAAAAAACTTATATTTAGGAATGGATTATTTGTTGAATAAAAGTAAAGTTAATGATTTAAAAGGAGATACATTGATAATTGATGAATACGGAGAGGTAGAAGATTTAGCTTATAATTTAAAATCTAAGAAAGAAGTAAAAGATTCAAGTTGGAATATGAGTATAAATAAGACAACTAAAGTATTTTTAATGATTTCTTTTATTACTATAATTGTAGTCATGATATTATCAATGCTATATATAAAAAAATATAAAAGAAGATAATATGATAAATTTATTATTTTAAAAGAGGTATATAATTTGAGGAAATATATGAATAAATTTAAATTAAAAAGAAGTATTTTAATCTCATTAATAATCTTAATTTTTATATTTATAGTTTACTTTGTAAGTATTGAGTTAAAAGATAGGAGTCTAGTAAATAATCAATATAAAGGTAAGATTAAATCGGCCAATTTATCTGTAGATTATGAAATAAATCAAGTTATGAAGGATATAGATAAATTGGGATTGAATACAGTAAATGTACCTATAATTATAAATGTAGAGTCCATTAATTCTGATATTATGTCAATAGATAATAATAGTAAAGAAAAGGCAATTAAGTTAATAAAAAAATTAAATAAAAAAGGTATTTCAACAATATTAGAGGCATATCCATGGATTGAAAATGGAAAATTGTATGAGACTGACTGGAACCCTATAAATAAAAAAAGATTTTTTTATACTTGGCAAAATGCCATATTAAATGAACTTATAATTGATGTAGCAAATCCACTGGATGTAAATGTTTTAAATATTGGTTCTAATTTTGTACATTTGGAAGAATATCAACAAAATTGGGGTGAAATAATAGATTTTGTACAATCCAAATTTGACGGTCTTGTAACGTACAGAACTAATTGGTGGTATACAAAAAAAGATGATTTAAGTAGTAAGTTGTTTTATGAACAAAAGTTGAACAATAATTTTTTTGATAAGTTAGATTTTATATCTATAGCAGCATATTTTGAGTTAAGTAATAAACCTGTTAATACAGTGGATGAATTAATTTCTGCCTTACACTCATCTACTGTAAACAATAGAGGACAAAATATAAAACAAGAAATATATAACCTTTATAAAGCTCATAGAAAACCTATATTTTTTGGAGAATTAGGTTTTTCAAATAGAGAAAGTGCAAGTTCTCAGCCGTGGAATCATACTCCTTCAAAAGCTGTAAATGGCGAAGAACAAGCAAGGTGTTTTGAGGCATATAAGAAAGTTTTTGAAAATGAAGACTGGATAAATGGTTTTTCTGTGTTTTGTGTAGGTAAAATAGATGACGAAAAAAATTTTTACCCATCAAAAGAGAGTATAAAAGTTATTAAGTCTTGGTATGAATAATTTTGAAAGTGTAGAATTTATATAGATTAAATAGATGATTAGGAGAGATATAAATGAATGACATCAAGGTTATGACTGTATTTGGAACTAGACCTGAAGCTATCAAAGTAGCACCTTTAATAAAGGAACTTGAAAAAAGAGAGAATATAAAAAGTATTGTTTGCGTTACAGCTCAACATAGAGAAATGCTTGACCAAGTTATAGAAACCTTTAATATAAATGTAGACTATGATTTGGATATAATGGAAAAAGGACAAAGCCTGAATGATATAACATGTAAGATTTTAAATAAACTTCCGTTGATTTTAAACAAGGAAAATCCAAATATAATATTGGTACATGGAGATACAACCACAACTCTAGCTACAAGTTTGACTGCATTTTATAATAAAACTCTTGTTGGTCATATAGAAGCTGGGCTTAGAACCTATGATAAATATTCTCCTTTTCCAGAGGAGTTAAATAGACAACTTACAGGTATTATTGCTGATATGCACTTTGCTCCTACTAATTTGGCTAGAAAAAACTTGATTTCTGAAGGAAAACCTAATAATAATATATTTGTAACTGGTAATACTGCTATTGATGCTTTAAAGATGACAATAAAAGAAAACTATAATCATCCTATAATTGATGAGATTGGTAACGATAGGATGATTTTGTTAACCTCTCACAGAAGAGAAAATTTGGGTAAACCTATGAAAAATATATTCAGAGCTATAAAGCGAATAGTAGATGACTTTGAAGATGTACAGATAGTATATCCCATACATTTAAATCCTAAAATACGAACTATAGCTGATGAGATATTTGGAAAATTTCCTGAAAAAATTCATATTATAGAGCCTTTAGATGTAGCTGATTTTCATAACTTTTTAAATAAATCTTATATGATAATGACTGATAGTGGAGGAATACAGGAAGAAGCTCCATCATTAGGTAAGCCAGTTCTTGTGTTGCGTGATAAAACAGAAAGAACAGAAGGAATTGAAGCAAAGACACTTAAATTAGTAGGTACTAATGAAGATAGAATATATAATTCAGTGAGCGATTTATTAATAAATAAAGATAACTATGTTCAGATGAGTAAAGCATCTAATCCATATGGAGATGGAAATGCAAGCAAATATATAGTGGATATAATAATTAAAAAATTTAATTGCAAATATTTAAATTAGATAAGGCCTAAAACATTAACTAATTGATATAAGATTTATGATAATATTAAGGAATACAATTTTTAAGGGGGAGTAATATGGCTAGAAAATTAATAAAAAATTTGGGTAAAAGTAAAAGTGTAAAGAGAGTGAAACTTTTATTTAAGAAGATTTTTATTACTGTATTCATAGTAGCAAGTATAGTTGCTATTTTTAATATAACGAAATATTTTGAGGAATTATACAAAGTAAGGGATTTAAAAAGTACTAAAATTGAATACTATATGGATGTGGCTGATGAAGCAGGAGATGGAAAGGTCCAATTAAGTTGGAAGGCCTTACTTGCTATAGACATGGTAATACATGATGAAGATTTAAGTAATATAAAAAAGAAAGACACATTGGATATAGGGGAAAAGTTTATAGTAGAAGATAAAAATGGTAAAGGCGAAAAGGTGTATAAGGTAAAAAAGTTTAATAAGGTATTAAGCGAATTGAAATTTGACTCTTCTCAAAAAAGTAGAGCAAGAAAATACATGAAAGATTTAGAATACACATACCTTGGAAATAAACAATTAGATAGTAGTGATGAAAAAATTAAATTTATAAAGAAGTTAGAAGACTCAGCTATAAGAGAATATATTGATTATGGAATATTGCCCTCTATAACAATTGGACAAGCTATATTAGAATCTGGTTGGGGAAATTCTAAACTTACAAAACAGAGTAATAATTTATTTGGTATAAAAGCAGATAAAGCATGGAAAGGAAAAAGTGTAGAAATTTCAACTTCAGAGCATTATAATGAAAAAATTGTAGCTAGTTTTAGGTCGTATAATTCATTACAAGATTCTGTCAAAGATCACAGTTTATTTTTAATTAATAATAAAAGATATAGAAAACATGGGTTGTTTGAGGCAAAAGATTATATTAGTCAAGCTCAAGCATTAGAAAATGCAGGATATAGTACAGCAGAAGATAAAAAAGGAAATCGTATATATGCAGAGCTATTAATAGATGTTATTAGGAGTTATAATTTGCAATTGATAGATAATAAAGTTGAGACAAAATAATTGTTAACTTTATATGAGGAGATAACAAGATAAGATTTTTTTCTACAAAAAGAATAGAAAAATTGTAAAAAAAACTAAAAAAATGTATTGACTTGTTATTTAAAAGGTGATATTATTATTACTGTACTCGAAAGAGAACAAAATGAACTTTGAAAATTAAACAGTAGGTTAATTTATAAACAAGAAACAAACCATAAAGCCAGATATTTTGATAACAATAGTATCTGAGCCTGATAAACTTTTATTTGAGAGTTTGATCCTGGCTCAGGATGAACGCTGGCGGCGTGCCTAACACATGCAAGTTGAGCGATTTACTTCGGTAAAGAGCGGCGGACGGGTGAGTAACGCGTGGGTAACCTACCCTGTACACACGGATAACATACCGAAAGGTATGCTAATACGGGATAATATATTTGAGAGGCATCTCTTGAATATCAAAGGTGAGCCAGTACAGGATGGACCCGCGTCTGATTAGCTAGTTGGTAAGGTAACGGCTTACCAAGGCGACGATCAGTAGCCGACCTGAGAGGGTGATCGGCCACATTGGAACTGAGACACGGTCCAAACTCCTACGGGAGGCAGCAGTGGGGAATATTGCACAATGGGCGAAAGCCTGATGCAGCAACGCCGCGTGAGTGATGAAGGCCTTCGGGTCGTAAAACTCTGTCCTCAAGGAAGATAATGACGGTACTTGAGGAGGAAGCCCCGGCTAACTACGTGCCAGCAGCCGCGGTAATACGTAGGGGGCTAGCGTTATCCGGATTTACTGGGCGTAAAGGGTGCGTAGGCGGTCTTTCAAGTCAGGAGTGAAAGGCTACGGCTCAACCGTAGTAAGCTCTTGAAACTGGGAGACTTGAGTGCAGGAGAGGAGAGTGGAATTCCTAGTGTAGCGGTGAAATGCGTAGATATTAGGAGGAACACCAGTTGCGAAGGCGGCTCTCTGGACTGTAACTGACGCTGAGGCACGAAAGCGTGGGGAGCAAACAGGATTAGATACCCTGGTAGTCCACGCTGTAAACGATGAGTACTAGGTGTCGGGGGTTACCCCCCTCGGTGCCGCAGCTAACGCATTAAGTACTCCGCCTGGGAAGTACGCTCGCAAGAGTGAAACTCAAAGGAATTGACGGGGACCCGCACAAGTAGCGGAGCATGTGGTTTAATTCGAAGCAACGCGAAGAACCTTACCTAAGCTTGACATCCCAATGACATCTCCTTAATCGGAGAGTTCCCTTCGGGGACATTGGTGACAGGTGGTGCATGGTTGTCGTCAGCTCGTGTCGTGAGATGTTGGGTTAAGTCCCGCAACGAGCGCAACCCTTGTCTTTAGTTGCCATCATTAAGTTGGGCACTCTAGAGAGACTGCCAGGGATAACCTGGAGGAAGGTGGGGATGACGTCAAATCATCATGCCCCTTATGCTTAGGGCTACACACGTGCTACAATGGGTAGTACAGAGGGTTGCCAAGCCGTAAGGTGGAGCTAATCCCTTAAAGCTACTCTCAGTTCGGATTGTAGGCTGAAACTCGCCTACATGAAGCTGGAGTTACTAGTAATCGCAGATCAGAATGCTGCGGTGAATGCGTTCCCGGGTCTTGTACACACCGCCCGTCACACCACGGGAGTTGGAGACGCCCGAAGCCGATTATCTAACCTTTTGGAAGAAGTCGTCGAAGGTGGAATCAATAACTGGGGTGAAGTCGTAACAAGGTAGCCGTATCGGAAGGTGCGGCTGGATCACCTCCTTTCTAAGGAGAATTACCTACTGTTTAATTTTGAGGGTTCGTTTTTACGAATACTCAAAATTAGCACTTTTAGCAACAGAATAAACTGAACGCATGTGAAGTTTGTTTGTTGGCGCTGTGCGTTAGCACTTTAAGCAACGGGATTTATCCGTTGGCGCTGTGCGTTAGCACTTTGAAAACTGCATATATATATTTAGTGATATGACATCTAATTTGTAATATATAAAGCTGATAACTTTTTAAAATTATCGAAGTTGATAGCTTCTAATCTATCAAACCTTTTTAACTGGTCAAGTTATTAAGGGTGCAGGGCGGATGCCTTGGCACTAGGAGCCGATGAAGGACGTGATAAGCTGCGATAAGCTTCGGGGAGTTGCACGTAAACTTTGATCCGAAGATTTCCGAATGAGGAAACTCACTTAGAGTAATGTCTAAGTATCATTAAGTGAATACATAGCTTAATGAGGGGAACTCAGGGAACTGAAACATCTAAGTACCTGAAGGAAGAGAAAGAAATTCGATTCCGTAAGTAGCGGCGAGCGAACGCGGATTAGCCCAAACCAATAAAGTTTTCTTTATTGGGGTTGCGGACATATCATAACGAAGAGGTATCGTAATTGAAGAGGTTTGGAAAGACCCACCACAGAAGGTAATAGTCCTGTATGTTAAACGAGAAGACTTTAGATATGATCCAGAGTACCACGGGACACGTGAAACCCTGTGGGAAGCAGGAGGGACCACCCTCCAAGGCTAAATACTACCTAGTGACCGATAGCGTATAGTACCGTGAGGGAAAGGTGAAAAGAACCCCGGGAGGGGAGTGAAATAGAACCTGAAACCCTGCACTTACAAGCTGTGGAAGCACATTTCTTGTGTGACCGCGTACTTTTTGTAGAACGGGCCAACGAGTTACGTTAAGTAGCAAGGTTAAGCACTTAAGGTGCGGAGCCGTAGCGAAAGCGAGTTTTAACTGAGCGTTCAGTTACTTGACGTAGACCCGAAACCGGGCGACCTACCCATGAGCAGGATGAAGCGAAAGTAAAATTTCGTGGAGGTCCGAACCCACGAGCGTTGAAAAGCTCGGGGATGACTTGTGGGTAGCGGTGAAATTCCAATCGAGCCCGGAGATAGCTGGTTCTCCCCGAAATAGCTTTAGGGCTAGCCTCAAGGTGAGAGATACGGAGGTAGAGCACTGAATGTCCTAGGGGGTATTGCACCTACCGAAGACTATCAAACTCCGAATGCCGTCATCTTATACTTGGGAGTCAGACTGTGGGTGATAAGATTCATAGTCGAAAGGGCAACAGCCCAGATCGTCAGCTAAGGTCCCTAAATGTAAGTTAAGTGGTAAAGGATGTGGGATTGCACAGACAACCAGGATGTTGGCTTAGAAGCAGCCACTCATTCAAAGAGTGCGTAATAGCTCACTGGTCGAGTGATCCTGCGCCGAAGATTTCCGGGGCTAAAACTTACTACCGAAGCTACGGCATCAGTAATGATGGGTAGGGGAGCTTCCCATACGGGTTGAAGCATGACCGTAAGGACATGTGGACAGTATGGGAGTGAGAATGTTGGCATGAGTAGCGAGATGTGGGTGAGAATCCCACAGGCCGTAAACCCAAGGTTTCCAGGGGAAGGTTCGTCCGCCCTGGGTTAGTCGGGACCTAAGCTGAGGCCGAAAGGCGTAGGTGATGGACAACAGGTTGATATTCCTGTACTACCGATAACCGTTTGAGAGAAGGGATGACACAGTAGGATAAGCTAAGCACACTGTTGGTTATGTGTGCCCAAGCATTGAGGCAGTCAAAGTAGGCAAATCCGCTTTGATAATGCTGGGATGTGATGGGGAGCGAAATTTAGTAGCGAAGTAGCTGATTTCACACTGTCAAGAAAAGTCTCTATCGAGGTTAAAGGTACCCGTACCGCAAACCGACACAGGTGGGTGAGGAGAGTATCCTAAGGCCAGCGAGAGAACTGTTGTTAAGGAACTCGGCAAAATGACCCCGTAACTTAGGGATAAGGGGTGCCACCATCAGGTGGCCGCAGAGAATAGGCCCAAGCGACTGTTTACCAAAAACATAGGTTTCTGCTAAGTCGCAAGACGATGTATAGGAGCTGACGCCTGCCCGGTGCTGGAAGGTTAAGGGGATCTGTTA
The DNA here is from genome assembly GCF_001077535.1 of Clostridioides difficile ATCC 9689 = DSM 1296. Lineage (GTDB taxonomy): Bacteria > Bacillota > Clostridia > Peptostreptococcales > Peptostreptococcaceae > Clostridioides > Clostridioides difficile. Next base: position 1,156,669 of record NZ_CP011968.1, read on the forward strand.
GAGCAATCGAAGCAGTGAACTTAAGCCCCAGTAAACGGCGGCCGTAACTATAACGGTCCTAAGGTAGCGAAATTCCTTGTCGGGTAAGTTCCGACCCGCACGAAAGGCGTAACGATTTGGGCACTGTCTCAACAACAGACTCGGTGAAATTGTAATTCCGGTGAAGATGCCGGATACCTGCGACAGGACGGAAAGACCCCATGGAGCTTTACTGTAGCTTGACATTGGGTCTTGGTACTACATGTACAGGATAGGTGGGAGGCTTTGAAACCAGGACGCCAGTTTTGGCGGAGCCATCCTTGGGATACCACCCTTGTAGTACTGGGACTCTAACCATAGGCCATGAATCTGGTCTTGGGACACTGTCAGGTGGGCAGTTTGACTGGGGCGGTCGCCTCCCAAAAGGTAACGGAGGCGCTCAAAGGTTCTCTCAGTACGGTCGGAAATCGTACGTAGAGTGTAAAGGCAAAAGAGAGCTTGATTGCAAGACATACAGGTCGAGCAAGGATGAAAATCGGACTTAGTGATCCGGTGGTTCTGCGTGGAAGGGCCATCGCTCAACGGATAAAAGCTACCCTGGGGATAACAGGCTTATCTCCCCCAAGAGTCCACATCGACGGGGAGGTTTGGCACCTCGATGTCGGCTCATCACATCCTGGGGCTGTAGTAGGTCCCAAGGGTTGGGCTGTTCGCCCATTAAAGTGGTACGCGAGCTGGGTTCAGAACGTCGTGAGACAGTTCGGTCCCTATCCGTCGCAGGCGTAGGAAATTTGAGAAGACCTGTCCTTAGTACGAGAGGACCGGGATGGACGTACCTCTGGTGTACCAGTTGTCCTGCCAAGGGCATGGCTGGGTAGCTATGTACGGAATGGATAAGCGCTGAAAGCATCTAAGCGCGAAGCCAACTTCAAGATAAGATTTCCCACCGCAAGGGTAAGACCCCAGAAAGACTATCTGGTTGATAGGTCGAAGGTGTAAGTGCAGCAATGTATTTAGCTTATCGATACTAATAGGTCGAGGACTTGACCAATATTTATTTGATGTTCATTCATTAGGATATATATGTAGTTTTTAGAGTGCTAACTCTAAAAAATTAGTTTTACTAATTTATAAAAATTTAATGCGGGTGTAGCTCAATGGTAGAGTTCTGGCCTTCCAAGCCAGCTGTGAGGGTTCGATCCCCTTCACCCGCTCCAAAAGATTATGTGGTTACAATAGCAGAGAGGATACACCTGTTCCCATTCCGAACACAGAAGTTAAGCTCTCTAGCGCTGATGGTACTTGGTGGGAAACTGCCTGGGAGAGTAGGACGTAGCCACGTAATCTTTTTTTGTTGTATTAAATTTAATAAACCTACAATTATTATATGTTTTTATTTGTCTTTTATAGATTTTTTTGGCAATAAATGATATAGTGAAGATAATTAAATATATTCAATATATTTAATTTTTTTATTTTTTGTTTTTATAATTTTTTTAGAAGTTTATTTTTTATGTACTTATTTATAATTTTGGGTAAAAACACTTTGATATATTTTCAAAAGATAAAAGATTAAAAAACAAGGTAGAAATTTATGTTAAGTAAGGAGATTAATATGAGAAGAAATACAAAATTATTAACAACAGGAATTCTTTCAATGGCAATCGTCACACCTACAATGGCATTTGCTACTGAATCTAATGCTATGGAAAATAACGCTGATTTAAATATAAACTTAGAGAAAAAAAGTATCGTTTTAGGTAGTACCTCAAAAGTCAGTGTTAAGTTTAAAGAAAAACCAGATGCAGATAGCATTACATTAAAGTATAAATGCTATGATATGCCATTGGATACAACTTTAAATTATAATCAATCAACTGAGTCATATGAAGGAACTATCAATTATAATAAAGACCCAGAATATCTAAATGTTTGGGAACTACAAGGGATAACAATAAACAGCAAAAATAATCCTAAAACTTTAAACAAACAAGAACTAGAAAAGATGGGATTAAATTTAAAAGACTATAATGTAACGCAGGAATGTATAATTGAAGATATAACTTCTAGAAAAGATGTAAATAAATATTTAAGAAAAACTTCTGCACCTATTACAGAACTTACAGGAAGTGATAGATACGAAACAGCAGTTAAAATAAGTAAAGAAGGCTGGAAAAATGGTTCAGATAAGGTAGTTATAATAAATGGAGATGTAAGTATAGATGGCATTATATCAACTCCACTAGCAACTACATATAATGCGCCAATACTTTTGGTTGAAAAAAACAATGTACCTAATAGTGTAAAATCAGAATTAAAGCGTTTAAATCCTAGAGATGTAATTATAATTGGAGATGAGAATGCTATTTCTAAAACTACTGCTAATCAAATTAAATCGACTGTAAATGCTAGTCAAACACGTCTAAAGGGCTCTAATAGATATGAGACATCTTTATTGATAGCAAAGGAAATAGATAAAAATCATGATGTGGAAAAAGTATACATAACAAATGCTAATGGCGGAGAAGTGGATGCACTTACTATAGCAGCAAAAGCAGGTCAAGACAAGCAACCAATTATATTAACTGATAAAAATAGTATTACAGACAACACATATAAATGGTTAAAGAGTGAGGATTTACAAAATGCTTATTTTATAGGTGGTCCTCAAATGATATCAACAAATGTTATAAATAAGGTAAATGATATAACTAAAGATAATGTTACTAATAATAGAGTATATGGAGCAGATAGACACGAAACAAATGCAAACGTAATAAAAAAATTCTATACAGATGATGAGTTAGAGGCTGTTTTAGTAGCTAAATCAGATGTACTTGTTGATGCTTTAGCAGCAGGTCCATTGGCTGCCAACTTAAAATCTCCAATACTTATAACACCAAAGACGTATGTATCTGCATACCATAAAGATAATTTAGAAGCTAAATCAGCTAATAAAGTATATAAAATAGGAGGAGGATTGACTTCTAAGGTAATGAACTCTATAGCATCATCATTATCTAAACACAATACAACTCCAACAGAACCAGGAAATAGTGGGGGTAAGACAGTTATGATTGACCCAGGACATGGTGGTTCGGACACTGGAACAACAGGTAAACCATTAGGGGGTATTAAAGAAAAAGACTATACATTAAATACTTCACTTGCGACAACTGAATATTTACGTTCAAAGGGATTCAATGTAATAATGACAAGAGACACAGATAAGACTTTATCTCTTGGAAATAGAACTGCTTTATCTAACTCTTTGAGACCAGATTTATTTACGAGTATACACTATAATGCATCTGATACAACTGGGAATGGTGTAGAAGTATTTTATAAGCTTAAAGATAAAGATGGAGGGACTACTAAAACTGTAGCTACAAATATATTAAATAGAATCTTAGAGAAATTTAATCTAAAAAATAGAGGTGCAAAAACAAGAACACTATCAACTGACCCTACAAAAGATTATTTATATGTTTTAAGAAATAATGATATGCCAGCTGTACTTGTAGAATGTGCATTTTTGGATAATGAGAAAGATATGAGTTTACTTAATACATCAAATAAAGTAAAAGAAATGGGTACACAAATAGGTAAAGGCATAGAAGATTCATTAAAATAGTCTACAATGAGAGCATAGAAAAATTTAAAATAAATTAATCTGCAATTTTAAATTTAAACTAAAGCTATAAGATAAGAATGTAATTATAATAGTAATAAAGACTGTATATACATTGTGCATATAAGTGCGAAATGAGGTATATACAGTCTTTTTATGATTAATTGTAAAAGGATTTATATTATATGAAGAATTTACATATCTTAAGGCTACAGTTAATTGTCAAGAGTTGGAGTATTCATTTGTAATACACAATAAAAGCTTAATTACTATATTTTATTGTGTGTTTGTGTGTTTTTTGTGGATTTTTATGTCAATAAATGATATAGTATAGATAATTAAATGTATTAAATATATTTAATTTTTTTATTTTTTGAGTTTTATAAGTTTATTTTTATATATTACTTATATATTATTTATATTTTGGGTTAGATACACTTTGACATATTTTCAAAAGTTAAAAGATTAAAAATAAAGTAGAAATTTATGTTAAGTAAGGAGATTAATATGAGAAGAAATACAAAATTATTAACAACAGGGATTCTTTCAATGGCAATCGTCGCACCTACAATGGCATTTGCTACTGAATCTAATGCTATGGAAAATAACGCTGATTTAAATATAAACTTAGAGAAAAAAAGTATCGTTTTAGGTAGCAAATCAAAAGTTAGTGTCAAATTTAAAGAAAAACCAGATGCAGATAGCATTACATTAAAGTATAAATGCTATGACATGCCATTGAATACAACTCTAAATTACAATCAATCAACTGGGGCATATGAAGGAACTATCAATTATAACCAAGACCCAGAATATCTAAATGTTTGGGAACTACAAGGGATAACAATAAACAGCAAAAATAATCATAAAACTTTAAACAGACAAGACCTAGAAAAGCTGGGATTAAATTTAAAAGACTATAATGTAACACAGGAATGTATAATTGAAGATATAACTTCTAGAAAAGATGTAAATAAATATTTGAGAAAAACTTCTTCACCTATTACAGAACTTACAGGAAGTGATAGATATGAAACAGCAGTTAAAATAAGTAAAGAGGGCTGGAAAAATGGTTCAGATAAGGTAGTTATAATAAATGGGGATGTAAGTATAGATGGCATTATATCAACTCCACTGGCAACCACATATAATGCACCAATACTTTTGGTTGAAAAAAACAATGTACCTAATAGTGTAAAATCAGAATTAAAGCGCCTAAACCCTAAAGATATAATTATAATTGGAGATGAGAATGCTATTTCTAAAACTACTGCTAATCAAATTAAATCAACTGTAAATGCTAGTCAAACACGTTTAAATGGTTCTAATAGATATGAGACATCTTTATTGATAGCAAAGGAAATAGATAAAAATCATGATGTGGAAAAAGTATACATAACAAATGCTAATGGCGGAGAAGTGGATGCACTTACTATAGCAGCAAAAGCAGGTCAAGACAAGCAACCAATTATATTAACTGATAAAGATAGTATTACAGACAATACATATAAATGGTTAAAGAGTGAGGATTTACAAAATGCTTATTTTATAGGTGGTCCTCAAATGATATCAACAAATGTTATAAATAAGGTAAATGGAATAACTAAAGATAGTGTTACTAATAATAGAGTATACGGAGCAGATAGACACGAAACAAATGCAAACGTAATAAAAAAATTCTATACAGATGATGAGTTAGAGGCTGTTTTAGTAGCTAAATCAGATGTACTTGTTGATGCTTTAGCAGCAGGTCCATTGGCTGCGAACTTAAAATCTCCAATACTTATAACACCAAAGACGTATGTATCTGCATACCATAAAGATAATTTAGAAGCTAAATCAGCTAATAAGGTATACAAAATAGGAGGAGGATTGACTTCTAAGGTAATGAGCTCTATAGCATCATCATTATCTAAACACAATACGACTCCAACAGAACCAGGAAATAGTGGGGGCAAGACAGTTATGATTGACCCAGGGCATGGTGGTTCAGCACCTGGAAATTCATCTGGAGGAATGATTGAAAAAGATTACAATTTAAATACTTCACTTGCAACAACTGAATATTTACGTTCAAAGGGATTCAATGTAATAATGACAAGAGACACAGATAAGACTTTATCTCTTGGAAATAGAACTGCTCTATCTAATTCATTGAAACCAGATTTATTTACAAGTATACATTATAATGGCTCAACTAATAAACAAGGTCATGGTGTAGAAGTATTTTATAAGCTTAAAGATAAAAATGGAGGGACTACTAAAACTGTAGCTACCAATATATTAAATAGAATTTTAGAGAAATTTAAACTTACAAATAGAGGTATAAAAACAAGAGTACTTCCTAGTGATTCTACAAAAGATTATTTATACGTTTTAAGAAGTAATGATATGCCAGCTGTACTTGTAGAATGTGCATTTTTGGATAATGAAAATGATATGAGTTTAATAAACTCATCTGCAAAAGTAAAAGAAATGGGTACACAAATAGGTAAAGGAATAGAAGATTCATTAAAATAAATGGAAATAAAAATATTTAAAAACTTAATGTAAATTTATAGTTGTAAATTTATACTAAAGTCAAAAAATGAAATATAAGTGTATCAATAGTAAGACTGTATGTACATTTGCACATGTGAATGCAAGTATATATACAGTCTTTTTTTGTAGTTAAATGCAATAATTTGATTGTGTTTTGTAAAATACACAATATGATATAATTAGATAATATACACTTAATTTAATTGAGGAAGGTGATTATATGGAATATTTATTTGAAAAAAGTAGTTTAAAAGAATATGGAAATGAAGCTTTAGATAAATATAGAGAATTATTAGATAAAACTGGTAATAATTCAAGGTGTATTCTTTTGTTAGTACCAAACAATAACACAAAGATACGATATGAAAGGGCTCTAAGATTAAATTATAGTGAAGAACTGAAAATAACAACATATATAAGTTTTGTGAAGAAAGAATTAGTTAAATACTGGCCACTAATAATAGAAAAATGTGATGAAATAAGTACAAAGGTTGTATCTCCAACATTTATATCAAATAGTTTAAGTGAATATTTAATAGTGCAAAAAGTTAAGGAAAAAAGGATACAAGAAGGATATTTTGGAGATATTACAGGAACCAATAAATCCATAGCAAATAGTATAATGACTAACATAAATAAGTCTGCATTTAATTTAATTGATTTTGATTTTATTGGAGAAAAAATATATTCATCAAAGAAAAATAAAGATAGTATATATAGATTTTCATACACTCAAATGGATGAAATTATATCATATTATATAAATTCCTTACTATCAAATTCAATTTTAGATAATGCATTAAGCATATATTTATACAATCAATACCTACTTAATGATGATTTTTATTTAAAAAACTTATTTACAGAAGTGAGATATATAATTGTGGATAGCCTTGAAAGCTCAAGTAATGCAGAAGTTGATTTTATAACAGAAGCATTGGATAATACATTACAAAGTTATATATATTTTGATTATAGTAGGGATTATTCTGTATTTAATAATGTGGATATAGACTATATAAATGAGAAAATAATATCAAAAATTAAGCCTAAAGAAGAAAATATTAAAAAGAAGGAGATTAGAATAGAAGATTTATACTTATTACCTGCAAATATAGAATTAAATCAATCAAGTCAATTATATAATGAAATGTTAGATTTAATAAGTGAAAAAGTTATATCTCTTATAGAAGAAGATGTATCTCCAAGAGATATAGCAATTATATCTCCTATAAACAATAGTATATTGGAGCATCAAATTAGAGATTCTTTGATAGAAAAAAATATAGATGTTTTTAGTACTAAGAAGGATAAAAAAGCTGTGGATTATCCATATGGGAATGCATTGGTAGTGGCTACATGTATATTCTATGGATATTTAGATTTTATAAAAGATGATGAATACTTAAGCTTTTTAGAAACTCTTTTAGAAATAAATAGGATAAAAGCATTTAAGATTTTTAATGAAACAAGACATTTAAGTATTGATAATATAGATGAACATAGTCAGTATCGTGATATTTTACAGTATATTGAAGAAAAAAAGAAGAGTGATATAAAAATACATGAATTTTTAACTCAATTTTACATAGATAAAATGTTAAATTTAAAAGAAGGTAAAAAGAATGTTGGGTTATGTAAAAAGATAATAGCTGAAAGTGAGTCTTTTAGTGAAAGTTTAAGTCTACTTGGGATGAAAAAAGAAAAGATATTTATAGAAGCTTTAAAAAGTACAATAAACGATTATTACTCTGTTGTCGATATAGAAGAGTTGAAATCCAAAGACAAAATAGTAATAACTACTCCTTATTCATATATATCATCAAATATAGATAGAAGTATACAAATATGGGTAGATATAGGAAGTAATGCTTGGAATATGAAAATAGAAAAAGATATAAGTAATTTAATTGTACTTAGAAAATCTTTTGAAGAAAAAAAGATTTATACAAATGAAATGGAAGAATATTATAAAAAATATTATCTATACAATACAGTATATAATTTGTTATTAAATGCAAAGAAAATCTATGCATTTAAAAGTGAATATGCGATTAATGGTTATATCCAAGAGAGTATATTGTATAGTATACTTTTAAAAATCTCACATAAAGGAGATAAAAATTATGATTAATATAAATTATAGAGAAGACCAGATACCAATAATAAATTACGATAATGGTACTATGGCAGTACCAGCAGTACCAGGTGCTGGAAAAACATTTATAATAACAAATTTAGTAGCTAAACTATTACTTGAACAGAAACATAAGGGTGGTAAAATATTAATTCTTACATATATGAATAGTGCTGTAAATAATTTTAAAGGTAGAATAAGAAAGATTCTTGAAGAGAATAAAATAGATGATACTAATTCGTATGAAGTAATGACTATACACAGTTTGGCTGTAAAAATAATAAAGGAAAAGCCAGAAGTTGTAATGTTAAGTGAGGATTTTAATATAGCTGATGATTTGCAAAAAAGTATTATATTAAATGAATGTATAAGTAGATTTAGATTTGAAGGTGGAGAAAGAGCTTTTAGATGGTTTTTAAAGGAGCAAAAAGATGAACGCTGGAAAGAAATAACTCTTGAAGCCTGGGAAAGAGGTTTTTTTGAATTTGCAGGAAATGCAATAAGTGAACTTAAGTATAAGGGAATTTCTCCAGATAAACTTGAAGAAATATTGTCAAGAGGACACAAAGGAATGCTTAAAATTATTTTACCAATATATAAATTGTATGATAGAAAATTAAAGCAAAATGGATTGCTAGATTATGATGATATATTAATTTTAGCAGAAAAAACTTTAAGCTTAGACGAAGGGCTTAGAAAGAAGTTTCAAACTAGATACAAATATATATTTGAAGATGAGTGTCAGGACTCAAATGAAATTCAAGGTAATATAATAAAAATTATATCTAGCGAAAATAAAAACCTAGTTAGAGTTGGAGATATAAATCAGAGTATAACAGGAACATTTTCATCATCAGACCCTAAATTTTTTAAAGAATTTATAAATAGTGCAGATTTCTGTTATAGGATGGATATGTCAAATCGAAGTTCAAAAGATATACTTGATTTAGCAAACACTCTTGTCAAGTATGTTACAAAGGAATTTAGACAGAAAGAATGTAGACATGCTCTTGAAGATATGCAAATAAAAACTGTGCCAAATGGAATGGGATATAAAGAAAATCCTAATCCAGAACATTATAATATAAATGTAAAGTGGTATGAGAGTTGGAAAATTGAAATAGAGCAAACTGCTAGATACGTTAAGGGTATAAAAAATAAATATCCAGATAAAAGTATAGGTATATTGGTTCCATTTAATGAACAAGTGACACAAGTTGCTAAAGAACTTAGAGAGAATAATCTAACCTTTGAAGAATTAGGACCAAATTCTTTGAATAAAAGGAAGGTTATAAACAATATAGCATATATTATTGATTTTATGTTACATTGTGATGATGTAGAAAAGTTAATAGTTGTACTTAATAAAGTTTTTATAGATACTGATAATGAAGAAGAAATAAAGTATTTTTTAGAAGAATTAAAAAACTATTCTACCGAAGAAATTATTTATAATTTTGAATTTAGTAAGTTAGATAATGATTTAATAGAATTTAAAGAAGAAAGTGATATATACTTAAGTTTTAAAAGAGGAATAGATATTATAAAACAGATATTAGAATATCCAATAATAAGGTTAGACCTCTTAGTTTTGTTTATTGGGAAAAAACTTAATTTAGAAAAAGAAGATAAAGCTGTACTGGATTATATATCTTTTTATATAAAGTATCTAGTATCAGAAAATATAAATATGGATTTAGAAGATGTATATAATTTATTGTTTGATGTAAAGAACAGGGTGTTTAATCATATAATAGATGTGGTATATGAGATAAATGGATATGAACCAGAGCCCGGTAGTATAACACTATGTAACTATCATAAATCAAAGGGGATGGAATGGGATTGTGTGTTTTTACTAGGTCTTGTTGAATATAATTTCCCTGACAATATTAATCAAAAGTTTCAGAGTGATAAATGGTATCTAAAAGAAAAATATAAAAACCCTATGGCAATTATTAAATCAGAAGTTGAAGCTATATTAAAAGGAAGTATTTCAACAGATTATGCTCATAAAACGAAGATTGATTCTATAAATGAAAAGATTAGACTTTTATATGTAGGGATTACTAGAGCAAAGGAAATGTTAGTACTTTCAGGAAGTGCTTATAGAGATGAAAGTGATATAGGGAATAAGAGAAAAGAGCAAAAACCATGTATATATTTAAGCAGACTTAATCAACATATTATTGAAAAAAGGTCAAATTAATATATAATAAGTTATTAAAAGATTGCTTGAAATATATCTAAAAGGGGATAAAACAATATGTACAGTAAGTAACTACTAAAAAATAAAGTTAAGAGAGAAGTGATATGAGTGAACGATAAATTAAAATATTTTTCTTATAGTCAAAATTCAATTAACACATATAAATCATGTCCATTGAAATTTAAATATAAATATATTGATAGAATAAATTGGAAAAATGATGATGTTGGTAGTAGAGAGTATTATGAAACTTTAAAAACAGGAAGAGATTTTCATTTGATTTGTGAAAGATATTTTAGCAATATACCTCTTGGAATCTATTTTAATGAGGATGATAAAAATAGTAAAAAGTTTTTAAAGTGGATGGAAAATATAAAAAAAGTTGTTCCTATTGAAAAAGGAAAAACGTATTTGCCAGAATATGAAGTAAGGATGACATTAAATGGGGATATAATACAGGCAAAGTATGATTTAGTTGTAATTGGAAATAACAATATAGAAATATGGGATTGGAAAACCGAGTCTAAAAAGATTGACTATAAACACGTAGAAAATAGAATACAAACTATTGTTTATATGTTTTTAGCAAAAGAAGTAATACCTAAAGTTTTAAAAATGGACATAAATGTTAAAGATATAAATATGAGATATTATCAACCTGAATTTGATGACTTACCAATTACCATTTTATATGATGAAGAAAAACATGAAGCAAATAGAAATAAAATTCAAAATTATATAAGTATGATAAAAAACACTAATTATGAAGAACATACATACGAAGACAATCTATACAATGATATAGAAAAGGTATATAATAAAGAAGAACGTATGTGCTATAGAAATAAAAAGCATTGCAAGTATTGTGAATTTAATAAGTTATGTAATGGCAAAGAAATAGATTATAGTATTTTGGAGGCGGAAATTTATGGGACTTAGGTTTGTATTAGGTAGAAGTGGAAGTGGAAAATCCACCTATATACTAGATGAAATTAAAAAAGAAGCTCAAAAAAATGAAACGACATCAATTATACTTTTAGTTCCAGAACAGTACACATTTGAGGCTGAAAATAGAGTAAGTAAGCTATTCTTAGGAAAAGAAAAAGATAAGTATCTAAGAGTTAGGGTACTTAGCTTTAAGACACTAAGTAATATAGTTTTTTCTCAAGTAGGAGGATTGACAGATGTAAATATAAATTCTAGTGGAAAAGCAATGATGGTATATAGAGCTATTGAAGATGTAAGTGAAGAATTAAATGTGTTTTCAAAATCAAAATCGCAGTCTGGTTTTGTAAGTTCAATTACAGATATGATATCAGAAATGAAACAATACAATATAAGCCCTGAAATGTTAGAAAATATATCTGGAGAATTGGATAATGAAACTTTAAGTTTAAAATTAAAAGATATAAGTAAAATATATAATTCTTTTGAAGGGAAATTGCATGAAAATTATGTAGATGCTCAAGATATGTTAACTTCATTGGCAAGTAAAATTGAATTAAGCAGTTATTTAGATGGAGCTTGTGTTTATATAGATGAATTTACAGGTTTTACACCAAATCAGTACAATGTCATAAAGAGTATATTAAATAAGTCTAAAAGTGTTAATATCTCTTTGACTGTAGATGATATCAACTATATTGGGTACAGTAAATCTGATATGTTTTCTAGAACGAAATTTACTTATTCAAAATTGACTCAATTGTGCAACGAAGAAGGCATAAAAATATTGCCACAAGTAAATTTAAACACAGGTGTTATAAAAAGATTTGAAAAAGTTAAGGAATTACAGCACTTAGAAAGATTTTATAATGCTTATCCATATAAAATATATTCAAATCCAACTGAAAATATAAAGATAAAAGAGTTTAACAATTTATATTCAGAGGTGGAAGAGATAGCCAGAGAAATTGTACATTTAGTTAGAGATAAGAATGTCAGATATAGAGATATAACCATTGCTACAAGAGATTTAAATAGATATGATTTTTTAGTACACTCTATATTTAATGAATATAATATACCAAACTTTATAGATAAGAAGAGAGAGGCAAAAAGTAATCCAATAGTTATTTTAATTATTTCAACTTTAGAAATGAAGAATAGACGATATGGGTATGAAACTATGTTTAGGTATTTAAAAAGTGGACTTATAGGAATTGATAATGATGATATAAATTTACTAGAAAATTATGTGTTGGCTAATGGGATTAAAGGTAAAAAATGGTTTGATGAAAAATGGGATTATAGAATAACTCAAAGTCTTTCAGGTCAAGAAAGTGAATTTGAACTGGAATTAAAAGAGAAAATAAATGAAATAAAAAATAGAGTATTAGAGCCTATAGTAATTTTACAAGAAAAATTAAGAGGAAAAAATAGAGTAAAAGAAATCTGTAGATATATATATGAATTTTTATTAGATATAAATATGCCAGAAACTATAGAAAGTTTAATAGTAAATTTTAAGGATAAAGGGGAACTTGATGTTGCAAATCAATACTCACAAGTTTGGGACATAGTAGTGGACATATTAGACCAAATGGTGGAACTTATGGGTGATGAAATAATTTCTTTAGAAAAATTTATAAAATTAATAACCTTAGGTTTTGATGAATATGAATTAGGACTGGTTCCTCCTAGTATAGACCAGGTACTTGTAAGTAGTGTGGATAGAATGAAAAATCCAGACACGAAATATTTATACCTAGTTGGAACTACTGATGGTGTGTTTCCGCTGATTACAAAGGATAGTGGAATATTGAGTGATAATGATAGGGAAAGTCTTGGAAACAAAGGAATCGAAGTTGATATTGATAGTAAGACTAGGAGTTTTGAAGAACAGTTTCTTGTATATAAAGCTCTTACTTCGACATCTAAGAATTTAACCATAACATATCCAATATCAGACCATGAAGGTAAAACGCTTAGACCATCAATAATTATATCAAGACTTAAGAAGATATTTCCAAATATAGAAAATAAAAGTTATTTAGTGGAAGAAAATAAAAGCACTGATAAAGATATACTTAAAAAAATAACGGTTAAATCCCCTACATTTAATGAACTTATAAACATAATAAAAAATTATGACAGTGATGGTTACAATACAGAAGAGATTAATAGTATTTGGTTAGATATATATAGGTACTATTTAAAAGATGAAGTCTATAGTTCTATAACAAAAAAAGTTATAAAAGGTCTTAGTTATACTAATCAAGTTCATAAGATTGAAGAGAAAAAAATAAGGTCATTGTATAAAAGTAATTCTCTTAGCATATCTAGGCTTGAAAAATATGCTGAATGTCCATTTGCTTATTTTATACAATATGGTCTAAAAGCAAAAAAGCGTAAAGAGTATTCATTTACACCACCAGATTTAGGAACTTTTATTCATAATATTTTAGATAGGTTTTCAAAAGAACTTTTACAAGATAATTTAACTTGGAGAGATATTGATGAAAAATATATAGAATTAAAGATAGGTATAATAGTTGATGAAATAATTTTAAAGATACCAGGATATATATTAAATAGTTCTGAGAGGTATAAATACCTTGCATATAGATTAAAGAATATGTTGACAACTGCTATAACTATAATTAGTCAGCAAATAAAACAAGGTTCATTTGAACCAATAGATTATGAAGTTAAATTTGGCAACAATGGAAAATATCCACCTATAAAAATGGTGTTAGAAAATGGACAAGAAGTAAGTTTAATTGGACAAATAGATAGAGTTGATGAATTTGAAGAAGGAGAAAATAAATATATAAGAATAATAGATTATAAGTCAGGCAATAAGTCCATAAGTCTAACAGAAATATATTATGGTCTACAATTACAATTACTTGTGTATTTAGATGCAATCCTTGAAAGTGCAAAGGATGAAGATATAAATATAAATCCAGCTGCAATACTATATTGTAGAATAAATAATCCAATAGCAAAATTTAATGAAGATAAAGATGATGAAGAAATACAAGAAGCAATATTAAAAGAACTTAGAATGAAGGGGCTTGTAGTAAAAGACTCTCACATAGTTAAAGAGATGGATAAATCATTAATAGATGGAGAAAGGAAAAACTCTTTAGTAATACCAGTAGGTCTTACTAAGGATGGAAATGTAGGTAAAAGTACTTCAGCAATAAGCTATGAGGATTTCAAACTGCTTAGAAAATATGTAAGGCATGCTATAAAGGATTTATGTGAAGAAATGTTAAGTGGAGAAATACGTATAGCTCCATATAAACATAAAGATGGAACATCATGTGACTTTTGTGATTACTCTGCTATATGTCAGTTTGATTCAACTATAAAAGATAACAAGTATAAAAATTTAAATAATAAGAGTAATGAAGAGATAATAAAAATGATGAAAGGAGATGTTAATTAGTGAGTTCTCCTAAATGGACAAAAGAGCAATTAGAAGTTATAGAAAGTAGAGAATGCAATTTATTGGTTGCTGCTGCTGCTGGTTCAGGAAAAACAGCCGTGCTAGTTGAGCGTATAATTCAAATGATAACAAGTAGAGAAAATCCAATTGATATAGATAAGTTATTAGTTGTTACATTTACTAATGCTGCTGCGTCAGAAATGAGAGAGAGGATAGGGGATGCTATAGGAAAAGCCTTAGATGAAAACCCAGAAAATAAACATTTACAAAACCAACTTGTTTTATTAAATAAATCTAGTATTACAACAATACACTCATTCTGTTTGGATGTTATAAAATCAAACTTTCATAGAATAAACTTAGACCCTAATTTCAGAATAGGAGACCAAACTGAATGTGCTATTTTGAAACAAGAAGCAATAGAGGAAGTATTTGAAGATTTATATGAAGAAAGAGATGAGGGGTTTTTAAATTTAGTTGAAAGTTATGCAGAAAGAGGAGGAGATAAAGAAGTACAAGATATTATCTTGGGAATATATTCATTTGCAATGGCTTCTCCTGAACCTAAAAAATGGTTGATTGACTCAGCAGAACGATTTAATATTGATGAAAATTTTGATTTTTCACAGTCTATTTGGGCTAGAGCTATATTAGACACTGTAAAAATAGAGATTAATGGTCTTTGTCTAAATATGGAAAGGGCATTAAAAGAAGTGGAATCAATAGAAGAATTAGAAACTTTTGCAGAAAAGTTATCTGTTGAATATAAAAAAATTGCTGACATTTCACAAGCATGTAATAAATCTTGGGATGAGGCATATAAAAAGATGGCAAGTATGTCCTTTGAAAATTATGTAAAAGGAGTAAAAAGAATTTCAAAAGATGCTCCTTCGTATATAAAAGAATCAAAAGAAAAGGCAAAAACTATAAGAGATAAGACTAAGAAGTCTTTAGAAAGTATAGTAAGTGCTACATTCAATAAAGATAATGATTCTATTAGAGAAGAAATAAAATATCTTTATAACATAGTTAAACCAATATCTAGTGTTGTACTGAGATTTGAAGAGGAATATAGCAATAAGAAAAGAGAAAAAGGAATAATAGATTTTAACGATATAGAGCATTTTGCATTAAATATACTTACAGATGTAGATGAAAAAGGTAATATTGTACCTTCTGATATAGCAGTTGGATATAGAAACAAGTTTTATGAAATATTTATAGATGAATATCAGGATAGTAATCTAGTGCAGGAAGTACTGCTTAAAGCTGTTGCAAATACAGAAACTCCAAATAGATTTATGGTTGGTGATGTAAAACAGAGTATATATAGATTTAGACAAGCAAAGCCAGAATTATTTTTGCAAAAATATAATAACTATAATGATAAAAAGGGAAGTTCCCATAGAAAAATAATGCTTTACAAAAATTTTAGAAGTAGAGAAGAAGTTGTAGATGCTGTAAATTATATATTTGAAAATATAATGAATGAGAATATAGGAGAAATTGAATATACAGAAAAAGAAAGACTAAATTTAGGTGCAAATTTTAATGTGGATACAGACGAGAAATCTATTATTGGTGGAGCAACGGAGATACACCTAATACAAAAAGATAATAAACTTGATGATGATATTATAAATGATAAAGACGATAGAATTAATAACAAAGAAGATGAAATAGAGGAAGAAGAAAAATTAGATAATATACAACTTGAGGCTAGAATGGTTGGAAACATCATCAAAGATTTAATGAAAGTCAATGAAGATGGAAAAATTCAAAAGGTCTATGATAAGGGAATAGATGGATATAGACCTGTGGAATTTAGAGATATAGTTATTCTTTTAAGAGCTACATCTGCATGGGCTCCAGTGTTTGCAGATGAATTGATGAATATGGATATACCAACATATGCTGATGTTGGAGTGGGGTATTTTGATACGATTGAAATAAAAACAATATTGTCATTACTTCAAATAATAGATAATCCAATGCAAGATATACCTCTTATATCTGTATTAAAATCACCTATATTTGGATTTACACCAGAGGATTTGATTGATATTAGAGTTCAGAGTAAAGATAAAATTTTTTATGAGGTTTTAAAAAGTACAGCAGAGTATGATGGATTTACAGATTCTCAAAATGAAAATGAGTCTGAGTTTATACCAAGTGAAGAGTGCATAAACAAAAGTAAAGATTTTTTAATTAAGCTAAAGGAATTTAAAGAAAAGTCAATGTACATGAGTACAGATGAATTTATATGGTACTTGTACACAAGGACTGGATACTATGCCTATGTTGGAGCATTGCCAGGTGGAAGTCAAAGACAAGCTAATTTAAAAGTATTGTTTGAGAGAGCAAAACAATTTGAAGAAACCAGTCTTAAAGGAATATTCAACTTTGTAAATTTTATAGAGAAATTAAAAAAATCTAGTTCTGATATGGGAAGTGCAAAAACACTTGGTGAGAATGCAAATGTTGTTAGAATAATGAGTATTCATAAAAGTAAAGGTCTAGAATTTCCAGTAGTCATATGCTCTGCAATGGGTAAAAATTTCAATACTCAAGATTTTAAAAAGAGTATTTTATATCATCATAATTTAGGGTATGGACCTCAATTTGTAGACTATGAGAGAAGGATTTCTTTTCCAAGTATAGCCAAAGAAGCATTAAAAAGCAAAATAAATATAGAAAATTTATCAGAAGAGATGAGAGTTTTATATGTTGCATTTACAAGAGCTAAAGAAAAATTGATTATAACTGGTTCTACTAGAAATATACAAGATAGTATAAAGAGATGGTCAAATGGAATTGAAAGTTTAGATACAATATCACAATACGAGATATTAAAAGGTAAAAATTTTTTAGATTGGATAATGCCTTGTGTATTAAGACATAGGGATTTATCTAATCTACTAGAAGAAGTAGGATTAGACGCAGTTTTTAATGTTGAACATAATTCAAAATGGTATGGAAAGTTGTGGAATAAGAATGATATTTTAGTGGAAAAGAAGAGTGATGAAGAAAAAGAAAGTATTGAAGAAATTCTTGAAAAAATAGATGTAGATAATCCTGACAGTGATTATTACAGTGAAATAGAAGAAAAATTAAACTATATATATCCATATGAATTTAGTACAAGAAAACCTGCTACTATATCTGTTACAGAAATAAAAAAGATACAAAATAATTATGAAGAAGAGTTAATAAATACTATATTTGAACAAAAAGTAATATTAAAAAAGCCTCTATTTATTCAAAATGAAGAAGAAAGAGAAAAAATAAGTGGAACAGAAAGAGGTACAATAGTCCATTTAGTTATGGAGGTTTTAGACTTAAAAAATGTAAGTAGTGTAAATGATATAAAATCACAAATAAGAGGTTTTGTTTCAAAAGGTATAATAACAGAAAAACAAGCTAGTATAGTAAATCCATATAAAATATATAAATTTTTTGCCTCTAACATAGGAAAAAGAATGTTGAATGCTGAAATTATAAATAGAGAAAAATCAATTTATGCACAAGTAAATATGAAAGACATATATATTTATGAAAAGCTTATAAACAATGACGATAAAAAACTTTATGATAATGAAAGTGTCATGTTAAGAGGTATAGTTGATGCTTATTTTGAAGAAGATAATCAAATAGTTTTGGTGGATTATAAAACAGATTTTGTAAATGAGGAAAATATAAATCAAATAATAGAGAAATATAAAAAACAGTTGGATTTATATGCAGATATTATTGAAACTTTAACTGGTAAGTCAGTAAAAGAGAAATGTATATATTTATTTGGAGTTGATGAAGCTGTTTGTTATTAGTTTTTATATATAAATTAAACCTAAAAGATAGAGGAAGGGGAAAAAATGAGATTTATTCATACATCAGATTGGCATCTAGGGAAGTCCCTAGAAGGCCATTCTAGAATTGAGGAACAAGCAAAGTTTTGTGAGGAATTTATAAAAATAGTAGAATCAAATGAAATAGATATGGTTATAATTGCTGGAGATGTATATGATACTTCTAATCCACCAGCACAAGCAGAAAAACTATTTTATCAGACTGTATCAAGACTTGCCAATAATGGTCAGAGGTGTGTATTAATAATTTCAGGAAATCATGATAATCCAGAGAGACTCTCTGCAATAACACCTCTAGCACATGAAC
This sequence comes from Clostridioides difficile ATCC 9689 = DSM 1296, assembly GCF_001077535.1. GTDB lineage: Bacteria > Bacillota > Clostridia > Peptostreptococcales > Peptostreptococcaceae > Clostridioides > Clostridioides difficile. Next base: position 1,175,735 of record NZ_CP011968.1, read on the forward strand.
AGGGGATACTTATATATGGTTATCCATTAAGTGCTACGATAGAAGCTAAGTATAAAGGGTTTGAAATAACATATGCAACTCAGGGATGTACAAAACTGAATATAAATGGAGAAAATATTGTGGTTGCTACATTACCTTATCCAAGTGAAAAAAGATTAAATGAAGTTTTTTCAAGTGAAGATGAGTTTGAGAAACAAAAAAATTATTCTGAAAAGGTAGGAGATATATTTAGAAGTTTAGAAGAAAATTTTAGAAGTGATACTATAAATATAGCCGTATCACATATATTTGTAATAGGTGGAGAGAGTACTGAATCAGAAAGACCTATACAATTAGGTGGAAGTTTTTTAGTTGAAAGAAAAGATTTGCCAGAAAAGGCTCAATATACTGCACTAGGTCATTTACATAAACAACAAAAAGCTTCCGAACGTTTAAATGCGTACTATTCTGGTTCTCCACTTCAATATAGCAAGGATGAAAGAGCGTATACCAAAGGGGCATACATAGTGGATATAAAAGCTGGTGAAAAACCAATAATTGAAGATGTATATTTTAATAATTACAAACCTATAGAAGTATTTAAATGTAATGGAATAGAAGAAGCACTAGATATATGTGAGCAAAATCAAGATAGAGAGATTTGGTCATATTTTGAAATAAATACTGATGAGATAATATCACAGAATGAAATTAAAAAAATGAAGGAACTATTAAAAGACATAATAGAAATAAAACCAATAATAACATCTTGTTATGAACAAGAAAGTGTAGATATAAAAGAAAAGTCTATGGCAGAGTTGTTTAGAGAGTTCTATTCTTTTAGTAAAGGTGTAGAGCCAAAAGGAGAACTTATGGATTTATTTCTAGATATAATAAGTGAAGAAGGTGAATCAGCAGATGAGACCAATTAGATTAGAACTTACAGGGCTTAATAGCTATATTGATAAACAAGTTATAGACTTTGAAAAATTAATTGAAAGAGGTTTGTTTGGGATATTTGGAACTACTGGAAGTGGAAAATCTACAATATTAGATGCAATAACTATTGCTATGTATGGAAATATATCCAGAAATACAAAAGAATATATAAACAGTGTGTGCGATAAGGCAATTATATCATATGAGTTTGAGATAGGAAGCAAAAACACTAGAAGAAGATACATTGTAGATAGAACCATTGCTAGAAGCAAAACAGGAACAAAGACCTCTAATGCTAGATTAATAGAAGTATTGAATGACAATACCCAAAATGTTTTAGCTGATAAAGTTGTGGAAGTAAATGAAAAAGTAGCACAGGTTGTAGGATTAACGGCAAATGATTTTACTAGGTCAGTAGTTTTACCACAAGACAAATTTAATGAGTTTCTAAGATTATCACGTGCAGATAGAAGAGACATGTTAGAGAGAATTTTTAATCTTGAGAAATATGGAAGAAGTCTTGGAGAAAAAGTGAAAAAGAGAAAAAATATACAGTTACAAAATTTAAAAGATTTGAAATCAAAATTAAGTCAATATGATGGAATTACAGAGGAAGTATATAACAATATAAACCAAGAATTAATAGAGTTAAAAAATTTGGAAAAAGATAAGAATAATGCTTTAGACCTAGCTCAAAAATCTTATGAAGAAAGTAAAACAGTATATGAAGAACAATTAAAGTTAGAAAAAAATGAACTTAGAAAAAATGAGCTTGATTTAAAAAATAGTGAGATAAAAGAAAAGATTGCTCTTGTAGAAAATGATAGTAACGCTAAAAAGGTAGACCCATACATAAGTTCAGTTCAAAATCTAGAAAAAAAGATAGATGAAGATAGCTTCGCAGTAAGTAATTTAGAAAAGAAATTAGCAATATTAAATCAGGAGCTTGAAGTTACAAAAAATAGATATGAAAAAATAAACAAAATTAAGAATGAAGAAGTCCCTAAATTGAGTGAAGAAAAAATAAGATTGCAACAAGCAATAAAATTAGAAGAAGAGTTAGTTTTATTAGATAGAGAGTTAAAAGAGCTAAAAGAAAGTGGAATTAATTTAAATAAGACTAAAGTTGAATTAGAAAAAGTAAAGCAGGTGTCAGAGTCCAGAAAAGATGCAGTTACTAAATCTATAAAAGAAGTTGAAGGAAAGATTGATAAAGTAAATATAAGTGCAGAATTAAAACAAAAAATATTTCTAGCATATGAATACGAGAAAGATTACAACAACGTATTGGAAGAAAAAAATCAAAAGCTAAATAAACTAGAAGAAATACTCAAAGAGACAGAAAATATAAATTTAAAAGTTAGATATATTGATAAAGATAAGAATGATGTAAATCGTAATTTAGAAAATTTATCACTTCACTTGGATGTTCTTCTTAAAAAATGTCCTGGTAAGAGTGCTGATTTACTTTTAAAATCTGAATATGTTACTGAATTAAGAAATAAAGCAAATAATACTAAAGAAAATGAAATTAAGAAAAGCAGTATACAAGATGAATTAAAGATAATACTTGAAAGTAAGTTTAATACTGAAAGGGAAGTAAATTTACTAAATGAAAAACTTGAAAATAATAGAAAGAACAGAGATGACCTAGAAAAAGAATTAGAAGAACTAAAGTATTTAAATTTAGCCTCTGAACTTAGACGTGAATTAAAAGAAAATATGCCTTGTCCAGTTTGTGGGTCAAAACATCATGAAAATCATAATATAACTAAATATGATGAAAATATATCTTTTGTCAAAGAAAAACTGGAGAAATTAGAAAAAGAAAAAATAAGTATAAGAAACAATATAGAGGAATTAAATGCTAAAGTAAGTGGGTATTTATCTATAGAAAAAATGAAGACTAAAGAACTTGAAGATGTAAAAGGAAAACTAGGGGGGATTCCATCTAGTCAATTATTAAAAAAACTTGATGAAGAACAAAGAAAACTTGCATTGTTAAAATCTAATATTCAGGAGTGGGAGAAAGAAAAAGAGAGTACTGAAAATAAAGTAACATTAGCGAAAGAAGAAAAAAATAAAATTGAAAAAGAAGAATTAAAAATAAGAGAGAGTCTGAATAATTATAAGAAATTAACAAGAGATTTAAACATAGAAATAGAAGGTTTAGAAAATAAATGTAAAAAACTTAAACAGGAATACCTAGGATTAAAGACGATTACTAAAGTCTCTAATCTATTGTCAAAAGTAAAAGAAATAAGGGAGAATGAAAAAGAATTAGAATTACTAAGTACTGGGCATTCAAATTTATTAAAAAATAGAGACTCACTAGATATTAAAATAAGAGAAAATGAGAGTAAACTACATGAAATAGAGATAGAATTAATAAAGGCTAGAGAATTATATGTAGAAAAGAAATTGAGTAGGGATAATAAGTATAAAGAAGTTATTAGCATAACTAAAGGTGATTTAGCTAAAAATCTTTTACATAATGTTGAAGAAAATATATGTAAGATATTAGAACAAGAAGAATCAAGCAAGAAAAAATTGGAAGAGCAAAGATTAGAATATGAAAAAAACATTGCTGAAAAGCACAATATAGATGGTAGACTTAAAACTGCTAAGGAACAATATAAAGACCAAAAATCAACACTAAATAAACTATTAGCAGAAAATAAATTTGAAAGTATATATGCAGTAAAAAGAGCTTTATTAGATACTGATGCAGTAAAAAAATTGATTGAAGAAATACTAGAGCATGAAGAAGAACAAAAGTTATTATCATTTAAAATAAAATCATCAAAAGAAAAATTAAATGGAAGAAGCATAAAGAAGGAGTACTTTGAACAATTAAAAGATGAAATTTATAATTTGAAAGTAGAAATAGGAAATATATCCAAAGATATTGGAGCTAATCAAAATCAGTTAATAACATTAAAAGACTCTTTAGATAAGATAAATGATTTTAATAAACAACTTAAGGTAGTTGAACACAATGTGGACTTATTGGAAGAATTAGATAAATGTGTACAAGGAAATAAATTTGTAGAATATGTTTCTACAAACCAATTAAAATATATAGCGTTGGAAGCATCAAAACGATTGGATGGAATAACAAAAGGAAGATATGCACTTGAAATTGACTCAACACTAAACTTTGTAATGAGAGATAACTTTAATGGAGGAGAAAGAAGAAGCATTGATACTCTATCTGGTGGAGAGACATTCTTGACATCTCTATCATTAGCACTTGCTCTTTCATCTCAAATACAATTAAAGGGAAGTGCACCATTAGAATTTTTCTTTTTAGATGAAGGTTTTGGTTCATTAGATAGTGAACTTTTAGAAATTGTTATAGAATCCTTGGAAAGATTGCATAGTAATAATCTAAGTGTGGGTATAATAAGTCATGTCGAGGAACTTAAAAATAGAGTTCCTGTTAAGCTATTAGTTTCATCTAGTGAGGCTGGAATAGGTTCAAAAGTAAAAATTGAATATAGTTAGAAAATATATGTTAATTGAATATATTATCTAATATTTCCAAATAATATGTAATTGTGATATAATAAAAACTAATATTAAAGTTATTTATAATTAATATTAATATAAAAACATGTAAGTAGGAGTGTGGTAAGTGTTGGAATCGCCCAATAATTTGATTCAGATTATTTTTTTAATAGTATTACTTATAGGGTCTGCATTTTTCTCAGCATCTGAAACGGCCTTAATGTCGTTGAGTAAAATCAGAATCAGATATATGCAAGATGAAGGAGTTAAAGGAGCTAAGTTAGTAAGTTCATTAATAGAAAATCCAAATAAGCTTTTAAGTTCTATATTGGTTGGAAATAACGTCGTAAATATAGCAGCAACATCCATATCAACATCTTTGTTTATAGGATTAATGGGAGAAAAAGGAGTGGCACTTGCTACAGCTGTTATGACAGTATTAGTATTAATATTTGGTGAGATTACTCCAAAAACAATAGCAGCAAATAATTCAGAAAAGGTTTCTCTATTAGTATCTAAACCTATAAAAGCAATTATATTTATATTAAGACCAATAGTATGGATATTTAATATAATTACAAATATTATATTTAAATTATTTGGTATAACAAATAAAGGAGCTAAATCATTCATAACTGAAGAAGAGCTAAAAACTATGGTAAATGTAAGTCATGAAGAAGGCGTCCTTGAAATGGAAGAGAGAGAAATCATAAATAATGTTTTTGAATTTGGAGATATGCAAGCTAAAAATGCAATGGTACAAAGAATAGATATGGTAGCTATAGATATGGAAGATAGTTATGATGAGATAATACAGGTATTTAAAACTGAAAAATTAAGCAGAATGCCTGTGTATGAAGAAACTATAGATGATATTGTAGGAATACTTAATATAAAAGATATTATATTTTTATCTGATGAAGAAATAGAGTCATTTGATATTAAAAATTATATGAGAGAACCTTTTTTCACGTATGAGTTCAAAAAGATAACACAACTTCTTGAAGAGATGAAACTTGAAAAAAGTCAGATGGCTATAGTTGTAGATGAGTATGGTGGAACATCTGGACTTTTAACTATAGAAGATTTAGTAGAAGTCATTGTTGGAGATATAGAGGATGAATATGATGAAGAAGAGGATGAAATACAAGTTATAAAAGAAGATGAGTATATTGTAGATGGAAGTACTAAAATTGGTGATGTTAATGAACTTATTGGTGTAAACTTGGAATCTGAGGAGTTTGATTCCATAGGAGGTTTTATAATTGGACACCTAAGCAGATTGCCAGAAGAAAATGAAGTAATTGAAGTTGATAATATAAGATTTTGTATAGAAAGTATAGAAAAAAATAGAATTAAAAAAATAAGAATATATACATAATGTAATAATGTTCTTAAATTTATTAGAAGTGTATAAATATAAAAGATATCTTTTATATTTATACACTTCTTTTTATTTTGTATTCAAATAAAACTAGTATGAAATGGACAAAATAAAAATATAAATTAGAAGAAAGGAGATTTTTAAGATGAGCATACTAGAAAATAATTTTTTATACAAATTAAAAAACAACACTATCTTTTTTTGTATATATACATTGTTATTTATTTTTATTTACAAAGCGTTTCCATACATAGCTCCATTTTTTCTAGGTGCTATAATAGCACTTATGATTAATCCTATATCACAAAAGTTAGAAAATAAGTTTCATATAAATAAAGGTATCTCTACTCTTGTTCTAAGTTTTCTTGCAGTGGCTATAGTCAGTACAGTTACTACAATAATAGTAATAAATTCAATGAAAGAATTAATGGGATTTTTAAATAATATATCTGCTAATCCTGAGGATATAAGTAATACTATTATGTATTTTTTAAATAAAATAAATGACTTTATGAAATCATTTCAAGAAATAGCCAATTTTGATGTAGAACAATTAGTAAACAAATTCAGTGGTGAAGTAATGCAAATTACAAAAAATCTTCTTACTAGTATACTTGGATTGGCTACTTCTATTCCATATATTATAATATTTATAATTACCTTGTTTATTGCTACGTACTTTATAGCAAAAGACCTTGATAAGATTGAAAATAGTTTTTATAATATGTTTACTGTTGATGTTAGAAAGAAAGTAAAAAACGTAAAGAAAGAGGCAGGGCTTTCACTTGTTGGATATATAAGGGCCTATACAATACTTATGGCTATAACATTTTTTGCAATCTGGGGAAGTTTTGCTTTATTTGGATTGAAATACGGTCTAATAGTAGGGTTTGTAGGAGCTTTAATGGATTTAATTCCATTCCTAGGTATAATAACAATATATCTTCCAGTAATTGTTTATTATTTTCTTATAAAAAATTATTTTATAGCTATAAGTATGACTGTGATATTTTTTGTTTTGTCTTTGATTAGAGAAATACTTGAACCTAAACTAGTATCAGTAAATGTTGGACTAAATCCATTAGCTACCCTAGCAGCGATTTTTATTGGAATCCAAGTAAAAGGAATAATTGGAGTAATTTTTTGTTTGGGTTTGGTATGTATGCATGATATACTTAAGAAGGTGGATATTTTTTAATTATAATAATTGATAGATTTTTTTAAAAATAAAATTTTATTCACAGGTAAATAAAAAAATATTAATCTTATTAAGAAAGAGGGTATATACGTGAAACAAAAAGTAGTGGAAAGATTTTTAAAATATGTATCATTTGATACAACATCTAATTCTCAGTGTGAGAACTGTCCATCTTCAGAAGGTCAAAGAGTTTTAGCTAAGTATATAGTTGAAGAGCTAAAAACAATGGGTGTTGATGATGTGAGTTTAGATGAAAATAGTTATATAATGGCTACTTTAAAAGGAAATACTGATGGTGTGGATACTATAGGATTCATATCACATTTAGATACAATTGAAGATGTTAGTGGAAAAGATATTAAACCAAGAATAATAGAAAATTATGATGGAAAAGACATAGTTTTAAATGAAGCGTTAAATGTTATTACGTATGTAAAGGATTCTCCAGAGTTGGAAGAATTTAAAGGTGACGATTTAATAGTCACTGATGGAACAACTCTACTTGGCTCTGATGATAAAGCTGGTATAGCTGAGATAGTGACTGCAATAGAGTATCTAATAAATCATCCAGAAATTAAGCATGGAGATATAAAAATAGGATTTACACCAGATGAAGAAATTGGTAGAGGTGCTGATTTATTTGATGTTGAAAAATTTGGAGCAAAATATGCATATACTTTAGATGGAGGAATAGTTGGAGAACTTGAATGTGAAAATTTTAATGCTGCAAATGCAACTATTACTATACATGGTAGAAATGTTCATCCAGGTTCAGCTAAAAATAAAATGGTAAATGCTATACATATAGCTGCTGAAATATCAGAAATGTTCCCAGCAGATGAAAGACCAGAAACAACAGAAGGATATGAAGGATTTTGGCATTTAAATTCTATAGGTGGAAATGTCGAGAATGTAAGTATGGCTTATATTATTAGAGACCATTGTAGAGAAAAATTTGAAAATAGAAAATCTATTATGATAGAGAATATAGAAAAAATAAATAAGAAATACGATAATAGAGTGGAATTGGATTTAAAAGATTCTTATTACAATATGAAAGAAAAGATTGAGCCAGTTATGTTTATAGTTGATATAGCTAAAGAAGCTATGGAGGAATTAGGTATAAAACCACGTTTAGTTCCTGTAAGAGGTGGTACTGATGGAGCAAGATTATCTTTTAATGGATTACCTTGTCCAAATATATTTACTGGTGGATTAAACTTCCATGGGAAAAATGAGTGTATACCAGTTAGTTCTATGGAGAAAGCTACTAAACTAATTGTAAGAATAGCTGAAAAATATGCTGAAAGAGTTTAGTTAAAAGGTATTTAAAAATTAAGCATTTAAAGTTATAATAGCTATATCATTCTTTATAAGTCAAGCTGATTATAAGCTTGTGTTGTATTTAAAATGGTATAGCTATTTTTGTAATTATTTTTATAAAAGATAATTATTTTTAGTTTAGGGTATCAATAAAAAGTATGAATATCAATAGGTATTAACATTCAAAAGGGGGAATTGTATTGAAAATTAAATCTAAAAAAATAATAGCATTTGCACTTTCACTTGGGATTATGTTGCCAAGTTGTGTATATGCAGACACTATTAGTAAAAATCAAAATGCACAGGTAGATATGAACAATTATCTTCAAGGTAGAAAATCTCCAAAGGAGGAAAAACTTATTGGTGAAGATAGATTTGATACAGCGATAAAAATATCTCATAGTGGTTGGAATAATGGTTCAGAAAGGGTGTTTCTAGTTAACTCAAATTCATTGCCAGATGCATTGGCTTCAACTCCTTTGGCAAGTAAATTGGATGCGCCAATACTGCTTACAAATAAAAATAGTATACCATATAATGTAACAGAGGAAATAAAAAGGCTTAATCCAGCAGAAGTTATTTTAATTGGAAGTGAAGGAGCTATTTCATCAAGTGTAAAAGAATCTCTTGAAGATATGGAAGTATTAGTCAGTAGAATCGGTGGAGCAGATAGAGAAGAAACATCTTTACTTCTTACTAGACAGCTAGATGATACTGGTGATTTAGGTGTCTCAAAAGTGGCAGTGGTTAATGGGTATAATGGACTGGCAGATGCAACTTCAATATCAAGCCCAGCTGCAAGTGATAATACAGCTATAATATATACAGGTAAGGATAGCATAAGAAGTGAGGCAAAGAATTTTATTACACAAAACTCAACTAAGACATACATAGTAGGTGGGGAGTACAGTATAAGTAAAAAACTTGAAGGACAGTTAGTAAACTCAGAAAGACTAGCAGGGACAGATAGAAAAGATACTAATGCGAAAGTTTTAGAAAAGTTTTATGGAAAATCAAGTAAGGTTAATAATATGTATTTTGCAAAAGATGGAAGTGGTAGAGAAGCTGATTTAGTTGATGGGCTTGCTGCTGGAGTATTAGCATCAAAAACAAAGTCACCTGTAGTACTTGCAAGTGGAAGTTTAAGTAGTGCACAGAAAAGTTTTATAAAAAAAGTAAAGGCTGATAAATTTGTACAAGTTGGTGGAGGTAAAAATAGTAAACCATATGCAGAAGCATTAGCCTTACAGTAATATTGTGTAAATCAAAATTAATATATAATAATAGCAAGTAAACCAAGTTGCACTTCAATATATATAATAAAATAAGTAAACTAAGTTATATTTCAGTATAATATATAATAAAATAAGTAAACTAAGTTATATTTCAGTATAATATATAATGAAATAAGTAAACTAAGTTATATTTCAGTATAATATATAATGAAATAAGTAAACTAAATTATACTCCAATATAATATATAATAGAAACAAGTAAACTAAGTTATATTTCAATATAGCATATAATAAAACAAGTAAACCAGATTCTATTTAATTAGAAGTTTAAGGTATTGTACTTAAACTTCTAATTGAGATAGAAATAAAATGGTTTACTTGTTTTTATTATGAGTTTAATAAATTAAAGCTTATTTTATTTTTATTAAAAATTTACTAATCATTGATATTTATTATATTTCCAGTATTGATGTCAATTAAGTTTATATCAAGTTCAAGCTCATCCTCATCATCAGTTTTTATGATATCTATAATTGCGACAGAATGGCTTCCATCTTTTGGGATAGAAGTACTTCCTGGATTTATTACTATTAAATTATCATCCATGTATAGCTTTTTTACATGAGTATGTCCTAAAACTAATATGTCACCACCCATTTTCTTTGCTTTGTCAATAATTTCTTCTTCTGATTCTATATAACCATGATTCAATATAATTCTAATTTCACCAAATTGGCTCATGACATAAGGACTCTGAATAGGATGTTCTATAACCATCTGGTCAACATCTGCATCACAGTTCCCTTTTACAATCACAATGTTTTCTAATTTATTTAATGTCTCAATAAATTTTTTAGGATTATATCCTTCTGGAATATCATTTCTAGGTCCATGATATAAGACATCTCCACCATGTAATAAAACATCACAATCAGATAATACATTTAACGCTTTTTCAAAGTAAAGTAAGCTACCATGAGTATCACTCATTATTCCTATTTTCATATTAAAAATCCTCCTAAGTACAGTCTATAAAAATTTTTCAGATACTCTATGCCAAAACTCATAGTTTGACATTCTAAGTAATTTTATTTTTGCATCAGATATACTAACTTTTATATTTTCGATTTGTCTAAATCTGTGCTCAACTCCATCAACGACAATCAATACAGAATCTTCAAATCTATATTCTGGTGCAATCTTTATAACAGATTCATTTGAACATATTATACTTGATGTAAAGCACCTATATGCATTGGTATTTATCGGATGTAAAGGTGTAATCTGCATAAGTTCAAGATTTATATCAACAATACTACCTCCAGCAGAATAGTTATAGGCTGTTGAACCTGTGGAAGTAGAAATAATCATACCATCTCCACTAAAATTTTGTATATGTTTATTATCAAGGCTTAAATTTAGGTGTATAGTCCTAGACTTGTCTCCTCTTATAACAACCTCATTTACAGCAAGCATATTAGAACCACTAGTAGTTGTATATACTTCCGCATTAAGAAGTGACATTTCTTGAATAATATAATCTTTTTTTGTATAAGCTTCAATAAAGCTATCAATCTTATCTGGTAAAATATCAGGAAAAAACCCCAGATGACCTGTATTTATTCCCATTATGGGAATCTCAGGAAAATCGAAATCTCTAACTGTTCTTAAAAAAGAGCCATCACCACCAATTGATATAATAAGCTCTGTGTCTGGATAAATATCTGAATACACTTCAAAGCCAGCATTGATAAGTTTTCTAGTTAAGAGTTCTTTAGTCTCAAGGGACTTATTTAATTGGTTTGTATTTATAGTTATAATTCTTTTCATATATTCACCTCTTCATACTTTGTATTATAACATAGTTTTATAATTCTTAATTTATAAATTTATAAATGACCTTTGTAATGAATGTGTTAAAATATGTATAGGTGGGTATAAAAAAATGCATAAGAGGTGAAGATGTGTTTAGCATAAGGAATATCACAAAAAAATTAGGAAAATTCAAGTTAAATAATATAAACTTAGAGTTAAAGGAAGGGGATATTGTTGGGATTATAGGACCAAATGGTTCGGGAAAAACGACTTTAATAAAAATTATAATGGGGATTATTGATGCAGATGAAGGTGAAATTGAACTTTGTAATGAAACTATTGAAAATTCTCCAATAAGTTTTAAAAACAATATTGGTTTTGTATATGATTCTTTACAATTTTATCCGCATTTAAAGGTTAAGGAATTTAGAAAAATAGTTTCTTTATTTTATAAGAATTTTGATAGAGAAAGGTTTGATGAATACCTTAATAAGTTTGATATAGAAGAAAATATGCATATTGAAAATTTATCTAAAGGTCAATCTGAAAAGCTTATGTTATCAAGTGCACTTAGTCACAATGCTAAGTTATTGATTTTGGATGAACCAACTGCTGGGATAGACCCAATTGTAAGAACTGAAATAATGCAGTACTTACAAGATTTTGTGAAAAATGGAAGTAGTAGTGTAATAATTTCTACTCATAATACTGATAATTTAATTAAAATTGCCGATTATCTTGTTTTTATAAATAGAGGAAATCAGATTTTTACTGTTAAGAAAGAATTAATAGAACAAGAATATAAGATAATTAGGGCAAATAAAGCAGAGTTAGAAGCAATTAAAGAAAGCATAGTTGGTGTGAAAGAGTATAAATATTATAATGAGGCACTTGTTAAAGTTGGAGATAGCTTGAAAGTAAAAAGCCTATTGATAGAAATTGATAAGCATAAGGTCAAAAATCCTACTATAGAAGAACTAATGTATTATTATGTAAATGAGGTGAGATGATGTTCAATTTAATAAGAAAAGATTTAATAATAGGGATTAGTTCAGATGGTATCCGTAATTTAAAGTACATATTGCTATTTTTTGTGTTTTATTTTTTCCTTAATTCAATTTCATATTATACAGTAAGTATTGTTGTTAGTTATTTGATATTTATAAATACGTTTGAGTGTGATTATGAAAATGATTCAAGGATTTTTATAAGGAGTATGCCAGTTAGTATAGAAGATATAGTTTACTCAAAATATTTATTAGGTGTAGGATTAATAATTTCTGTAACAATAATTGTGTCCTTACTAAGTAAATTGACATCACTAGTGTTCTTTAGAAATATGGTTTTAAATGATGTATTTTTTTCTGTAAATATATTTTTAGCAATTTTGACGATTTTACTGCCTTTAATTTTTAAGTTTGGATATGGAAAAATGAAAGTTTGTGGTTTTATAGTAAGTATTTTAATTTACTTTGTATATGGAAGTCTTTTGAAGATGATTAGTATGATTGTATATCAAGTAAAGCATTTTAATTATAGTAAAGTTGGAGGAGTATATCTTTCAAATTATGTAACTGATATAGCTAATACTAAGTATATAAATTTATATAGTATGACATTTTTAACAATAATAATTTTTATAATATCAATGTATTTTTCTATTAAGATTTCAAAAAAGAATAAGTTTAATTATTAAAATTTTGATTAATATTATAGCACAATAGCACAAAATATAAGGAGACTAAAAATGAAGAAGTTTATAAAAGTTTCATTTTTTATTTTGGGGATTTTTACACTATTCATAGCTATAAATAAATTAGTATATAGAGATATGGTAAGTGTCAAAGATTATGAAATAAATCATTTAGAGGAAATTGTTTTTGATTTTGATAGCAGGAGAAGTAGAGATGTTGGTACTATTGTAAGATTTAAAATAAGCAATAATAGTAAATATAGTTATAAATTAAACAGTGCTAAAATGAAGTTTGAAAATTGTGTGGAAAATAAAAAGGGAATGAATAAGTGTTCTGCATATGTAAATGTAGATTTATTTAATGAAAAAAATTCTATAACTGAAAGAACTCTGAAATATGGAATAAAACCAAATAATCAAGGTTATGTTGATTTTGTAATTCCAAAAGGACTAAATTTTGATTATAGGTACTTTAATGAATCTGGTATGAGTGTAGAGTATAAAGGAGAATATATTGTCAATATTCCAATGGCAAAAGGACTTTATCTAGTAGTTGGAAAAAATAATGATACATGGAATGCTAATATTATGGAATAATTTGAAAAATAAATCAATTATAGATATAATTAAGAATAATATGAAATTTATAAAAGTTCAGACTAGGAGGGGTATTTAATGTCAATAAGTAATGTAAGAGAGTATTTTAAACAATTTGGCAAGGAAGACAGTATCTTAGAATTTGAACAATCTAGTGCTACTGTGGAACTTGCAGCTGAAGCAGCTGGGGTTATTCCAGCAAGAATAGCTAAGACACTCTCATTTAAAATAGGAGATGATGCAATTTTAATTGTGACAGCTGGTGATGCTAAGATTGATAATAAGAAGTATAAGGCTGAATTTAATTGTAAGGCTAAAATGTTGACACCAGAAGAAGTCTTGGAGTTTACTGGACATGCTATTGGTGGAGTCTGTCCATTTGGTTTAAAAAATTCTATAAAAGTCTATTTAGATGATTCAATGAAAAGATTTGATACAGTATTTCCTGCATGTGGCAGTAGTAACTCTGCAATAGAACTTACATGTGAAGAAATGGAGAAGTTTTCTAAGTGTGAAAAATGGGTAGATGTTTGTAAGAATTGGTAAAAAAATATAGTAAACTATAGTAGGAATTAGTAAAAAACTACCTCTGTATACAATCTATACAGAGGTAGTTTTTTTGTGTAAATATTTATAAATCTAAGAGGAAAATCTAATTTAAACTAATAATCCAAAATAAAGTTAAAAAATTCTGATTTTTTTTCGAAACAATAAAAAAATGACAAAAAAGTGGAAAAAATGTAATAAATATTGTTAAAAAAATAATTAGAAATTATTGAAAAATTATCCTTTGAGTGATACTATTATAGATGTAAGATATTTAAAAATAAAAAATAGTCAGATAAAAATATGATTATTTAGCTCTATTAAAATAATTTTTATACGATAAAAATCTTCTGTACATGGCTAAAAAACAGATGTACAGACAATATTTAATGTTTAATATACCCTAATATAAATATCGTAAACAAATTATTTTATCTCTAACCAGTGTGAAAGAAATCTTATTCTAACTTGAAATTTCACAAAATTCCAAAAAGCGAGATTTTTTTTAAGTATAGTTGATTTTAAATTAACAATTTATGATTAAATTAATGTCATAATTGGTTAGTATAATCACATATAAATATAGAGCGTAGTTTGATTAAGGTTATAAATTTCTCGACGTATATTCAAATACCTTATTATAGATGTTGCCGAGATTTTAATTAATAAATGAAAATAAAATATTTATAAAATACTGAGGAGGCTATTATGGATTTAAATTCTAAAAAATATCAGATGCTTAAAGAGCTATATGTAAGCTTCGCTGAAAATGAAGTTAAACCTTTAGCAACAGAACTTGATGAAGAAGAAAGATTTCCTTATGAAACAGTGGAAAAAATGGCAAAAGCAGGAATGATGGGTATACCATATCCAAAAGAATATGGTGGAGAAGGTGGAGACACTGTAGGATATATAATGGCAGTTGAAGAATTGTCTAGAGTTTGTGGTACTACAGGAGTTATATTATCAGCTCATACATCTCTTGGCTCATGGCCTATATATCAATATGGTAATGAAGAACAAAAACAAAAATTCTTAAGACCACTAGCAAGTGGAGAAAAATTAGGAGCATTTGGTCTTACTGAGCCTAATGCTGGTACAGATGCGTCTGGCCAACAAACAACTGCTGTTTTAGACGGGGATGAATACATACTTAATGGCTCAAAAATATTTATAACAAACGCAATAGCTGGTGACATATATGTAGTAATGGCAATGACTGATAAATCTAAGGGGAACAAAGGAATATCAGCATTTATAGTTGAAAAAGGAACTCCTGGGTTTAGCTTTGGAGTTAAAGAAAAGAAAATGGGTATAAGAGGTTCAGCTACGAGTGAATTAATATTTGAGGATTGCAGAATACCTAAAGAAAATTTACTTGGAAAAGAAGGTCAAGGATTTAAGATAGCAATGTCTACTCTTGATGGTGGTAGAATTGGTATAGCTGCACAAGCTTTAGGTTTAGCACAAGGTGCTCTTGATGAAACTGTTAAATATGTAAAAGAAAGAGTACAATTTGGTAGACCATTATCAAAATTCCAAAATACACAATTCCAATTAGCTGATATGGAAGTTAAGGTACAAGCGGCTAGACACCTTGTATATCAAGCAGCTATAAATAAAGACTTAGGAAAACCTTATGGAGTAGAAGCAGCAATGGCAAAATTATTTGCAGCTGAAACAGCTATGGAAGTTACTACAAAAGCTGTACAACTTCATGGAGGATATGGATACACTCGTGACTATCCAGTAGAAAGAATGATGAGAGATGCTAAGATAACTGAAATATATGAAGGAACTAGTGAAGTTCAAAGAATGGTTATTTCAGGAAAACTATTAAAATAGATAAATATTAAAATATACACAATAGGTCGATATTAAAATAGATATGGAGGAAGGATTTATGAATATAGTCGTTTGTATAAAACAAGTTCCAGATACAACAGAAGTTAAACTAGATCCTAATACAGGTACTTTAATTAGAGATGGAGTACCAAGTATAATAAACCCTGATGATAAAGCAGGTTTAGAAGAAGCTATAAAATTAAAAGAAGAAATGGGTGCTCATGTAACTGTTATAACAATGGGACCTCCTCAAGCAGATATGGCTTTAAAAGAAGCTTTAGCAATGGGTGCAGATAGAGGTATATTATTAACAGATAGAGCATTTGCAGGTGCTGATACTTGGGCAACTTCATCAGCATTAGCAGGAGCATTAAAAAATATAGATTTTGATATTATAATAGCTGGAAGACAGGCGATAGATGGAGATACTGCACAAGTTGGACCTCAAATAGCTGAACATTTAAATCTTCCATCAATAACATATGCTGAAGAAATAAAAACTGAAGGTGAATATGTATTAGTAAAAAGACAATTTGAAGATTGTTGCCATGACTTAAAAGTTAAAATGCCATGCCTTATAACAACTCTTAAAGATATGAACACACCAAGATACATGAAAGTTGGAAGAATATATGATGCTTTCGAAAATGATGTAGTAGAAACATGGACTGTAAAAGATATAGAAGTTGACCCTTCTAATTTAGGTCTTAAAGGTTCTCCAACTAGTGTATTTAAATCATTTACAAAATCAGTTAAACCAGCTGGTACAATATACAATGAAGATGCGAAAACATCAGCTGGAATTATCATAGATAAATTAAAAGAGAAGTATATCATATAATTTAAGGGGGGATAAAGAATGGGTAACGTTTTAGTAGTAATAGAACAAAGAGAAAATGTAATTCAAACTGTTTCTTTAGAATTACTAGGAAAGGCTACAGAAATAGCAAAAGATTATGATACAAAAGTTTCTGCATTACTTTTAGGTAGTAAGGTAGAAGGTTTAATAGATACATTAGCACACTATGGTGCAGATGAGGTAATAGTAGTAGATGATGAAGCTTTAGCAGTGTATACAACTGAACCATATACAAAAGCAGCTTATGAAGCAATAAAAGCAGCTGACCCTATAGTTGTATTATTTGGTGCAACTTCAATAGGTAGAGATTTAGCGCCTAGAGTTTCTGCTAGAATACATACAGGTCTTACTGCTGACTGTACAGGTCTTGCAGTAGCTGAAGATACAAAATTATTATTAATGACAAGACCTGCCTTTGGTGGAAATATAATGGCAACAATAGTTTGTAAAGATTTCAGACCTCAAATGTCTACAGTTAGACCAGGGGTTATGAAGAAAAATGAACCTGATGAAACTAAAGAAGCTGTAATTAACCGTTTCAAGGTAGAATTTAATGATGCTGATAAATTAGTTCAAGTTGTACAAGTAATAAAAGAAGCTAAAAAACAAGTTAAAATAGAAGATGCTAAGATATTAGTTTCTGCTGGACGTGGAATGGGTGGAAAAGAAAACTTAGACATACTTTATGAATTAGCTGAAATTATAGGTGGAGAAGTTTCTGGTTCTCGTGCCACTATAGATGCAGGTTGGTTAGATAAAGCAAGACAAGTTGGTCAAACTGGTAAAACTGTAAGACCAGACCTTTATATAGCATGTGGTATATCTGGAGCAATACAACATATAGCTGGTATGGAAGATGCTGAGTTTATAGTTGCTATAAATAAAAATCCAGAAGCTCCAATATTTAAATATGCTGATGTTGGTATAGTTGGAGATGTTCATAAAGTGCTTCCAGAACTTATCAGTCAGTTAAGTGTTGCAAAAGAAAAAGGTGAAGTTTTAGCTAACTAATTTCTTGGGGAGGGTATTATGAGTACAAGTGATGTTAAAGTTTATGAGAATGTAGCTGTTGAAGTAGATGGAAATATATGTACAGTGAAAATGAATAGACCTAAAGCCCTTAATGCAATAAATTCAAAGACTTTAGAAGAACTTTATGAAGTATTTGTAGATATTAATAATGATGAAACTATTGATGTTGTAATATTGACAGGGGAAGGAAAGGCATTTGTAGCTGGAGCAGATATTGCATACATGAAAGATTTAGATGCTGTAGCTGCTAAAGATTTTAGTATCTTAGGAGCAAAAGCTTTTGGAGAAATAGAAAATAGTAAAAAAGTAGTGATAGCTGCTGTAAACGGATTTGCTTTAGGTGGAGGATGTGAACTTGCAATGGCATGTGATATAAGAATTGCATCTGCTAAAGCTAAATTTGGTCAGCCAGAAGTAACTCTTGGAATAACTCCAGGATATGGAGGAACTCAAAGGCTTACAAGATTGGTTGGAATGGCAAAAGCAAAAGAATTAATCTTTACAGGTCAAGTTATAAAAGCTGATGAAGCTGAAAAAATAGGGCTAGTAAATAGAGTCGTTGAGCCAGACATTTTAATAGAAGAAGTTGAGAAATTAGCTAAGATAATAGCTAAAAATGCTCAGCTTGCAGTTAGATACTCTAAAGAAGCAATACAACTTGGTGCTCAAACTGATATAAATACTGGAATAGATATAGAATCTAATTTATTTGGTCTTTGTTTTTCAACTAAAGACCAAAAAGAAGGAATGTCAGCTTTCGTTGAAAAGAGAGAAGCTAACTTTATAAAAGGGTAAAAATCTAATTAAAAATATATTTGCTGTTAACTAGATTAAATAGTATTTTAATCTAGTTAACAGAATATAAATACTAAAATAACAGGAGGTTATAACTATGAAATTAGCTGTAATAGGTAGTGGAACTATGGGAAGTGGTATTGTACAAACTTTTGCAAGTTGTGGACATGATGTATGTTTAAAGAGTAGAACTCAAGGTGCTATAGATAAATGTTTAGCTTTATTAGATAAAAATTTAACTAAGTTAGTTACTAAGGGAAAAATGGATGAAGCTACAAAAGCAGAAATATTAAGTCATGTTAGTTCAACTACTAATTATGAAGATTTAAAAGATATGGATTTAATAATAGAAGCATCTGTAGAAGACATGAATATAAAGAAAGATGTTTTCAAGTTACTAGATGAATTATGTAAAGAAGATACTATCTTGGCAACAAATACTTCATCATTATCTATAACAGAAATAGCTTCTTCTACTAAGAGACCAGATAAAGTTATAGGAATGCATTTCTTTAATCCAGTTCCTATGATGAAATTAGTTGAAGTTATAAGTGGTCAGTTAACATCAAAAGTTACTTTTGATACAGTATTTGAATTATCTAAGAGTATCAATAAAGTACCAGTAGATGTATCTGAATCTCCTGGATTTGTAGTAAATAGAATACTTATACCTATGATAAATGAAGCTGTTGGTATATATGCAGATGGTGTTGCAAGTAAAGAAGAAATAGATGAAGCTATGAAATTAGGAGCAAACCATCCAATGGGACCACTAGCATTAGGTGATTTAATCGGATTAGATGTTGTTTTAGCTATAATGAACGTTTTATATACTGAATTTGGAGATACTAAATATAGACCTCATCCACTTTTAGCTAAAATGGTTAGAGCTAATCAATTAGGAAGAAAAACTAAGATAGGATTCTATGATTATAATAAATAAGAATTTGGGAATTAAAAGTTTAAATAAAATTGTTTAAAAAACAATTTCGGATATATGAAAAATCTAATTTAATGGGGGTAATGAATATGAGAGAAGTAGTAATTGCCAGTGCAGCTAGAACAGCAGTAGGAAGTTTTGGAGGAGCATTTAAATCAGTTTCAGCGGTAGAGTTAGGGGTAACAGCAGCTAAAGAAGCTATAAAAAGAGCTAACATAACTCCAGATATGATAGATGAATCTCTTTTAGGGGGAGTACTTACAGCAGGTCTTGGACAAAATATAGCAAGACAAATAGCATTAGGAGCAGGAATACCAGTAGAAAAACCAGCTATGACTATAAATATAGTTTGTGGTTCTGGATTAAGATCTGTTTCAATGGCATCTCAACTTATAGCATTAGGTGATGCTGATATAATGTTAGTTGGTGGAGCTGAAAACATGAGTATGTCTCCTTATTTAGTACCAAGTGCGAGATATGGTGCAAGAATGGGTGATGCTGCTTTTGTTGATTCAATGATAAAAGATGGATTATCAGACATATTTAATAACTATCACATGGGTATTACTGCTGAAAACATAGCAGAGCAATGGAATATAACTAGAGAAGAACAAGATGAATTAGCTCTTGCAAGTCAAAATAAAGCTGAAAAAGCTCAAGCTGAAGGAAAATTTGATGAAGAAATAGTTCCTGTTGTTATAAAAGGAAGAAAAGGTGACACTGTAGTAGATAAAGATGAATATATTAAGCCTGGCACTACAATGGAGAAACTTGCTAAGTTAAGACCTGCATTTAAAAAAGATGGAACAGTTACTGCTGGTAATGCATCAGGAATAAATGATGGTGCTGCTATGCTAGTAGTAATGGCTAAAGAAAAAGCTGAAGAACTAGGAATAGAGCCTCTTGCAACTATAGTTTCTTATGGAACAGCTGGTGTTGACCCTAAAATAATGGGATATGGACCAGTTCCAGCAACTAAAAAAGCTTTAGAAGCTGCTAATATGACTATTGAAGATATAGATTTAGTTGAAGCTAATGAGGCATTTGCTGCCCAATCTGTAGCTGTAATAAGAGACTTAAATATAGATATGAATAAAGTTAATGTTAATGGTGGAGCAATAGCTATAGGACATCCAATAGGATGCTCAGGAGCAAGAATACTTACTACACTTTTATATGAAATGAAGAGAAGAGATGCTAAAACTGGTCTTGCTACACTTTGTATAGGCGGTGGAATGGGAACTACTTTAATAGTTAAGAGATAGTTTTAGATTATAATATTTACAAATTAAATATTTAATTATGAATTTAACCTGTAAGAATAACTATTTGTTATTCTTACAGGTTTTTATAGTTAAAAATAATTATTATCTATTAAACAAAAATAGTGTAAAATATATAATATCATGATTTTGAAGATATAAAAAGTAGGAAGATATAAAAGAAAGTAGGTAAAAGTTTGTTTAAAAAAGAGAATCAAAGATATAATCTTATATCGTATACAAATGAAGAAGAAATGACTTTAAAAGAAGTTTTATTGGACAAGCTAAATTTCTCAGTTAGGTCATTATCAAAAATGAAGAGGGAAAAGAGTGTTTTAGTAAATGGAGTATATAAAAAACCAAGTTTAAAGGTGTATAGTGGTGATTTAATAGAAGTAAAAATAGACGAGGAAAAAGCAAATTTTGAACCTCAAGATTTAAATTTACAGATAATTTATGATGATTTTGATATAATTATGGTGAATAAACCTCCGTTTATGGTAGTTCACCCAACAAAAAGCCACTATGATAAAACAATAGCAAATGGTATTAGTTACTATATAGATAATCAAAAAGAAAATGTAAAAATAAGATTTGTAAATAGGTTAGATATGAATACTTCAGGGTTAGTTATAGTAGCAAAAAATGCTTATGCACATCATACTTTGTCTACAGCAATGAGTGAAAATAAAGTTGAAAAAAAGTATATAACAGTAGTTGATGGAATTATAAAAGAAAATGAGGGAACTATAGATGAGCCAATTTATAGACCTACAGAAGATTCAATAAAGAGGATAATAGATGAAAGAGGACAGTCATCTGTTACTCACTATAAAGTAATAGAAAGACTAGAAAATGCAACTGTATTAGAAGTAAGCTTAGAAACTGGTAGAACACATCAAATAAGAGTACATATGGCTCATATAGGTCATGGAATAATAGGTGATGAGTTGTATGGTTATGTAGATGAAGAGCTAATAAATAGGCAAGCACTTCATGCATATAAGTTAGAGTTTGAACAACCAAGAACAAAAGAAAAATTGAAATTTAAAGCAGATATACCAGAGGATATGAAAGAGTTAATATCGAAATTAAGATAATGGGGTGATATATATGATAATACATAAATTTATAATACATGTTTTGGACAAAAATAGTGATGTTCCAATATTAAATGACTTTGAAGGCAAAGTTAATCAAGAAGTGGATGGTTTTTTCCAGAAAGCTATAAAAAGAATTGCAAAAGATGAGGATTTAAGAAAAGGTGTTTTTAAAGATTATAATGACAATTTAATTAAAAACTGTTGTGAACAAATAATATATGATGAAAGTACTTTTTTGAAAAATTCTAAAGAAATTGCATCTTACTTGTTTGATGTTATGAAAATTAATGCTGCACTAGAATCTTGTGATTTGGCAATTTGCTTATATACTATTAAAGATGAAAAGAGTGTAGCAATACTGAAATTAGATTATAAAAAGTTGTACACTCATTCAATTGAATTTGTGGATGATAAATTTAATATTCAAATGGTTTCAAATGAAATTGGTATCCCAGAGACTTTAAGACAAAAGCAAGGAGCTTTGATTAGTCTAAGTGGTATAAATGATGAGTTTCATCTAAGGCTTTTAGATAAGGATGCTGAAAAAGAAGGGTCAGAATCTAAGTTTGTAACAGAATTTTTAAATGCTAAAAAAATAGATGATGATAAGTACAAGACCAAGGTATTTAAAAATACAGCTGAAAATTGGATAACCAATGCTCTTAGTAATGATATAAAGCAAGCTGAAGATGTAAGAAGTATATTAAATTATACACTGAAGGAAAAACATGAAGTTGATATAAATGACTTTGTTGATAATTCAATTAAAGATGATGAGTTAAAGGATAGCTTTAAAGAGCATATGGAAGAAAAAGGTCTTGATGAAAGTTTTAGTATAGATAAAAAATGGGTTGAGAAAAAGCTTAAAAAAAGAAGTATAAAAACGGATAATGGTTTTGACATAAAAGGGAATCTAACTGATTTTGAAGACCCAATGAAGTATACTGTAAAACAAAATCAAGATGGAACTATAGATATAATAATAAAGAATGTTACATTTTATGAAGAAAAGTAATTTATATACTTAGTATATAAATTAAATATAAGAGCGTGTATTTTATATATTGTAAATAAATGTAATCTAGTCTGTGCGAACTCTAATATAATTTATTATGTAGAAGTTTACACAGACTATTTATATTTGTAGACAAAACGATACTATTTGTTTTCTTCGATATATTTACATATATCACCAATACATTTAAAGTTCTCAGCTTCCTCGTCTGGTATTTCTATTCCAAATTCATCTTCAAGGGCCATTATAATTTCAACAGCATCTAATGAATCAGCTTCTAAGTCGTCCATTAAAGATGCTTCCATAGTTATCTCATCTAAATTGTCTACCCCTAATTGTTCTGCTATTATTTCTTTTATTTTCTCAAACATTTTAAGCCTCCTAAAGCAGTTTTAATTAATTTTAATGTTAGTTTAATATAATATCAAGAATTTTTCAATATGGAATCTATAAAAAATAATAAAATTTTATAAATGTAGTAATAAAGTATTATTTGATGAATAAACTTTATTGATAACAAATATAACTTAGGAGGAAATGCTATGAAATATGTAGGACTATTACTAACTTCAGTAGGAATGTTTTTACTTATAGCAGTAAATTTTTATTATAATTCAATAACTTTAGATATGCAACGTATAGAGGATTATGTAATGGAGACCAATTTAATCCTTGAAGATGTAGCTGAAAAGGAGAGTTATGTATCTAATGAAAAAGAAGACTACATATCAAGGTTAATGCATGTAAAGAAAGGAATAGAAAATTCAAAAACATCCTTCTTGATAGAAAGATATAAGGAGTACAAAATAAAATCAATAGAAAGTTTAATCTATACTATATCAGAGGAGAAAAAAGATTATCTGGATGAAGTTGATAGATACAATAAACTTGGTGAAAAAGAAATAAATAAACTAATCAATAAAAACTTTTTAGAAGTAACTTATCTGTCTATTACTACATATATTTAATTAAAGAGACAAAACTTAGTCTCTTAATGATTCAAGGAGGATTAGTTATGACAAAATTAGAAGACAATATGGAACGTTTCTTTGGAGGATGCGAAGGATTTTTTGGGAATAAAATGTTGATAATAATAGTTATAGTATTCTTACTATTATGCACAGACATTTTAGAAGACTTATTATGCGATGACAATATATGGATATGGGTTATATTAATAGTATTGTTATTATTTAACTTCGATGATGGTTGTTGTTGCTAAAAAATATTGATTATTAAATAGGTAAAACCAGTAACTTATACAAGTTATGGTTTTACCTTTTTTAGTTCAAATTAAAAAATTTAAAAAAATAGTAAAAATACATTAGCAAAATGGAAACCAAATGCATAGTATATGTTAGGAGCGAAAAGCTCAACAAAATATCAACAGGAGGTAACGTATAATGTTAGATAGATTCTTTGGAGAAGAAGGATGTTTTGGTGGAGGAGGATGGTGGATAATAGTACTATTCTTCCTATTCTTAGCTTTTGGAGATAGCTGGGCAGAATTTGACATAATGGCATGGATACCATTCCTAATAGTTTTATTAATACTTTGCTGCTGTGGTGGATGCTTAGAATAAGAACACAGTTATTAAAAAAAGGAGGGCTTTGTTATGTTAGATAGATTTTTTGGAGAAGAAGGAGGCTTTGGTGGAGGAGGATGGTGGATAATAGTACTATTCTTCCTATTCTTAGCTTTTGAAGATTGCTGGAGAGACATTGACATAATGTCATGGATACCTTTCTTAATATTATTGCTAATAACTTGTTCATGTGGTGGATTCTTTGATGGTGAAGTAGGTTGCGGCTGCTAATACTTAAATCATTAGAATAAAAAAATGCTGGTATTTTATACCAGCATTTTTTTATTTTATTTTTTAATATGATTTAAATTAAGAATGAATATTATTAAATTTGTTGAATATAGGGTATAATATAAAATATAATGTATTTAAATGTACTTGCTTTTATGGTAAAATAAAAACTTATATAAATGTAGTTAAAATAGGAACCTTCAAAAATTTGGTTCAGTTTTAGATAAATTTAGTAAAATAAGGAGGATGAAGATGAAAGGCAATATAACGATAAAAGATGTTGCTAAACAAGCAGGAGTGTCAATATCTACTGTATCTAGAGTTATAAATGATTCAAAACCTGTAACTGATGAAGTCAAACAAAAAGTTTTAGAGGTTATAAAAGAGACTGGATATATACCAAATCCACTTGCTAGAAGCTTAGTAACAAAGAAGAGTCAATTAATAGGGGTAATAGTTCCAGAAGTTTCAGATTCTTTTGTTAATGAGGTGTTAAATGGGATAGAAGAGGTTGCTAAAATGTATGACTATGATATTCTTTTAGCGAATACATACTCTGATAAGGAACAAGAACTTAAGAGTATAAATCTATTGAGAGCAAAACAAGTGGAAGGTATAGTTATGATTTCATGGATAGTTGAACAAGAACATATCAACTATATACAAAATTGTGGAATACCAGCGACATATATAAGTAAAACTGCTAGAAATTATGATATATATACAGTAAGTACTAGCAACGAAGAAGCTACTTTTGATATGACAGAGCATCTTATAAAGAAAGGTCATGAAAAGATAGCTTTTATAATGACGAGTAAAGATGATACTGTTTTAGAAATGGAAAGACTTGCTGGTTATGAGAAAGCACTTTCAAATAACAATATAGAATTAGACAAGAGTTTGATTAAGTATGGTGGAACTGATTATGAGAGTGGATACAATAGTATGAAAGAACTATTAGATGATGGAATAATACCTCATGCGGCTTTTGTAACAGGTGATGAGGCTGCCATAGGTGCTATAAATGCTATATGTGATGCTGGATATAAGGTTCCAGAAGACATATCTGTTGCAGGATTTAATGATGTTAAGATAGCTAGAATGTATAGACCTAAACTTACTACAGTATATCAACCTCTATACGATATGGGAGCAGTAGCAATAAGAATGGTTATAAAATTAATAAATAAGGAATTAATTGAAAATAAGAAAATAGAATTACCTTATAGAATTGTTGATAGAGAAAGTGTCACAGAAAGAAAAAAATAAAACTATTAAAGTCAATCAGGTAGTGCCTAAGGCACTACCTGATTTTTTATGTCAATAATATCAAATTTAATAATAGATTAACTAAAAATAATTATCTAATTACTTAAATAGTTTATTTTTATCTATTCATGAGGGTTAGACTTTTTAGTTTTCTTAAATAAACTTTTAGATTTTTTTTGTTGACTACCTGGTGTATTTTTTGGCGCAGGTGAATTTGACTTACCTTTAGTAGGTTTAGCCTTCTTAGTTTTAGCTGGTTTAGTATCTCTTTGGTTTTCTGCGTCTGAGATTTTTTCCATTATATTATCCAGTTTTTTGCGTTGATTTTCATCTAAAAATGCTTTGAATTTTGATACTACTTCATCTCTGCCATCTAGGTTCTTACCTATTTTTATAAGTTCCTCCATAAGTTCATTTTCTGATTTTCCTTTGTAACTATCAGCCATCTTTTCTATTTTATCCTTGTCAATATTTTTTTGTTTAGCCATTTTTTCTAATGACTCTGTATCTAATTTTTTCATAAAAAAACCCCTTTCTATAAATATATATTGAATTATATTCATACTATTTATATATAGAAATAATATTGAAGTGGTGAATTGTGAGTGATATATAATATAAATAAAAATTCTTATAGATAATATATATGCACTGAGCTTTAAAAATGGAACATTAAAATATGAAAAACATACTTTAATATAGGGCAATTATATAATATAAGGGGGAATTGTCTTGAATAACTTACTATTTTTGATTGGAGTGATTGCATTGAGTAATGGTAATATCTCTATATTTGATGATAAAAATAAATCAAAAGGAAATAATAGAGTTAGAAAAAACAAAAAAAATGCAAATGATAAACTTTCACAGTCTACACATGGCAATTTAAGGTTTGATGCAAATGATATAAAAAGAGGTTTAAGGCTCATGGATTTAAGTGAAGAAGATTTAGAAATGGGAATGGAAATAATAACAAGAACTAAAAAATACATGTCAAGAGATGAAAGAAAAATACTAATAAAAATAGAAAGTGTTTTAGATTTAGTTAGAGGAATAAAAAAATTAAATAATATAGATATGGTAGATACAGAAGATGAAACGGATTTTTTCAGAAAAATGGATAGTGATGATAAAAAGAATATGATGATAAAGGAAATTATAGATGTATTCCCAGAAAAAAGAAAAAATTCAGTTGAAAAAGCTATAGGAATGAAAAAGAAGATAGATTTATTTGCAGAATTATTTTTACCAGATGACTTTGGTGAAGGTGGATTTAGTTTGAGCTCTTTGGCAAATATAAACAATCTTGGTAGTATGAATAATCTCAAATTGTTAGGAAGTCTTTTAAGAGGTGATGATAGTAATAATGATGATGAAGACAATAATGATGAGTTAAATTATGAAGACGAAGAATTAGATTGTGAAGACAAAGAATTGGATGATGATGAGTTAACAGATGAAGGTGAAATGGAGGATAATGAAGATGAATTAGTAGAAGATAAGAACACAGGCTATGAAAATATAGAAAATGATGAAGATATAGTATACGATGAGGAACTATACAACATTAATGAGCAAGAATCCGAATACAATTATAATGAAAAAAATACTAAAACTAGAGCTAAGAAAAAACGATAATTAACTAAATACATAAAGAAAAAAGGAAGAAAAAGTAATGATAGAATAAGATTATCTCAATTACTATATAAAACCACTTTAAAAAATTCAAAATTTATTATATAATAATAATATGAAATCCTGAAACATACGATAAGGCTTTTTTAAATTCAACCTACAAATGAAATACGGGAGACCGTGTCTGGTAAATTATAACATGCCTAGTTAGTTTGGACGTTAAAGGTTACTGGCAAGTCACCCACCTGGGAGTGCCTAGGGTGTGAATTTACTTAGCCACCGGTGTTTCGGGACAAAAAAAGTGCTACTATTTCAAATAGTAGTACTTTTTTTATTAATATGCATTTTTCTACTAAATACGCCTAATTATTGATAAATTCAAAAAGCAAGTAACAATTAAGATTATAAAAGCATAGTATTAATTAGGCTTCAAAAAGCCAAAGACTTAATAAGAATCGCTTACAGGGAGGGCAATGAAAAATGCAAGATTATAAAAAAAATAAAAGAAGAATGATGAATCAGCCAATGTCTACAATGAATGAAGAAGAAGTGTATACAGATGAAATAAATTCAGAAGACATGAGAGGTTTTAAAAAATCACACCATCATAATGGATGTAATACTGATAATAAGTGTGAGTGCCATGATGATTGCAATCCATGCAACCCATGTAATCCATGTAAACCTAACCCATGCAATCCATGCAAACCTAATCCATGTGATGACAATTGTGGATGCCATGACAATTGTAAATGTGATTGTGAACCATGTGAAATGGATTCAGATGAATGTTTTGAAAACAAATGTGGACCAGAATGCTGTAATCCTATATCTCCAAGAAACTTCTCTGTATCAAATGCAGTGCCATTTGCAATAGAGGCTAATAGAATATTTGATACTATGCAATTCCAAACATTTACAGATGCAACAGGACCAAATGGAGAGCCATTAACTTTTGAAACAGAAGTAGTAGAAGTATTTGGTTCAGTTCCAAGTGCAGGTCAAGCAAGTGTAACTATAGAAAAAATATGCTTAAGTAATGATGGAATCGTTATAGACACAGGAATGACAACTTTAGAAGATTTCGATTTAGACCCATTAGGAGATATAGTAGGAAGAAACTGTGAAACAACTTTTGAATTTGCAGTTTGTGGAGAAAGAAACTCTGAGTGCTGTAGACAAGGAAAAGGCAAATCAGTAGCTTATAAACAAAGAGGATTAACTGTAGCAGTTCGTAATTTAGTACTAGAGCTAAGAGGTAGATGTGGATGTACAGAGTTCGTTGCATTAGCTTTCCCAGCAGTTAGAGCAGGAGGTGGATGTAAGAGAAGAGTTGATTATGTAGAATTTACTTTTAACACACTTTCAGCACCAATATGCTTGCCAGCTGACGGAAGAGCTGTTACTTTAAGACAAGAATATCAAACTAACTTAACTGTAGATTGTATAGGAAAATCTATATTAAAATTAGAATGCAACGAATGTTGTGAACCTTTCTATGAATTAATTATACCAAATGATATAGATTTAGTACTTTGCTTACAAGAAACAGTTAGCACATTAATAAGTGAACAAATAGTAGTTTTAGCATCACCAAATCCAATCCAACCAAGACTTGTTGATACTTTCTCTAAAGTATGTGATTTTTCGCAATGTGGACCTAATCATGGAAGTGGAAAGCCAAGTTGCCACAGATAGATAGGTAGATATATAGACAGTTTAAATTATAAATAAAAATCATCTAAGGAAGGCTACCAAAGTGTATAATTTACATTGGTAGCCTTCACGTTTTTATAACTAGCGTATAGATTTTAGTGATTTAAAAAGCACTATAGTATGTAATAGACAAGTAAAGATTGATACTATCGTCATTGTGTATATGTATGCATAAATATTAAGTCCTGGAATTGGAAGAAATACATATAAAGCTATTAGTTGAATTAACATGCCAGTAATAGTATTTATACTTGAAGCTAATTCTTTTCTTATTGAATGTAAAATGCCAGATAGAGTTTGATTTAGGGACATAAATAGTGGAACTAAAAACATAGCTTTTAGATATTCTCCTGCAAGTGTATTTTTAAATACTAATATACATAAATCTTTTCCAAAGAAATAAAAAAATATTGATGATAGTATGCCTACAAATAAAGTAAGAAGTATGGAGTATTTGATTTTTTTAATTACACTCTTACGCTTTCTTAGAGCCATTTCCTGTGAAATAGTTGGTATTAAATTTACAATAAGCGCTGAACCAACAGTAAAAGGTAAAAATATAAAAGGCATTACCATCCCACTGACAATACCATACATACTTAAAGATTGTTGATAAGTCATTCCTGATAATGCTAATCTTGATGGTATCATCATAGAACTTATAGATTGCAAAAGTATGTTTGACATTCTATTACAAGTTATGGGAATAGACATTTTTAATGTTTCCATAGAAGAATTATAAAAATCTTTTATGCTTATAATATACCTATTGTCAAATGATGAATCTCGCCATAAGCAAATAAGCATAAATATAATATTACTCAACTCACCAATTGATATACCTAATAGAGCTATATAACAATTCATAGATTTATTATTTATGTACATAACAAGTAAAAAAACAAATAATATTTTACCAATTTGTTCAATGATTTGTCCAATAGCAGGGATTTTTACATTCTTTATGCCATAGTAATATCCTCTTAGTACGTTTGAAAGAGTTATTATAACTATAGCAGGACAAACAGCTAGTATAAATAGATTTAATTTAGCATCTTTTAAAAATTTAAGTGATAAAAAAGAACTATTGAAAGATGCAACTATAGATATAATTAGTGCTACGAAAAATGATATATATAAAGTTGATATAAATAAAGCATTAGTATTGTGTCTATCGTTTAAAGCTTTTCTCTTTGCAACTAGACAACTAAGTGCAGTAGGTATACCTGTTGTTGTAACAGCTAAGCAAATCATCAAAAAGTTAAAAATCATATGATAGATACCTAAACCTGTTTCACCTAGTGCTCTTGATAAGAATATTTTATATAAAAAACCAAATATTCTTACAATAAAATTGGATATAAATAAAATAACTGTTGATAGTACTAAATAAGGTACTTTCAAAAAAATCACCTCCTTATCTTTTAAATATATTCACAAGGAGGTGTAAAAATTTATAATTTTATAAATTCTGGTTTCAATTTATTAAATTTAGATACATATTTAAATCCCATATTTTTTAGTAATGAATATATGTAGTCAAACTCACATGCAACTTGACTTATATGATGTGAATCTGAACCTGTGGTTATGATTTCCCCTCCCAAGTCTTTATACATTTGAAGTATATACTTAGATGGGGTTAGGTCTGGAAGATTATATCTATAACAAGAGGTATTTATCTCGATACCTTTGCCATCATAAATAGCTTGTTTAAGAGTTTCTTCAATTATATCAGAAAATAGTCTATCATCTAAAATAGTGTCATAAGGTGCATACCTTTTAATCAAATCTAAATGACCTAAGACAGAGTAATCTTTATAATTCTTAACAATATTATATAAATAAAGATAGTAATTTTCATAAACTTCATGTTGAGTTTTATCTTTAAAATAATTACCAAGGTATAAGTCCATTGTATCTATAGCATGGATAGAACATATTATAAAGTCCAATGGATATTGATGTGCTTCCTTTTTGTATGTATCCATTAATTGAGTTTGAACTCCAAATTCAATTCCTTTTTTTATTGATATTTTATCTTTATATTTGCTTTGAAGAGTCTCTAAACTCTTAAAATAATCTTCATAGACAATTGAAAAAGAATCATCAGCATATACATCATAGTCAACATGGTCTGTGAAACAAATTTCCTCCAAACCGAGTTCAATAGATTTTTTTACCATTTCTTCCATTGTAGATTTTCCGTCTGTAGAGAAACTTGAGTGCATGTGATAGTCGTAAAACATAAATATTTCCCCTTTTTATAAAAATTTTGGTATTATATATACATACTAAATAATATCAAATATACATAAAAGCATCAATAAAATATAAATACAATGAGCGGTGATAAATTTGGAAAAATACAGAATAGATTTAAATGAGAAAAAATCAACTAAATATATACAGATATTTAATCATATAAAAGAATTGATAATAAATAAAGAGTTAGTAGAACATGAAAAATTGCCTCCAATAAGAAAACTATCAAATTTTTTACAAGTAAATAACACTACTATAGTTAAGGTATACGAGCTTTTAGAAAATGAAGGATATGTATATAAAATTATAGGGAGTGGTACTTTTGTATCAAGTTTAAATTCTTATAAAAGCGGTATAGATAACAGGAAAAATAAGATTATTGTGCAAAGAGAAGATTTAATTCATTTTGACAATGGGAATCCATCTAATGATATGTTTCCTATCGATTCATTTAAAAATGCTGTAAATATGGCATTATCTAAAGATGGTAGTTCAATATTTGAATATGATGAAGGTCTTGGCTCTGAAGAATTAAGAGAAAAAATGGTAGAGTATCTAAGTGATGGAAATATAAAAACTACTAAGGAAAATATTCAAATAATATCAGGTGCTCAACAAGGTATAGATATAGTTTGTAAAGGACTTATAAGTTATTCAGATGTTGTTTTTATGGAAGAACCTTCTTACAATGGAGCAATTGAAGTGTTTAAAAGTAGAGGTGCAAAAATAATATCTATACCTATGTTAGATGATGGAATTGATATAGGTATTTTAAAATTAAAGTTGGAAAAAATAAAACCAAGACTTATATACATTATGCCTAATTTTCAAAATCCAACTGGAATATCTTACTCAACATATAAAAAAAAGAAATTGATAGAATTGGCAGAAGAACATGATTTTTATATAATAGAAGATGATTTTATAAGTGATTTTGTTTTTGAATCAAAGGACAATAGAACAATTAGAAGTTATGATGATAAAAATAGAGTAGTATATATAAAAAGCTTTTCAAAAATACTTATGCCAGGTCTTAGGATAGGAATTGTAGAAATGCCAAATGAGTTGTTAAAAAAAGTTTTATGGGCTAAATATTCATCAGATATATCAACACCAGGTTTAATTCAAAAATCAATGTATTACTATATGAATAATTTTGATTGGAAGAATTATTTGAGTCATATAGAGAAGATATATACTGATAAGTATAAATTGGCAAAAAACTTGATTAATGACAAATTGAGTGGTAAATTAAAAGTTAGAAAATCTTGTGGAGGAATAAACTTTTTTTTAGAATTACCAAGAGGATATACATCTCAAGCATTTACAAATTTTATGTTAAACAAAGGAGTGTCAATGCTTCCAGGGACTTATTTTTTTGACAATCTAGTGGATGATAGATTCTTTAGGATAAATATAGCTCGTCCAAGCATGGAAGAACTAGAAAAGGGAATATCTATAATAAGTGATAATATAGATGAGTTTTTTTGTGAATATAAAAACAAGTTAGATATAAAAAGCAATAAATTATTTTATTAAATAAATAGAGGTTTTTTAGGAGGAAAAAATGTTTGACAAGAAGAAATTAGATAGGATTAATGAATTAGCAAAGAAAAATAAAGAGGGAATCCTTTCTGCTGATGAAATCAAAGAAAGAGAAATTTTAAGGAAAGAATATTTAGAAAACTTTAGAGCCCACTTTAGATCAAGACTAGATAGTGTCAAAGTAGTTTCACCAGAAGAATATGAGCAATACATGAAAAACAATAAAAATTAGAACTTAGTAGGAGGAAAATATGAACTTAAAGTACGAATTTAAGAATGCTTGGGATTTTGAAAGAAAAGAAAATACTATTGAACAAATTATGCAATATTCTCGCAATTATATGGAGTTTTTAAGTAAGTCAAAGACTGAAAGACTTTCAGTAAAAGAAATTATAAAATTGGCTAAAGAAAATAACTATATTTCAATAGATGAAGCTATGGAAAAAGGAAGCATAAGTTGTGGTGATAAGATTTATGTCATAAATAAAGAGAAGGCAGTAGCACTTTTTGTAATAGGTAAAAATTATATAGAAAAAGGTATGAAGATTATAGGAAGCCATATAGATTCACCAAGATTAGATTTAAAACCAAATCCACTGTATCAAGAGAGTAATCTAGGTTTTTTTAAGACTCATTATTATGGTGGAATAAAAAAATACCAATGGACGGCTATTCCACTTGCTTTACATGGTATAGTTATATTAAATGATGGAACAAAAGTGGACATATCTATTGGGGAAGAAGATAGTGACCCAGTATTTTGTGTAACTGATTTATTGATTCATTTGGCTGGAGACCAAATGCAAAAGAAACTATCAGAAGGAATTAGTGGAGAAGCTTTAAATATATTAATTGGGAATATTCCTTTAGAAGATGAAGAAAAAGAACCTATAACAGCAAATATATTAAAGATTTTAAATGAGAAATACAATATAGTTGAAGAAGATTTATTAAGTGCTGAAATTGAAGTAGTTCCAGCTGGTAAGGCTAGAGATTTAGGGCTTGATAGGTCTATGGTGTTGGGATATGGGCATGATGATAGGGTATGTTCATATGCTGCTGTAAAAGCTATACTAGAAACTGAACAACCAGAATTTACTTCAGTTGCATTATGTGTAGATAAAGAAGAAATTGGTTCTAAAGGGAATACAGGTATGCACTCAAAGTTTTTTGAAAATACTGTGGCTGAACTGATTGCTTTAGAAGGAGATTATTGTGATATTAAAGTAAGAAGAGCTTTAGCAAATAGTAAGGTATTATCAGCTGATGTTTCTGCTGGATATGACCCAAATTTTGGAGAAGCATATGAAAAGAGAAATTCGGCATATATGGGAAATGGAGTAGTTTTAACTAAGTATACAGGTTCAAGAGGAAAGAGTGGATGTAATGATGCTAATGCTGAATTTATGTCAGAAGTAAAGGGAATTTTTAATAAAGGAAATGTAATATGGCAAACTGCTGAACTTGGAAAAGTAGACCAAGGAGGAGGCGGAACTATAGCCCATATATTGGCAAATCAAGGTGCAGAGGTTATAGACTGTGGTGTTGGAGTTTTAAATATGCATGCACCACATGAGATTGTCTCTAAAGTAGACATATATGAAATGTATAAGGGATATAAGGCATTTTTTAATATAAATTTATAAGTAAAAATATAAATGTAATAAGTGAATAAAGGCTGTTGTATAAACAATTTAATCTGTTGTACAACAGTCTTATTTTTATGTAAAAATAGCAATTTGTCACACTAGAGAAAATAAAAGAAAATACTGTCAAATTAAAAATTATTTAAAAAAAAATTGACAACGATTTCATCTTGTTATAATATGTAATAAAGAACTTGTTATATAATGTTATAAAAATGTTACATAGGGAGGTGAGCAAAATGGATGAAAAGAGACAAAAAAAAGAAATGGATTTAGAAGTAAATTCCTTTGTTCCTTTATATCAACAACTATATGACAACATAAAAAAACAAATAGCATCTGGCATATATAAACCAGGAGATAAACTTCCATCTGAAGGAGACTTATGTAAAGAATTTAATATAAGTCGTATAACTGTGAGAAATGCACTTAATGAACTTGTAAAAGAAGATATATTATGTAAAAAACGTGGTAAAGGGACTTATGTAACAATACCAGAGAGAATAGAAGCAACATGTGCAGGAAATAGTTTTACTAATTCTTGTCATCGTATTAATGCAAAACCAAGTACCAAAATAATCTCTGTTTTAATAAAAAAAGCAGATAAGCAAGTAGCTGAAGCTTTAAGTATTGAACTAGAAGAGAAGGTAATATGTATTAAAAGACTTAGATTAATAGATGAAGTACCTGTTATTTTTGAAGTTGACTATTTTAGAATAGATTACATGTTTTTATTAAAAGAAGAATTAGAAGATAAATCTTTAATGGAGGTTATATCTAATAATATAAGCACATTACCTAAACGAGTAGAAAATATATTTGAAGTAAAACATTCAAACAAAGAATATTCTGACCATCTTAAATGTGCAAGTAATATGCCACTATTGAAAGTAAGACAATCGGTGTATACAGAAAATAATGATGTCTTATATTACAATGAGCAATTTATAAGAAGTGATAAGTACAAATATGCAGTATCAGCAGAAATATAATCTATAATTTAGTAGGAGGATGAGTATGAAAAAGATAATATTAGCATCTCATGGAGACTTTTCAAAAGGGCTTTTAAATGCAGTAAAAATGATAGTAGGAGATTTAGCAGATTGTGTCAGTTCGTATGGTTTGTACCCTGGACAAAGTGCTTCAGATTTTGCTTTAGAATTAGAAAAAACAATATCAGAAGATAAAGAATGTGAATATATAATTTTATCTGACTTATATGGAGCAAGTGTATGTACAGCAATGTTAAGATTAACTAATCTACATAATGTTAGGTTATTTTCTGGAATGAATTTGAATATGGTATTAGAACTTCTTACAAGGTTTTCTGATGAATTAACAGTTGAAGATATAGACCAATTAGTGGAAGAATCTAGAAGAGGGATACAAAGCGTGACATTACAAATTAAAGAAGAAGAAGAGGTATTTTAGTTTATGAAAAAAAAGGGAATATTATCAGTATTTAAAAGTAAAAAACCAATTATAGCAATGATACACTTAAAAGGAGATACTCCAGAAGATATCTTTGAAAGAGCTAAAAAAGAGATTACAATCTTTGAAGAAAATGGTGTAGATGGAATAATGTTAGAAAATTACTATGGTAATTATTATGATTTAGAAAGAATACTTGAATATGTATCAAAAGCTAATTTATCAATACCATATGGAGTAAACTGTTTAAATGTTGATACTATGGGATTTGAACTGGCAACAAAATATAATGCTAGTTATATACAGGTTGATTCTGTAGTAGGTCATGTTAAACCTAGAGATGAAGCTACTTTAGAAGAGTTTTTTAAATTACAACGTTCAAAATGCCCAGCGTATTTAATTGGAGGCGTACGTTTTAAATATCAGCCAGTATTATCAGAAAATGATGTTGAAGAAGATTTAAAAATAGGAATGACAAGATGTGATGCTATAGCAGTTACAGAAAATGCTACAGGTCAAGAAACATCAATGGAAAAAATAGAACTGTTTCGTAAAAATTTAGGAGACTTCCCATTGGTTATAGCTGCTGGAGTTACATTGGAAAATGCAAAAAAACAGCTTAAATTAGGAGATATGGCAATAATAGGAAGTTACTTTAAAGATAATTACAAAGATTTTGGGGATGTTAGTGTAGAACACGTAAAAACATTCATGGATGAAATCAAAAAAATTAGGGAGGAATTATAATGATTAAATTAGTAAGAGTAGACCACAGACTTATACATGGACAAGTAGCATTTACATGGACAAAGTTTTTAAGTACAGACTGTATATTGATAGCAAGTGATGACTTATTAAAAGATGAATTAAGAATGGCAGGACTTAAAATGGCTAAACCATCTAATGTTAAGTTAGTAATGAAAAGCATAGCAGATTCTATAAAAGCACTTAACTCAGGTGTTACTGATAAATACAACTTATTGATACTTTGTGAATCTGTAGAAGATGTTTACAGACTTGCTAAAGAGGTAAAAGCTATTAAATCTATAAACCTTGGTGGAACAAAATCAGATGATAATCGTGAAAATATATCTAAAGCAGTGCATGTATCAAAAGATGATATAAAGATGATTAAAGAGTTAGATTCAGAAGGCGTAAATGTATTTGTACAATTAGTTCCTGATGATGATGCTACAAATGTAATGAAATTAATATAATTTTAGGGGGATGAAAATGGAATTTACACAAGTTATTTTGATAACTCTAATTGCATTCTTTGCATATATGCATAGTTTTGTAGGTTCTACAATGCATAATAGACCTATAGTTGTTGCACCACTTGTTGGTTTAGCACTAGGTAATCTTCATACAGGTATAGTAATAGGTTCAACATTAGAATTAGTATTTATGGGTGCATTTCCTGTTGGGGCAAGTAATCCTCCTGATTTTGTGTCTGGTTCTATTATTGCCACAGCGTTTGTAATATTAACGGGTCAAGATGTATCAGCAGCAGTTGTACTTGCAGTTCCTATAGCAACTCTAGTATTGCTTATAGATAACTTCTTAATGACAGTAGTACTTACATGGGGAGCTCATATTGCTGACCGTTATGCAGAAGAGGGGAATATTGAAGGCGTAGAACGTGTGCAATTATTATTTGGTATAGGAAATAAATTAATATTAGCAATAATAGTAGGTATAGGATTTTCATTAGGTGTTCCAGTAATAGAAAAAATACTTTCATTTATACCATCATATGTAACTCATGGAATGGATGTTGCAGCAGGCGTGATTCCAGCAATAGGTTTTGCCATGTTAGCTAGAATGATGCTTAATAAGAAAACAGTAGCATTTTTATTATTAGGATTTATATTGGTTGCTTACCTAAACATAACAGTAACAGGAGTTGCATTGTTTGGATTAGCAATAGCTTTAATATATGTTAACTTTGTAGGAGAGAAGGAGGTAATAGTAGATGACAACGAGTTCTAAGAAGTTAGAGACAATTTCACCAGATAGTAAAATAACGAGGAAAGACTTTTGGAAATGTTTTAGAAGGTCATTGACATTAGATTCATCTTGGAACTACGAACGTATGCAAAATATAGCATATGCATACATGATGGCACCAATAATCCGTAGATTATATAAAGATGATAAAGAAAAGAAATCTAAGGCTTTAAAAAGACATTTAGAATTTATGTCAGTTACTCCTCATATAAGTACTCTTTTGGTAGGTATATCTGGAGCTATGGAAGAAGAAAATGCAAAGAATAAAGAATTTGATGCTAATAGTATAAATGCTGTTAAATCAAGTTTAATGGGTCCAGTTTCTGGGATAGGAGATTCATTTTTCTGGGGAACATTAAAGCTTATAGCAGCTGGGGTTGGTATAGCTTTAGCTTCTCAGGGTAACATAATGGGACCGATTTTATTCCTTTTAATAATAAATGTTCCTCATTTTATTATACGCTATATATGTCTAGATAAAGGATTTAAGTATGGAACTCAATTCTTTAAAGATGTGAGTGGTTCAAGTATAGTTTCAAAAGTTATGGAAGCAGCTTCAATGTTAGGGCTTATGGTAATTGGAGGTATGACTGCATCTAATGTAATGTTAAAACTTAGTGTTAATGTAGGTAGTGGAGAATGGGCAGAGCCTATTCAAACTTACTTAGACCAAATAATGCCATGTATGCTTCCAGCTATGATATTCGGTATTATGTATTGGTTATTAGGAAAAAAGGTAAAGACAACTACGATATTAATTTCAGTTATGATTATTTGTATAGTATTGGCTGCTATTGGAGTAGTATAAATAAAAAAATCCCAAGTTCATTTGAACGAGGGATTTTTTGACTAAATTAAATAAAAAAGAAAGATGGTTCATAATAATTTATAAGCATTTATGTGATAGTTATAATTAGCTTATTAATTAGTTATAAACTCAAAATTAAGCACTACTTTATTAAAGTTATTATATTATAATTTCGAAATACTCACATAATCTGTTTAGAAATTTATCTTCTAATGGGGAAAAAGTTTTCTTTTTAGAGTAAATGAAGAAAAACTTTCTAGTAAAATCAACATCCTTTATTTTATAACATTTTATTTTACCTGCATTGAGATAATCAATAGCTGAAATGTACGATATAAAGGATACTCCAAGACCTAATCTAACCATTTCCTTAATAGCCTCATTTGATTCTACATGAGCGATTACATTTAATTTACTTACTGGAAAGTTATTTTTACTAAGTGTGTTTAGTATTAAGTTTCTTGTACCTGACCCTTCTTTTCTCATAATAAAATTTAGATAAGCCAATTCTCCTATATCGATACAATTATTTTTATTATCAATTTTAAAATCTGAAGGAGTGATAAGAACAAGTTCATCATCTAATAAGTCTAGGTACTCTATTTGAGGATTATTGATTTTAGAACCAACTAATCCAAAGCTTATTCGTTCATTTAAA
This sequence comes from Clostridioides difficile ATCC 9689 = DSM 1296, assembly GCF_001077535.1. GTDB lineage: Bacteria > Bacillota > Clostridia > Peptostreptococcales > Peptostreptococcaceae > Clostridioides > Clostridioides difficile. The sequence goes on from NZ_CP011968.1 coordinate 1,215,605, forward strand.
ATTTCTGATATAGCATATTGAGAATCATAATGGCTTATGGAAAATTTTACATCTGGATAACTCATAGAAAAACTCTTCATAAAATCAGGTAAAATATAAGTTTCAGGTATGGAACTACATGCTATATCTATGATACCTTCTATTTTTCCTGAATATTCTTTTATATCATAAATTGCACGTTTGCAATTATTCAATATATATATAGCATGTTCATAAAGAATTTCACCAGATTTTGTGAGTGTAATAACTTTGTTGCTTCTATTTATAAGAACAGTTTCTAGCTCTCTCTCTAAATTCTGTATGTGTGCGCTTACAGTAGGTTGAGTTAAAAAAAGTTCTCTTGCAGCCTTTGAAAAACTCTGATGTTTTGCAACAGCAACAAATACTTCAAGTTGTTTAAAATCCATTATTTAATCCTCCTTAAATTATCTAAAACTATTATAACATATTTGATAAATTAATAGTCAAAGGTGATTTTTAAAATAGAAAACCTTTAAATATTCATGGAGTTTTTGATTGTTTAGGAATAATTTGGTATAATGTTGTAAGGTACTTACAATAAAAATATCGTAAATTGAATTTTCAAAATTCAACTTTAAAGTGTTTTTTATTACAGAAAAATTACAATTAGCTTCTTAATCTTATTAAATTCAAATAAATATTATATAATTATTTTATAATATAATAAATATAATTATTGAAAAAAGAGATAACTGTAAATTGAGATATAGATAAATACTATAAAATTTAAGAAAGGAGGATTGATTTATGAAGTTAAAAAGGTCATTAGTTTGTGTAACTATTTTAGGTATTATACTTGTTGGATGTCATAAAGAAAATACTAAAGAGAAAAATCAAGTAGCAAGTAAAGCAACACAGCAAAAAACTATGACAAAAGTTCAAAATGATGTTAATGAAATTATGAATAAAGATTATAAGTACATTATAAAGAATATGGGTATACCTTATAATACATTTTATTATATAAAACCTAAAGTTTTAAAAGAATCAAATACAATGCAAGATATAAATACATCAAGTTATATGACATTAGTTTATCCAAAATATACTGGAAATGATGAACTAGATGGAAGTGCTTTATATGTTGATATTAACGAAAATAAAGTTGTCAATGTTGAAACCAATTCTTTTTCATCACAAGGTATATCAGTCATTGATGCTGAATCTAGTATAGTGATTGAAAAAAGTGACCATGAAAAATCGGCTGTATCACTAGAAAATTTTAGACATATTGACCTGGGAGAGTATGTTGGTGTTGAAGATTCCAGAATAAATGAAATTGTAGGAGATGCGAATTATGATTTAACAGCATATAATCATGAAGGCAGTAAAGTAGTTAAGAGTTATAGATTGAAAGAAGATAACAAAATATTAAAAAAAGAGGTACTTACAATAAGTATTGTGGATAACAAAATAAAATCTATAAAAACTATTGAAAGTGATAAAATTGTAAAAATAATAAAAGGAACTTTATTAGAATAAAATATTCTAAAGCATATGATGCTGTTTCAAGATAGAAGGAAATTTCTAGCTGGGAACAGTTTTTTTATTAGATTTATAAAATTTGAACTGCACTTATAGATAACTATTAGTTATAATTAAATATAAGATAAAAGTATTTCCAACTTTTATAATCTATAATATATTACATAGAAATATCTTAAATAAAAAATATATTGGGGAGTATTTAAAATGATAGAATTAGAAGATGCCATAAAAATTATTGAAAAAAATGTTTTACCAATAAACAGGGTCAAGATAGTAAATCTTATAGATGCAGTAAATAAGGTAGTTGCAGAAGATATATATTCAACAATTGATAGTCCTCCATTTGATAGGTCACCCTATGATGGTTATGCATATAATGCAAATTCTGAAAATAGAAATTTAAAGGTTATAGGGACTTTGTATGCAGGAGATGTATTTAATAGGGTATTAAATAAAAATGAAGCAGTGAAGATAATGACTGGTGGAAAGATACCACAGGGTGCAAATTGTGTAATAAAAAAAGAAGATGTAACAGTTATAGGTGATATGATAACTTTAAATATAAAATTAAAGGAATACGATAATTACATATTTAAGGGTGAGGATATAAAAAAGGGGCAATTGATTATTAATAAAAATCAGAATATAGGATATGATGGTATTGGAGTATTAGCAAGTATTGGAATATCCAAAGTAACTGTTTATGATGATTTAAAAGTTGGAATTTTGAATACAGGTACAGAACTACAAGATATAAATGAGACTTTAGAGAATGGTAAAATATACGATAGTAATAGATATACCTTATATTCAAGATTATTAAAACTTGGAATACAAGCAGATACAATATGCAATTGTTCTGATGATATATTGGAGTTAGAAAAAAAGGTAAAGAATATGTTACAGAGTGTAGATTTTTTAATTACCACAGGTGGTGTTTCTGTTGGAGATAAAGATTTAATTCCAGATGTATTCAAAAAAATAGGGGCAACAGAATTATTTTGGAAGATAAACATTAAACCTGGTGGAGCTTGTTATGTAGGTACATTGGGAGAAAAGCTATTATTTGGTCTTTCTGGTAATCCACATGCAGCAATAGTGGTATTTGATAATGTGATAGTTCCTGTTATTGAGCATTTAACATATAAGAAGGGAACACATCATATAAAAGCTATATTTAAAGGAGAATTTAATAAACTTTCAAATAAAGATAGATTTGTAAGTGGAAAACTATATACAAGTGAAGGTAAATTGTATGTAGAGCTAAATGATAAGAAAGATGCAAAAGCTAGATTATCTGCAACTCTAAGAAGTAATTGTATGATTAAGATTAAAAAGAATGAGACAATAAAAGAAAATCAATTAGTGGATGTTGTTATTAGATAGTTTTATGAAAGGACACAATTTTATGTATAATATATTGTCAGTTGTCTCATATTCAGGAGTAGGTAAAACTACGTTGATTGAAGGCATAATAAAAGAATTAAATAAAAAAGGGTATCGTGTTGGAGTTATTAAACATACCTGTCATGATTTTGATATGGATGAGGAAGGAAAAGATACTTATAAACATAGAAAATCTGGGGCGAGAAAAGTCTGTATAATATCAGATAAACGAGTAGCATATATTGAAGAACTAAAAGAGAAGAATCCATTATATAAAATGATTCAATTATATGAAGATATGGACTTGATTATCATAGAAGGATATAAAAATTATAGATTTAAAAGATTGGAAGTAACTAGAAAAGGTAAGTATGAGGATATTTTATCTAATAAGTCTGATTTGATAGGTATTGTCAGTGATATAGAATATAAATTGAATATTGAACAGTTTAATTTAAATGATTATAAAAATATATCAAAGTACATAGAGTCTTGTATAAAAAATGAAATTTTAAGTATAAGCAATGTTGAAATAAAAAACATATTAAAAGAATAATTTTAAGATGTTCTTCTTATATAAAATGATATAATTATTTATATAAATAAAGATATAAGAAATTTATCAATTTTATTTTGAGTTATAAAATATTAAAGAAATTGTAGGAGGACAATATATGAAAAAAATATTAGTAGCCTGTGGAGCAGGAATCGCAACATCAACAATAGTTTGTGACAGAGTAGAAAGATTGGTTAAAGAAAATAATATACAAGCAGAAGTTGAGCAATGTAAAATTGCTGAATGTTCAACAAAACAAGAAGGTGCTGATTTAATCGTATCTACTACTATACTACCAACAACTTATGATATACCTACAATAAAGGCAACAGGATATATAACAGGTATAAATACAACAGCATTAGATAAAAAGATATTAAATGCATTGAAGTAGTTTTGTATTTATAAAAAAAATTTAGTATTAAATATAGAGTTGTATCTTTATAAAATTTTAAATATAGAGATATAGCTCTTTTTATGTTGTTTCAAGTATACAACTATATGATATAAATCTTCAATTTTATGAAAAAGATTGTTATTACTTTGTAAGTTTATAAAAGATTTAAAGTTATTGTTATGTTATACTAATTTATGGGTATTTTTTAGAAGTACTAATAAAGGAGGGATTTAATACTTATGATAAAACAATTTGTCAAATATTATAAGCCATATAAGAAAATTTTTACACTAGACCTTATAGCAGCTTTTCTATTTTCCTTATGTGATTTAGTTTATCCTATGATAACTAGAAATATAATGGATGACGTTGTTCCAAATAAAAACTTAAGAATGTTAGTAGTTTTTGCAGTAGCACTTATACTTATATTTATAGCAAAAGCAGGGCTTAACTATTTTATGCAGTATTGGGGACATGTTATTGGTGTAGATATGCAAGCTGATATGAGAAATGAGGTATTTACACACTTACAAAGACTTCCAAATACGTATTTTGATAATAACAAATCTGGAGTAACTATGTCTAGAATAGTAAATGATTTAATGGATATAACAGAACTTGCACATCATGGGCCTGAAGATTTATTCATTTCTATAGTAATGTTGGTTGGTTCATTCTTTATACTTATAGATATAAATATTCCTCTTACGCTTATAATATTTGCTATATTACCGTTTATAATTTGGTTTGCAATAGCTAAAAAAGATAAGATGAATATTGCTTTTATGAAGAGTAGAGTTACTATAGGTGATGTAAATGCTACTTTAGAAAATAGTATAGCAGGTATGAAGGTAACTAAGTCTTTTTGTACTGAGAAAGAAGAGTTAAATAAGTTTGTAAGAAGCAATAAATTATTTAGAAGAGCAAGACAAGATTCTTATAAGGTAATGGCAGAATATTACTCTGGTATGAATTTATACATGGATATCTTAGAGTGGGTAGTTGTAATAGCTGGTGGTTATTTTACTTATATAGGAAAGATTACTTTGGGTGATTTTGCTGCTTATATACTATATGTAAAAATGTTTATACAACCTATGAAAAAATTAATAAACTTTACAGAGCAATATCAAAATGGTATGACAGGTTTTAAAAGATTCATAGAGATAATGGAACAAGACCATCAAAAAGAAGCTAAAAATCCTATTGAACTTGAAAATGTAAAAGGTGACATTGAGATAGAAAATATATCTTTCACATATGAAGATAAGACTCAAGTTTTGGATAATTTAAGTTTATCTATAAAAGCTGGTAAGACTATAGCATTAGTTGGACCTTCTGGAGGAGGAAAGACTACATTATGTAATCTATTGCCAAGATTTTATGAATTTGATAAGGGTGATATAAAAATTGATGGAAAGAGTATAAAAGATGTTAGTTTAAAATCATTGAGAAAAAATATAGGTATAGTTCAACAAGATGTATTTTTATTTACAGGAACTATAAGAGATAATATTCTTTGTGGGAACCCTAATGCTACAGATGAAGAAATGATAGCTGCTGCTAAAAAAGCTAGAATACATGACTTTGTAGAGACTTTGCCAGATGGATATGATACTTATATAGGAGAAAGAGGCGTAAAATTATCAGGTGGGCAAAAACAAAGAATTTCAATTTCAAGAATCTTTTTAAAGAATCCTCCAATAATAATATTGGATGAGGCTACATCTGCTTTAGACAATGTAACAGAAAGAGAAATTCAAGAGTCTTTAGAGGAATTAAGTAAAGATAGAACAAATTTAGTTGTTGCACATAGATTGACTACTATAAAAAATGCTGATGAAATCATAGTATTGACGGATAAAGGAATTGAAGAAAGAGGTACTCATGAAGAGCTAGTAAACAAAAATGGAGTATATAGTAGGTTACACAATAACTAGTATACAAATTTTACACCATAGCTAACATACACATTAAACTTACAAACATAGGATATATTAAGATTCATAAAGACAATTCATTTTATATTTATAAGATGTTTTATGAATAAAATGTATCCTATGTTTTATTTTTTGCAAATTACATTTAATTCTCTTTGTAAGAATAGAGTTAAATAGCCAATGGTTGGGATAACGTTTTTACAAAAAGAATAATTTAGAAAACTAACTTTAATTTATGGAATTTATCGAATTTTATGAAAAAAATCGAATTTTGACTTGAAATGTTTTTCAAAAGTAGTAAAATAATGGATAACTATACATACATTTTATAAAAATATATTTATTATGAGGGGGGATTTTGTATGGAGGCAATAACAGCTTTTTGTCTAGTTTTAGTATCACTGACGATAGGAGATATAGTTTCAGCAAAAACTAAAGCTTTTGTTCCGTCGGTTTTTGTATCAGCAATTATATTTATAGTAGGATTTTGGACTTTTTTCCCAGAAAATATTGTGGACTTAGCCGCTTTAGGAACACCATTAGCTCAATTAGGTATGCTTTTGTTAATAACTCATATGGGAACTATGATGAGTATTAAGGAATTAGCAGGTCAATGGAAAACAATAGTAATAGCCTTGGCAGGAATAGTAGGAATATGTGTAGGTGCTTTGGCATTAGGGACAGTAGTATTTGGATGGGATACAGCAGTAATAGCTACACCTCCTCTTACTGGAGGGCTAGTTGCATCTATAATGATGGCAGATGCTGCTACAGCAAAAGGTCTTGCAAGTTTATCAGTACTTGCAATTTTGATGTATGTTGCACAAGGATTTGCGGGTTATCCTATTACAGCATTAATGCTTAAAAAAGAAGGAAAAAGACTTTTATCAGACTTTAGAAGTGGAAAAGTAACTGTAAATACAGATGAAGAAAAAGTTAAGGATTTACCTGAACAAAAAAGCAGATTTAAGATAATACCAGACTTACCAGAAAAATATGATACGACATATATGATAATACTTAGATTAGGATTTGTAGCATGGTTAGCAGTACAATTTACAAATCTTACAAATGAAGTTGTATCAAGATATGTTATATGTTTAATATTTGGTGTAATAGCATCAGAACTTGGAATAGTTGATAGAAAACCACTTAATAAATCTGGTTCATTTGGATGGTTAATGACATCATTGATGGCTTTTATATTTGCAGGGTTAGCAAAAGCTACACCAGCAATGCTTGTTGAAATGGCAGTTCCTCTTGTAGGAATCATAATATTTGGTGTAATAGGTATGGGAATATTCTCTATTATAGTAGGTAAGCTTTTAGGTGAAAGTAAAGAAATGGCTTTTTCAGTTTCGCTTACATCACTTTATGGTTTTCCACCAAACTATATATTAACTGAAGAGGCAGTAAAGGCTTTGGCTGAAACACCAGAAGAAAAAGAATTTTTAATGGATAAGATGCTTCCAAAGATGCTTGTTGGAGGATTTACTACAGTTACAATAGCTTCTGTAGTAATAGCAGGTATCTTTGTAAATCTAATATAGTATTTGAGTGATAAAAAGTATTTTAAATAAGAAGAATGTGTACTACTTGGAGGTATGGAATGGATATTAAAGAAATAACGAAGAGTTATAAAGACTATGTAATTAAGCTTAGAAGGGAATTTCATGAAAATCCTGAGAAAAGTATGGAAGAAGTTAGAACATCAAAGAGAGTTAAAGAAGAACTTGATAAAATAGGGATACCATATGTATCAGCTGGAGGTACAGGTGTAATTGCAACTATAAAAGGAGCTAATCCAGGAAAGACTGTAGCACTTAGGGGTGATATGGATGCTCTACAAGTTGTTGAATGCACTGATGTAGAATACAAATCTAAAAATGAAGGACTTATGCATGCTTGTGGTCATGATGGTCACACATCAATGCTTCTAGGGGCAGCAAAAGTGTTAAATGATATTAAGGATAGTATCAATGGAACTGTAAAATTATTTTTCCAGCCAGGAGAAGAAGTTGGTAAAGGTGCAAGAGCTATGATTCAAGATGGTGCTATGGAAGGTGTAGATAGTGTGTTTGGAATACATCTTTGGACTGATGTAGAATCTGGGACCATATCGGTAGAAGAAGGACCAAGAATGGCTTCTGCTGATTTCTTTAAAATTACTGTAAAAGGTAGAGGTGGTCATGGTTCACTTCCTCATCAAGGTGTTGATGCAGTGCTTGCAAGTTCAGCAATAGTTATGAATCTACAATCTATGGTTAGTAGAGAAGTAAGTCCTCTGGAACCATTAGTTGTGAGTGTTGGAGTTTTAAATTCTGGAACTAGATTTAATGTAATTGCGAGTGAAGCTATCTTAGAAGGTACAATAAGGCTATTTAATCCAGAGCTTAGAAAGCAAATTCCTGGAATTTTAGAACGTATAGCAAAATCTACAGCAGAAGCATATAGAGCAGATGCTGAATTAGAGTATGGGTACTTAACACCAGCAGTTATAAATGACAAAGAATGTTCAAAGATAGCTACAGATGCAGCAATTAAGCTATTTGGAGAAGACTGTATAACACTATTTGAAAAAGTAACAGGAGCAGAAGATTTAGCTGAGTTTATGAATATAGCACCTGGTGCACTAGCATTTGTAGGAGCTAGAAATGAGTCAAAAGGTGCTTGTTATCCTCATCATCATGGATGCTTTAATATAGATGAAGATGTTCTAGAAATTGGAACTGCTTTATACGTGCAATATGCAGTGGATTTCTTAAATAAATAATTTTAATATACTATAAAGAAAAAGCAGAGACTAAGTTTATATCTCTGCTTTTTTATTGTGTATATTTTTTATAAATATTGACTATATAAAATATATATGATAGCATAAAGAAAATGATAATCAATATCAATTAAAAAGAAGGTGATTTATTTGAATAATGTAATATTTGCATTTTTGATAACATTATTGGCTGGTTTATCTACTGGTATAGGAAGTTGTATAGCATTTTTTGCTAAAAAAACAAATACTAAGTTTCTTTCTATAAGTTTAGGATTTTCTGCTGGTGTTATGATTTATGTTTCTATGATAGAAATTTTTCCTAAAGCACAAGATGCTTTGACAAAATCTATGGGAGAGAAATTAGGAAGTTGGTCAACTGTAATAGCTTTTTTTATAGGTATGGCTATCATTGCTGTTATTGATAAGCTAATTCCACAAGAAGAAAATCCACATGAAATAAAGAAAATGGAGAATATAGAAGAAAAGAATATCAAAAAAAATAAGTCTCTTTTGAGAACAGGTATATTTACAGCAATGGCTATAGCAATTCACAATTTTCCTGAAGGATTAGCTACATTTATATCAGCTCTTGATGATGTTACAATAGCTATTCCGATAGCAATTGCAATTGCAATACACAATATACCAGAAGGTATATCTGTATCTGTACCAGTTTATTATGCCACAGGAGATAAAAAGAAAGCTTTTTATTATTCCTTTTTATCTGGTATGTCTGAGCCTTTAGGAGCGATTATTGGATATGTACTTCTTAGAAATTTTTTAAATGATATAACTCTTGGAATTGTATTTGCAATTGTAGGAGGAATTATGGTATTCATATCACTAGATGAATTATTGCCATCAGCTAGAGAGTACGGGGAACATCATTTATCTATTTATGGATTGATTGCAGGAATGGGTGTTATGGCTATTAGTTTATTACTATTTAAATAGCTTTTTAAATATATGATTGTAACCTAAAATTAGTATCAAAATGATATAATTATTTAAATAGATTTTTAAGCTATTTAAAAATATCATTTTGGAGAATGAGTGCTATGGAAAAGAAAATAAAATTCAAATTTGACTGGTATAGTTCACCTGATAAGATAGAGAAATGGTTAGAAGATATTGAAGCTAAAGGATATAATTTATATAAGATAAATAAATTTGGAGGAATATTTTATTTTCATAAGGGAAGTCCAAGAAAAATAAAATACACTGTTGATTACTACTATGATGTAGAGAATAATTATTTTGATGAACATAAATCAAATGGCTGGAATCTTGTATTTAGGAGTATTGGTAGTTTTATGGGTACATCTGCATGGTATATATGGTCGAAAGAATACAAAGACATACCTCCTAAATTATATAGTGATTCTGATAAAACAAATAAAGTAAAGTCAATTTTATTTATGAATATGTTTATATTCTTTATGTTAGTAGTAATATTTATATATTTATTGAATATTGAAATAAGAAATTTATATAGTGGTTATGGAGCATCTGTAACTGCTATTGTACTACAGATTATATTGTTGATTTTATATGCAGTACAATTATATAGGAGATTAATGTATTATTTAAGGCTTAAAAAGTTTAAATAAATAAAAGAAGGTGTCCTAAAATTATTTTTTTAATATTTTAAGACATCTTCTTTTGTCAGTAAGTACTGTTTTTAATTATAGTAATTTCTGTCTTTAAATTGAAATATCAAATAATAGTTGTGTGGGATTGAGTATTGATAAAAATAATTTAAAAATGTTATCCTAAAGTATCAGATATACAAAATTATCTTTAAATATATTATAAATATTTTAATTGTATTAACTAGAAATTATGTAAGGAGGCATTTTATGATTAAGATAGCAGTTTGTGAAGATGAAAAAGAAACACAACTTTTAATAGAAGATTACCTTGAGAATATATTAAAAGATATAAGTATAGAATATGAGATACAAAAGTATATATCTGGAGAAGAGTTACTGGAAAGTAATTTAAAAGATATAGATATATTACTTCTTGATATAAAAATGGAAAAACTAAATGGAATGGATACTGCAAGAAAGATTAGAGAAGTAGACAATGAAATGGAAATAATATTTGTAACTTCATTAATAGATTATGTGCAAGAAGGTTATGAGGTAAGAGCTTATAGGTATTTACTAAAGCCAATAGAGTTGGAAGAACTAAAAAAACATGTGCTAACTTGTATCAAAGATATTGAAATAAATAAGGAAAGTCATATTACAATAAAAAATAAGTCTAATACATATAAGATTTATTTAAATGAAATAAAATATATAGAAGTTCAAAAAAAAGATATGCTAATACACACAATAAACAAGAATTTTGATATAAAATATAGTTTAGGCAAAATAGAAAAAGAATTAAATCCATATAAATTTATAAGATGCCATAAAAGTTTTATAGTAAATTTAAGATATGTTGAAAGTATAAAGCCTAATACTGCAATACTGGAAAGTGGAGAAGAGGTACCTATTAGTAGATATAGATATAAAGAAGTTAAGGAGAAATTTTTAAAATTTCTTGGTGATACAATATGCTAAACTTTATGACTGAGCTATTAGTAGTTTTATCTATATTTATACAGTTTTCTATAATGAACGGAGTTTTAATTTATAAAAAGGATAGTAAAAAAAATGAAAAAATAGTATTCTATATTGTCTTGTTTCTTATTTATATTATAATTCAGATAAGTAGATTATTTAATGGAGGAAATTACTTTAGTAATATAAACTATTTATTTTATATATTAGCATTTATTGCTTGGGGAGGATACTATAATTATTTTTATAAGATGGGTTATATTAAGTATTCCATTTTCTTTTATCTATTTAGTGTATATTATAAATGTTTGGATGCTGTTATATATAGAATACTATTTTTTGCAATTACAGGTAATGTTATTTCATCTAAAGAATCTTTATTAGTACCTCACTTAGAATCTATAAAAATTCAGATATATAGTAATTTAATAATTATTCTTATATATCTTATATTTAGCTTTTTTAGAAAGTCTATAAAATTAATTAGCCAAGATAAGAGAAATTATGTATATTTATTATTTGCCTTATTAGTTAATACAATGAATATGCTTGTAAATTATGTATTAAAAAAATTAGAACGGTTTGGGTCATTACATTCAGAAGGATACTATTTTGATAATTTTGTTAATCCAAAATTGGTAGGAGCTAGTAGTATATTTCTTATACTATTGTTTAAAGAAATAATAAAAGAGAATAGATTAAAATCTCAAGCTGAATTAATAAAAAATAAGTTAGATATGCAATATGCGCATTATTTAAGTATTCAAGAATCTCATATGCGAGTTAAGAAACTATATCACGATATAAATAATCACATTTATTGTATAGACAACCTTAGAAACAATAGCAAAGAAATTAATGAATATGTTAACAATTTAAAAGATGAAATAAAAACATTTAAATATATCTATAATACAGGAAATATGATATTAGACATTATAATCAACGAAAAGAGTGAAATATGTTTAAAAAAAGGAATTAAATTTACTTGCTCTATAAATTTTTCAAAAGTAAATTTTGTAAAACCTATAGATGTGTCAAGCATATTTTCTAATATTTTGGATAATGCAATAGAAGCATGTGATAAAATAGTGGATGAAAATGTTAATAAATATATTAGAATTAAAGGAACTATAACAAGGTCATTTTTTGTACTTAAATGTGAAAATAGTAAACTAAATCAGCTTACTTTTAATAAAAATATATTGTTAACAAACAAAATGGATAAGTTCGTACATGGAATAGGTATTCAGAGTATTAAATCTTCTTTACAAAAATATAATGGAGAATTATTATTTGAAAATAGTATCGATAAATTTATACTAAATATATATATACCATTGGACCAAGATACTGACAGTTGGGGCGATTAAGTTACCAGTTGGGACATATGTATTGATACAAAAAAATAAGGATGTTATCTTTTAATAACAAAAGATAACATCCTTATTTCTGTATTAAGGAGCTTATAATATTTTACTAATAGTAAGTTATAAGAATTGGATAGGAAGGTGATATGTATTGAATAATAAATCTTTAATATAAAGAAAATATAAATATATTCTAGTGCAATGAATAATACTTTAGAGCGGTTAGTGTGATGGGAGGATTGTGTATGAAAGTAAAAAGGAATATAAATAGAGTGGCAATAATTGTGGCTTTAAATCTTAGCTTAGCATTGATGGTAGGGTGTATGTCTCCTGTATCTGATAAGAACTTAAGTAGCTCAGAACAAATTAGTAAAGATTCATTGAAAGAACAAGTTGAAGATAAAAAAGATGAATCTATCGAGCTATTTAATAATTACTCACAAAAGATTAATGATGCGAAAGGTAGAGAAGAAGTAAAAAAAGATTTATCTCAAAGATTTTCGAAAGCTATAATAGACAGTGGTTATAGTATTACTAACTCAAAATCAGATGGTAGCTTTGTAGTATCTATAAATGGTGCTGAAAAACCACCTGAAAAAAATATTCGAAGTTTATTCTATTCTATGTCTGAAGACGATAAAGAAGGAAAAGTAACAATAGATATTCTCTGTGCTAAAGAGTATCCAGAAGATGATAAGTTATCTGAGAGTGATAAATATATTAAATTTATATACAATTTATTTAAATCATTGACTAATACGAACTTAACTGAGAAAGAAATTTTTTCTATGGTTGAAGAAGACTTTAATAAGGGAGTAGGTGTTGTAGAGCTTCCTTATATGAAGGATATACATGTTGAAGTTAACAAAGTTAAACAATCAACTAAGGTTTTAAAACTAAGTCTAGTATACAAATTTGATATTTCAAATCATTAGTATATTAGACATAACTATAACAATATAGAAAATATATCATAGAAAATTTTTTTAGATTTTATAAATTTAACAAAAAAAGTATTAATATATAGGTGTTCAAGGTAGATGAAAAAAAATAAGTTATTTTGCTTCCATTTTATGCTAAAGGACAGTATAATATAATTAAAGTATGTTATAACATACAAAAATGTAGTATATATTATCCAAAGGGGGATTTTAAATGAGTCAAACTAATAGAATAGAAGCATTTAGACAAGAATATATTAATTCTAAACCTATGATATGTTGTGAAAGGGCTAGAATTTTTACAGAATCACATAAAAAAACTGAGGGAGAAGCTATCTGTATAAGAAGAGCTAAAGCTTTTTTGGAGACATGTAAAGAACTTCCTATAAAAATCTTTGAAAATGAATTAATAGTAGGTACAGCAGGAAAATTTAGAAGAACAGGGATATTGACACCAGAGTTTTCTTGGCAATGGGTAGACAAAGAAATGGATACTTTTGATAAAAGAACTCAAGACCCATATGTAATATCAAAAGAACAAATAGAATTTATAAGAAAAGAAATATTTCCATATTGGAAGGGAAAATCTTTGGAAGAAGTTTTCTTAGCAAGAATCCCAGAAGATACAGCTAAGATATTAGTAGATACAGGAATAATAGATAATGATTCTAAGTGGAGACAGGCAGTTGGTGAAGTAACACCAGATTATCAAGATATATTGTTTGTAAAAGGATATAAAGGGATTAAGGAAGATGCAGATAAAAAAATTAAAGAATTAGATATATCAGTTTCAGAAAATATTGAAAAGATAGATTTTTACAAATCTGTTTCTATAGTTGCACAGGGTATTATGACATTGGCACAAAGATATTCAAATCTTGCAAAAGAGATGAGTAAGCAAGAAACAGATGAAAAGAGAAAGTTAGAACTTATAAAAATTTCAGAGATATGTATGAATGTACCAGCAAACCCTCCAACTAATTTTTATGAAGCAATACAATTTGTATGGTTTGTTCAATTAGGTGGTATTCTATCAGAAAATCCATTGGCATTAAATTTAGGTAGATTTGACCAATATATGTATCCATATTATGAAAATGATGCTAGAGAAGGTAAAATAACTGAATCAGAAGCTCAAGAATTGATAGAAGCACTTTGGATTAAGTTATCAGAATGGGTATGGACTATATCAGCAAATACAGCAAATTACTTTGCAGGATATAATCAATTCCAAAATCTTACTGTTGGTGGTAAAAAGAGAAATGGTACTGATGGAACGAATGATATCTCATATATGTGTTTAAAGGCTACAGAAAGTGTAAAAACTCACCAACCAGGATTAAGTGTTAGAGTGAGTCAAGGAGCACCAGATAATTTCGTAATGGCAGTTGCTAAATTGGTAAAACAAGGAACTGGTTTCCCTGCTATACACAGCGATAGTGCAGGGGCACAAATGTTATTACAAGATGGATATGATGCAGAAGATGCTAGAGATTGGAGTAACTGTGGTTGTGTAGTTCCTCATTTTAGAAAAACAGGACAGTGGACTTCAGCCGTAAATATCAATTTTGCAGCAGCTTTAGAATATGCTATGAATGAAGGTAAGAGTAGATTAACTGGAGAAAAAATGGGGTTAGATACAAAAAATATCACAGAATTTACTTCTTTTGAAGAACTTAAGGATGAGTTTTTAAAGCAATTAGCATATCTTGTAAAAAGTTCTGTTATAGGAACTACTGTTGCTCAACAAATTCATAAAGAAATGGTACCAAGACCATTTTTATCTACTTGTGTAGATGGATGTTTGGATAAGGGAGTTGATTTAAGTAAAGGAGGAGCAAAATATAATATAGGTCCTGTATTAACTGGTATAGGGTTAGGTGTAGTTTCAAATTCATTGGCAGCTATAAAAAAATTAGTATTTGAGGATAAGGTGACTACGTTAGAAGAATTAACAAAAGCACTAAATAATGATTGGGAAGGTTATGAAGAATTAAGAAAACTTGCGTTGGATGTTCCTAAGTATGGAAATGATAATGATTATGTAGATTCATTAGCAATTGAAGTTTCTGATTTTTATTATACTGAAACTAGAAAATACAAGGATATTTTTGGCTCTAAATTTAATAGTGCATTTATGGGTATATCAAACTATGTACCAACTGGAAAAATAGTAGGTGCAACTCCTTGTGGAAGAAAAGCGACAAAACCTTTGACAGAGGGAGTTTCTCCATTTGTTGGTACTGATACAACAAGTCCACTAGCAGCAATGAAATCTGCATCAAAAATAAATCATGATGTTCATACTGGTGGAACACTTCTAAATTTAAGACTGAATCAAGATTTGGTGGAAACTGAAAGAGGACTTAGAAATCTAACATCTATGATTAAATCATATTTTGCTTTAGGAGGATTCCATGTACAATTTAATACGATATCAAATGATACTCTATTAAAAGCGCAAGAAAATCCAGAAGAATATAAAGATTTATTAGTGAGGGTTGCTGGATATAGTACTCAATTTGTTAATTTATCAAGAGAAATGCAAGATGCTATAATAGCTAGAAATTCACATAGCAATTTTTAATTATGAGGTAGATTATGAGTAAAAAAGGTAGAGTTGTAAAAGTACAACATTTTTCAGTAAATGATGGAGATGGAATAAGGACTACTATATTTTTAGAAGGATGTAAATTAAAATGTAAGTGGTGTTCTAATCCAGATTCCTGGAGTAACATAGTAAAATTAGGTGTTATGAAAGATAAATGTGTATCCTGTAATAGATGTATAGATGTTTGTCCTCAAAATATAAGTTCACTATTTGATAGAACGCAAATAAATAATAAATGTGATTTATGTGGAGAGTGTATCAAGGTATGTCTTAAAGATGCCATTTGTATAATGACCGAAGAAATGAGTGTTGAAGAAATAGTAGAGGAAGTTGAAAAAGATTTTATATTTTTCTTTGAATCTAATGGAGGGATAACTTTTTCTGGAGGTGAACCTACACTTCAGATTGATTTTTTAAGAGAATTAGTTGATATTTTTTATGATAAAGGCATAAATATTGCAATTGAAACTTGTGGATATTTTGATTGGAATAAGGTAAATGATGTATTTGAGAAAATAGACCACATATTTGTAGATATAAAATCTATGGATGATAATATTCATAAAGAATATACAGGAGTAAGTAATAAAATTATATTAGATAATATATGTAGGCTTTCAAAGTTGAATAAATCTATGGTTATAAGAGTGCCAATTATTTATGGAGTAAATGATAGTGAAGAAAATATAAGAAATACTGCATTATTTGTTAAACAAAATGTTCCAGGAGGCAAGATGGAGTTACTTCCATATCATAAATTTGGAATCGATAAATATAAGGCATTAGGGCTTGAAGATTATATATATGAATTTGATGAAATTTGTAACAATCATATGTTAAAATTAAAAGAGATAGTAGAACTTACAGGAGTAAAAATCATAGAATACAAATAGCTATCAGGAGGATTTTAACATGGATAATAAATTTCCTAATGTGGGAGAAAATTTAAGGTTATTGAGACAAGAAATGGGCATAAGTTTAGACAAAGCTTCAAAGATGACAGGTGTCAGTAAAGCAATGCTTGGACAGATTGAGAGAGGTGAATCAAGTCCGACAGTATCTACTTTATGGAAAATTTCATCTGGATTTAAAATAAATTTTACTACACTATTAAATGAAAATACAAATACCTATGAGGTTATAAAGAAAGAAGAAGTAGAGCCTATTGTTGAGCAAAAAGGGAACATGAAGTTATATCCAATATACCCTTTTAGCCCTCAAAGAAGGTTTGAACTTTTTATAATTGAGCTTGAGGAAAACTGTACTCATGTTTCATCTACACATAGTCATGTTTTAGAAGAGTATGTACTCGTAATAGAAGGTAAACTTGACCTTAATGTGGATGGGAAAACTTATATTTTAGAGTCTGGACATTCTATTAGGTTTGATGGAACTTTAGAGCATATATATAAAAATTTAAATAAAGGAAAAACTATATTTCACAATATAGAGGTTTATAGATAATTTTATAGTTATCCTTTTCTAAAATAAATGAAAATTTTAGAAAAGGATAACTTATTTTTATAATGTCGAAAAGATTTATATGTATGTGATGATGTTATTGTTTTAAAAAAAACATAAAAGCATTATAATAATATTAACAAAATAGAATAAAGAGGAAGAGAATATGATTATAAAGGTTTCAATGACAGTATTAGTATTAATATTATTGTATATTCTGTATAAGTATGAAACTCAGCATATAGAAACGACAGAATATACTATTTTCAACAAAAAAATTCCAAAGGAATTTGATAACTTTAAAATAGTTCAAGTGAGTGATTTACATAATAAGGTGTTTGATAAAAATAATAAGGTATTGATAGATAAAATTGAATCATTAAACCCAGATGTTATATTTATAACAGGAGATTTAGTAGATGGAGAAAATAAAAATTTTCAAGTTGCATTAGATTTAATAGATAATTTGGTTGAAAAATATGAAGTATATCATATAATTGGAAATCATGAACAAAAATCTTTAATAAAAAAGTATAAACATCTATATAAGGATTATTTTAAGGAACTATATTCAAAGAAAATAATAAATATGGAAAATGAATCTGTAAGAATATATAGAGGTAATAGCCATCTTAATTTATATGGTTTAATTATACCATTGGAATGCTATCCATATTTATTTGCTAATAACAAAAAATTAGAACTAAGTGACAATTTTGTAGAAGACAATCTAGGTAAAGTTAATGAAAATGAATATAACATTCTTTTAGCACATACACCATTTTTCTTTGAAAAATATGCAAAATGGGGAGCAGATTTGGTTTTAGCAGGACATGTTCATGGAGGTATAATAAGAATACCTTTTGTTGGAGGTGTATTATCTCCAAATAGAGAGTTCTTTCCTAAGTATGACTGGGGAAAATATGAAAAAGATAATAGCACTATGATTTTAAATAAAGGCTTAGGAGGCTCAAAAGTTTTAATTAGGCTTAATTGTAAACCAGAGATAGTTAAGATTACATTGAAGTATGAGAAATAAGATTTTATATAACATATATAAACATCAATAACATATAAATAAGGTTGATGTTAAATCCATTTAAACATATATAATGACCAATTTTGAATAATTGTTGAATTAATAAAAATAAAGTGCTATTTTTAGCATAGAATATTTAAACTATGGGGGGTAGTAAAGAATCATGGGTGATACAAGTAGATTTTATGAGTCTGTAAAAAATAAATATCCGAAATTAAAAGATGGAACTAGGGTTCATCTGTGGCCAAAAGAAAACATTATAATTGGCCCTATTTATGATGAAGAAGATGGATATAAAAAAAGTATCGGAAATGTGGATAGCTTAAGTTGGAAGCAAATTGTTATACTGGCTGAATGTGATGGGAAAAATACTACTGACGATATAATAAATATATTATCCAATAGATATAGAAATATCCATAATATGAAAGAAAAAGTTATGGAATTTTTTATGTTTTATGAGAATGTATACTTAACGTTTGAAGATGATATACAGACACTATCAAGTGTATTTGAGATAACAGGAAATAAATCATACATTACTCCTTTGTACTTTACTATAGAAATAGATGGAGATAATAATACAAATGATTATTTTTCTGAAATCACAAGTTTATTGAACTGCATGTATGAGAAAGGCTGTAGATTTATAGAGGTTATTGGTGAGGATATTTTAAAAAATAAAAGTATGAGAGAAATATTTCAATATATGTTAGACCATTTTGATTTAATTGTGGTAACTAAAGATAGTTTTACTATTGATAGAAGCTTAATAAAGGAATTAGATAATTATCGTCATAAAGTGATATGGAAAGTATATTCAAAAAATGATGATACACGTATTAAATTAAAAGAAGATATAAAAATAACCAGTTTAATAAAAAGGGGTCACACTGTAGTAAGAGGAGACAGAGAAAAAGCAATAAAAATAGAAGATATGAGGTTTAAAGATACAAAGGAGAGGTTTTCAAAATATGGAGCAGAGTGGAGTCATTTATATATTTCTTCTGATGGTAGTGTAAAATCTTATTCATTTCAAAAAGATAAAAGAATCTATTTAGGCAATATATTTAACAATTCTGTTGAAGAAATTTTCTTAGAAATGCAAAATAAAATTGACAAACTAGAAATTGTGTATCAATAGGGGGAAAGTTTAAGATTTATAGAAGATTTATAGATTGTTTATTTAAGTTTGTGTCAATAATTATAATGAGGTGAGATTACTTGTTAAAATTATTGGACAAATTTTTTTATGATGTTTTACTTAAATTTTGGCTGTTTATGATGCTGTGGATTTTTAGAGAACTTTTTACAAATTTCAAAATGACTAAAAAATTTAAATTTCATAAAATATTTATGTAAAAATCATATAAAATTCATATAGCATATGTATCATATGAGGTGTAGAAAGACTAGCTTAAAAACCATAATATAATACCCTATTGTAATGATAACCCTCCCTCACATCCTCAAATAGAGTTATCATTACAAGAATTAATCCATAAATTTAAAATTTATGGTTTTTTTTTATTTAATTTGTTTTATTATATTAGAATATGATTTATTATAGAATATATAATAAGTAATATAGAATACATTAATTAAGTTTTTGACATGTAACTATACTAATAAGGAGGAGTATTTATGAATGTAAATAATCACAAGTGCCCAGAGTGTGGTGAACATAGTAAAAAGTTTGAAATAGTAGAGGAAAATGAGGATTGTGTAATATTTGAATGTTACACTTGTGGAACTATATCTATATTAAAGTATTGTGAGAACTGTAAAGAATTTGTATTTGTAAATATTCCAAATAATGTGGAGACATATGAGTATTGTTGTGGAAAATGTAATAATAAAATTTAATATAATATAAACATATGTAATTTCATATATCATTTATACCAATCTCATATAAAATTCATATATAAAATGTATTATATAAATATAGAAAGAACTAGCTTAAAACATAATATAATTACCCTAAATTTATAATGACAACTCTCCCTCACATCCTCAAATTATAGTTGTCATTATAGAATAACTTGGCTGTTTCAAAAATGTGAAATCATTTTAGAAACAGCTTATTTTTTTATAAAAATAAAGAAGGCAACGGGAAGCCTTCTTTCGTGTAAAAAAAGTTTAATTTTTTGTTAAGATTTGTTTGTTATTTTATATTACCTTTATAATATGTTTTTATTTGGTGGTTGGCAATGGATTTTGCACAACTGGTCATTATTAATGTAAAAGTGGAATATTATTAATAAATAATAATTACAAAATTGTAATCTTTATTTATTAAATAAATGAGTAAAATAATATATTAATGGGTATATAATTAAGACAATACTAGTTTGGGGAGGATAAAATTATGGATTATAAAACAATCATATTAAATAGAAAGTCTGTTAGAGAATATAAGAACACAGATATTAAAGAAGAATATCTTAGTGAAATTAAGAAATACTCAGAATCTTGTAAGAAACTAGTTCCAGAAATAGATGTTGATGTAAGAATTATGAATAGAAGTGAAGTTTTTAATAATTTAGATAAAGTAGCAGGGTACAAAGGAAATATGATAGATTCTCCAAGTTATATTATAATATTATCTGACATAAAAGATAATTACATTGAAAATTCAGGGTACATAGGAGAAAGTATAATCTTTAAAGTAACAGAACTTGGAATTGGTTCTTGTTGGGTTACTTTTGAAGATGGAAAAAAGGTAAAAGAAAAACTTGGAATTAATTCAGATAAAGAGGTAACAGGAATTATAGCTATTGGATATGGAGAAAATGTAAGTAATGCTAAAGTATTAAATGCTACAAAAACTGGGCAAAATTATTCAAAATCTGATATGCAAGTTGTAACAGATAAGGGGTCTACTAGACTAGGTGTAGAAGATGTTGTTTATATGAACGAATGGGGAAATGTTGCAAGTATAGAAATCTTAGAAGAAAGAGCACTTCTTGATGCATTTCACTATGCAAGATTAGCTCCATCTACATTAAATAGACAACCATGGAGATTTATAGTTGATGGAGGCACTGTAGTTTTAGCTGTTAGAAAAGATGGTCATACTAATTTATATGAAGAAAAAATAGACATTGGTATAGTTATGCTTTATTTTGCAACAATAATAAGTGCAACTATGTTTGATTTAAAATGGAATTTAGGTACTCCAGACAAAGATTATAAAGTGCCAGAAGACTATAAGATAGTAGGATATTGTAATATATAAGATAGTGTAATACTTAATTTAACTACACTTAAATTAATTTTTATAAAAAGTTCAATAACATTTTATAATATAATGTTATTGAACTTTTTTATTGTATAATACAATTTTTATATTTATTGTATTGATTGAAAAATACTTATGAATTTAAATGCTTACAATTTTGTGCATGAATAGAGAGGTATATTATTTTATTAAACTGTATAATTTGCTTGGAGGTAATATCAAATGGAATGGATAAATAAATTAAATCAAGCTATTACTTATATTGAAGAAAATCTCGAAAGTGGAGTGGATTATGCAGAAGCAGCAAAAATTGCATGTTGTTCAACCTTTCATTTTCAAAGAATGTTTTCATATATTGCAGAAGTACCATTATCTGAATATATTAGACGAAGACGTATGACTAAGGCTGCATTTGAACTTCAGAACAGTAACATCAAAATTTTAGAACTATCTGAGAAGTATGGTTACGATTCACCAACATCTTTTAATAGAGCTTTTCAAAATATACATAACATTTCTCCATCTGCAGCTAGAGCAAAGGGTGTTGTTTTAAAAGCATATCCTAAGATGACATTAAGCATTTATGTAAAAGGAAATATAGAAATGCAATATCGTATTGTAGAAAAGAAAGGGTTTCGTATTGTTGGTATAAAAGAAAGTATGAACATGATTGTAGAAGAGTGTTTTGAGAAAGTTCCTAAGTTATGGGCTAAATGCATAAAAAATGGAACAATTGATAAACTTTCAGAGTTAATAAATAACGAACCTTGTGGATTGCTTGGAGTTAGTGTGTGTACAAATAGTAAGGGTTTAGATTATTATATTGCTGCTCCAACAGATAAGCCTGTATTAGAAGATACTCATGAATACTTAATACCATCAGGCACATGGGCAGTATTTGAATGTGTTTCTCCAATGCCAAATGCTCTGGCAATACAGGAATTGCAAAAAAGAATTATTACTGAGTGGTTACCAAGTTCTGGGTATGTGTATGCTAATTTACCAGATATTGAACTTTATCCCAATGGCGATATCAATGCTCCTGATTATACTACAGAAGTTTGGATTCCAATTCAGAAACCAAATTAAAATTAATAAATAATATGGAATTAATAAATAACATTAAAATTAATAAACAACATGAAATTCTAAAATTACAGGCTGAAAATAGTCTGTTATTTTTTTGTAAATATGGAAAGTAAGCTTTACATAAATGGAATATAGTTGTATAATTATGGAAAGTAGACTTTCCGTAGTTGAGATATTAAAGGGGGATAGATGTGAAAAATAGATTAGAAGAAATAAGAAAAGAAAGAGGCATAAAACAAGAAGAACTTGCTTCTATTTTGCAAGTATCAAGACAAACTATAGGTTCATTAGAAAATGGTAGGTATAATCCTTCTATCATCTTAGCCTTTAAGATAGCTAGATACTTTGATATGAGTATTGAAGAAATATTTATTTATGAGGAGGAGTAAAAATGAAAAAGAATATGTTATATGTTGGAATTATATATTTTATTTGTGGAATTTTACTTGTTTTATTGGCTACATTTACTGAGTTTTCATTTGAGGCCTTTATTTGGGGATTATCTGGAGCTGCTTTAGGTCCAGGTGTATGTATGATTCTTCAATATATGTATTGGAGTAAACCTGAAAGAGCAGTAGATTATGAAGAAAAGATAAAAAATCAAAGGATAGAGATGAATGATGAAAGAAGAATTATGTTACGTGATAAAGCTGGACGTATCACTAATCAAATCATGTGCTATGTTCTTGTAATTCTTATATTTATTGTTTCTATATTGAGTGTATTTTCTGTAATGGTAATAAGCAAGTGGGTTTTAGTTGTTCTTGGATTGCTTATTTTATTTCAATTTATTTGTAGTGTTGTTGTATACAATAAATTAGATAAAAGGTTGTAATAAGTTATGATATAAAATAGAAAATTATATAAAAGTAAATTAGTTTTTAAATTAATGCTAGAAGATAAATTTATATAATTATATAAATTTTAAAAAGACACAGTAATTTCAAAAAATAACTTAAAATTTAAATCAAAAATAAAAAAACTCCTAATCTATTGAATAAATAGCTTTAGGAGTTTTTAATGGTGCCCGAGGCCGGACTCGAACCGGCACGGAGTATTAGTCCGGTGGATTTTGAGTCCACTGCGTCTACCAATTCCACCACTCGGGCATGTCATGTATATTATTATAGCAAAAAAATATATTGTTTGCAACATATTTAATTTTAATATACTATTATTATTATGGGAATATTAAATAACAGTATATTGGTATATAATATATATGTTACAAAAATAGATAATTTTTAGGAGTGATATAATTTGGAAAAAAAATTAATTATAATAGATGGAAATTCAATAATAAATAGAGCTTTTTATGCTCTTCCAGAAATGAATAATAAAGAAGGGCTAAAGACCAATGCAATATATGGATTTACAACAATGCTATTTAAAATGATAGATATATATAAACCAACACATATAAGTGTAGCATTTGACAGAAAAGCACCTACATTTAGACATTTAGAATATAAAGAGTATAAGGCTGGAAGAAAGGGAATGCCAGATGAACTGGCAGAACAATTACAGCCATTAAAAGACCTTTTAGATAAATTTAGAATAAATAGATTGGAAATAGATGGCTATGAGGCAGATGATATTATAGGTACTGTTTCTAAAAAAGCAGAAGAAAATGGATATAAGGTATACATAGTAACTGGAGACAAAGATGCTATTCAACTTGCTTCAGACAATACAACTACTCTTATAACAAAAAAAGGAGTTGGAGAAGTTGAAGAATACAACTTTAATTCTGTAATTGAAAAATACGAGATGACTCCAACACAATTTATCGATTTAAAGGGTCTTATGGGAGACAAGTCTGATAATATACCTGGAGTACCTGGAATAGGTGAAAAAACAGGTATAAAGCTTATAAAAGAGTTTTCTAGTATAGAGAATCTAATAGAGAATACAGATAAGCTTAAAGGTAGTGTAAAAAAGAAAATAGAGGAAAACAAAGAAATAGCTATTCAAAGTAAAAGACTTGCAACAATTATAAGAGATGTGCCAATAGAAGTGGATTTAGATAGTATGATTTTTGGCGATTATGATAAAGATGAACTTTTAGATAAATTTAGATACTTTGGATTTACAAGTCTCTTATCAAGATTAGTTGATTTGGTCGATTCAGATGACACAGAACACGTAGAAGAAAAAATAGAAATATTAAAATTAAAAGATATAGAAAAATTTATAGATGAAGTAAACAAAAAAGGACAAGTTATTTTAAAAACTGTTAGAGGACAAGGTAATATACTTGAAAAAAATATAATATATATTTTTATAAGTGTAGATGGAGAAAAAATATATTATGTAGATTCAAATGAAGTGTCAAAGTTAGATAGTATATTTTCAAATAATGAAATTAAAAAGTATGGATATAATTTAAAAGATGATTATATATCTTTAAAACCATATAATATAAACTTAGAAAATATGTATTTTGATATAACAATAGCTGAGTACTTAATAGATTCAACTTCATCTACCTCATATGATTGTAGTGCAATAGCTATGAAGTATTTATCAAAAAAGGTTAAATCAAAAGAAGAATTATTAGGAAAGGGTGTTAAATCTAAAAACTATGAGGATTTAGAATTTGAGGATTTAGCAGAGTATATGGGTCAAATAATATGCACAGTTAAAGAAACAGTTCCTATGATGGAAAGAAGTCTAATGGATATGAGTATGGATGGTCTTTTTTATCATGTAGAGATGCCTTTAGTAGAAGTCTTAGGTCATATGGAGTATGAAGGTATAAAAGTAGACAAAAGTATATTGGATGAATTGAGTGTTGAATTTAAAGAAATAATAGCTACATTAGAAAAGGAAATTTATGAATTATCAGGAGAGCCATTCAATATAAATTCACCAAAACAATTGGGTGTTATATTATTTGAAAAATTAGAGCTTCCAATAATTAAAAAAACTAAAACTGGATATTCAACTAATGCAGATGTTTTAGAAAAATTAAGAGATAAGCATCCAATAATAGATAAGATAACTGAGTATAGACAAATAGTAAAGTTAAATTCTACTTACGTTGAAGGACTTTTAAATATAATAAATCCAGAAAGTAATAGAATACATTCATCATTTAATCAAACTATAACGACTACAGGAAGAATTTCATCTACAGAACCAAATCTTCAAAATATACCTATAAAAATGGAAATGGGTAGAAAAATAAGAAAAGTGTTTATTGCAGATGATAACTGTAAGTTGGTTGATGCCGATTACTCACAAGTAGAGCTAAGAGTTCTTGCACATATGAGTCAGGATGAAAATATGATAGAAGCATTTAAACATCATGAAGATATTCATACCAAAACAGCTTCACAAGTTTTTAATGTTCCTATGGAAGATGTTACTAGTGAATTGAGAGGTGCAGCTAAAGCTGTAAACTTTGGTATTATATATGGTAAAAGTGACTTTGGTCTAGCTGATGATTTAAATATACCTGTTCCAAAGGCGAAAGAATATATCGAAAGTTATTTTGCTAAATACCATAAAATAAAAGAGTTTATGGACACAACAGTAGAAAAGGCTAGTGAGGATGGATATGCTGTAACAATTTTAAACAGAAGAAGATATATACCAGAAATAAAGTCAAGCAATTTTATGGAAAGAAATAGAGGAAAGAGATTTGCAATGAATGCACCAATACAAGGAAGTGCAGCAGATATAATAAAAATTGCTATGATAAATGTTCATAAAAAATTGGAAGAGAACAATTTGAAATCAAAACTTATACTACAAGTTCACGACGAGTTGATAGTTGAAGCAATTGATGATGAAATAGATATAGTTAAGAAAATAGTAAAAGAAGAAATGGAAAATGCTGTAAATATGGATGTTCACTTAGATGTAGATTTAAATGTAGGTAGTTCTTGGTATGAGACAAAGTAGGTGATTTTATGTTGATATTAGGACTTACAGGAGGAATAGGCTGTGGAAAAAGCAGCCTATCAAATATATTTAGAAATCTTAACATTCCTATAGTGGATGCTGATATTATATCCAGGAAGATATTTGAGGATAAGTTGTTATTGGAAAAAATATTTGTCCATTTTGGGCAAAGTATAAAAAATGATGATGGAACTCTAAATAGAAAAGCTCTTGGGAAAATAGTTTTTAGTGATGAAGAAAAACTTAAGGAATTAAATAACTTGACTCATCCACGAATAAGAGAAAAAATAATAAGTGAAATAGAAAAATTGAGAAAAAAAGGCGAAAATATAGTAGTGTTAGATGCGGCAATATTGGTAGAAAGTGGTTTTTTAGATATGGTTGACAAGCTATTAGTAGTTACTTGTAAACAAGAAGTACAAATTAGTAGAATACAAAAGAGAGATAATTGCAGTGAGCAGGAAGCACTTAGTAGGATAAATTCACAGATGAGTCAGGAAGAAAAATCCAAATATGGTGATTATATAATAGATAATTCGGGAACAATAACTGAATTAGAAAGTAAAGCACATAAATTTATTGAGTACATGAAGGAGAATTGGCGTGAATAGTAAGAAAGTATTGATTCTATCTATTTTTATAATCTTATTTGGGGCACTATTAATGGAAAGCAAAGTAATACATAAATTTTTATATCCTAAAAAATATTCAGAGTATGTAGAAAAGTATTCGAAAGAATTTAATTTAGATGAAAATATAGTTTACAGTGTTATTAAAGCCGAAAGTAAGTTTAATAGTTCTGCTGTTTCAAAAAAGGAAGCAAAAGGATTAATGCAAATATTAGACATAACTAGAGATTGGGGAGCAGAGGAACTAAATTTAAAAAATGTGGATATTTTCGACCCAGAGACTAATATAAGACTTGGCTGTTGGTATTTAAGTAAGTTATACAAAGAATTTGGTAAATTAGATTTAGTGATAGCTGCATATAATGGTGGTTCAGGTAATGTGAAAAAATGGTTAGAAAATAATGAATATAGTAAAGATGGCGAAAATCTACATGATATACCTTTTAAGCAAACTTCAAAATATGTAGAAAAAGTAAAAAATAATTACGAACATTATAATAAGATATATGGCAAGAAAGGAAAAAACTAATGAAGAGAATAAAAGTCTTAACAGTCGTTTTAGCTATAACTCTTATGGTAGCTGGTTGTAGTAATACTAAAACAAAACAAAGTAGTAGTGATTCAAGTTTACAAAGTCAAAGTTCTATAGATGCTAAGTATATAAACTTAACAATGGTAACTCCAAAAACTATAAATCCTATAACTAATACTGATAAGTCTGTTGGTTATATAATGAATTTAGTTTATGATAGTTTATTTACTATAGATGAGAACTACAATGTAATTCCTCAATTAGTTAAGGAGTATAATATAGCTCAGGATGGAATGAGTATAGATATAAAGCTAAAAGATGCAAAGTGGCATGATGGAAAAAATGTTACTTCAAATGATGTAAACTATACTATTGGTTTAATTCAAAAAAGTGCAGATAGTCCATATAATGAATTTACTAAAAATATAGCTTCTGTGAATATTAAATCAGATAAAGACTTTACAATAAAATTTAAAGCTAGATATGCTTTTTCAATTGATAGTTTAATTTTTCCAATTGTATCTCAAAATCATTTAGATTCAAAAGATGTAAATGACAAGAATAATAATATGATAGGAAATGGGAAATATAAAATAGAATCATATACAGAAAGAGAAGGAATGGTTTTATCTGTAAACAAAGATTACTATGAAGAAGTTCCAAAAACCATGAAGAACATAAAAGTAGGTATGGTGCCTAATGAAGATGCAAGGACATCTATGGTTATGGCTCTTGATAGTGATATAACCAATGTTACATTAAATGATTTAAGTAAGTTTCAAGAAAAAGAGTTTAATATAACAAAATATCAAGGAAGAGATTATGAGTGTGTATTATTTAATTATAATAATCCTTTTTTCAAAGATGTTAATTTTAGAAAAGCAATTGCACACTCTATAGATAAAGATAGAATTATTAGTGAAGGTTATATGGATGATGCTACTCCAGTTAATTTTCCACTTAATTCAAAATCAAAATACTATAATAGTGAAATGAAGGATTTAGAGTTTAATAAAGATAAGGCGATAGAGTGTCTTGCTAAGGTAGAATATGCAAATGTAAACTCAGTAAATCAAAATGACAATAAAGTAAAAAATCAGAAAAAATCAGCTAAAAAGAACTCAAAGAAGCTTACGCCAGAAGAAGAAGCAAAAGCTAAAAAAGCAGAAGAAGATAGAATCAAAAAAGAAGCTGAAGAGAAAAAAAATAGAGAAAAAGAGGAAGTAAAGAAAAGTCTTTCTGAAATGAACTTAAAGATAATAGTAAACAGAGATAATAGTGAGAGAATAAAAACTGCAAACATAATAAATGAAAACTTAAAAGCTATAGGAATAAATAGTACAGTAAATCAGCTGTCAGATAAGGATATGGAAAATGCTCTTAATTCTAAAAATTATGATTTAGCATTAGTTGGATGGAAACTATCAATTATACCAGATGCAAGTAGTATTATAGCGAGTAGTGGATATACTGATGATAAGTTAAATGGATATATGTCTGCACTTACAAGTTCTACGTCTGAAATTGAAACAAAAAAAGCATACAAAGATGTACAGACATATATAAAAGATAATGCAACATTTATAAGTTTAGCTGTGAGAAACAACTATATTGTAAGTAATAGTAGATTAAAAGGTAAAATTACTCCAAATGATTTTGATGTATATGAGGGAATATCTAATTTAGATATAAAATCGAATGAATCAAATTAAATGATTAATTTCTATTTAAAAAGTATAAACTATATGATAGAATACCCTTATAGGGTATAAGGAGGTAATTAAATGAAGAAGAAACTATTAGTAGAAGGTATGAGTTGTGGTCATTGTGTAAACCATCTTAAAACTGCATTAACAGAAGATATAGATGGTATTGAAGTTTTAGATGTAGATTTAGAAAATAAGTGTGCATCTGTAGATATGAAAGATGATGTATCTATTGAAAAATTAAAAGAAGTGATAGCAGAATTAGGATTTGAACTAAAGGGAATTGAATAGAAATTGATAAACTAAAAAAAGACCTCTATTGGGGGAGTAATAGAGGTCTAAAAATGGGGGAGATTGAGTATGTTTGATTTTACATTACTATTATCTCCCCTTTTAAATTAATATATACATAAAAAGTAAAAAAATTTTGTAATGACTCACATTTCTTGAGCTTTTTGAATATACTATAAATAGCTAAGGGAGGGAGTATCATGGAATCTAGGGGATATAAAGAGGATTTAAAAAAAATGATACTTGATATGGCCCACAAAGAACTTGAGAGTTATGTATCACAAAAAGGAGCAAAAAAATACTTTGAAGGTAACTTGGATAAGATTATTAATAATAATATAAAAAAATTCAATCAAAGTATTGGTCTTAATAGAGTATATTTAAAAATGTTAAAAAAGTGTGCATATCAAGAAAGTGTAACTTCAATATCAAGGACTATAAAGAAAGAAGCATTATTTAAATCAAAAAAAGAGCTATTTGCTTTTTCAGAGTACTTAAAACTTGATATTAACAAGCGACTTTCATATAATCAAATTTTAAGAAAAATATCAAGATATATATACTACAATAGAAGTTCATATGCTCAAAAATACGTTGTTTTCAAAAGAGGAGATGAAGAATATCTTTTAGAACCAGAGAAAATAAAAGATGAATTAATATCAAGCTATAGGTCAAAGACTAGAGAAGATATGAGGTCAATAGCAAAACTTTTGGATATAGAAGTAGAAGATGATTATAATGCTGAAGATATTAGAAAAAAAGTAATAAATTATATTATTAAAGAAAAACTTAAAAGTTAGAGTTTTAAAGAATAAGTTCTGCCAATTTGCATGATTAAGTATAACTTGGGTATAAATTTTTTATGCATTTGAAAGAGCTTATTCTTTTTTTGACATATTCTTTTAAATAATTTACCATGATTTGGTAATTGGTCATCATCATTCAAATTTTTAACTTAATATGATTTAAATAAATTTATAATAATGATATAATATAAAAAAAATAAAAATTGGAGAGTGATTTCAAAATGAAGTTTAATTTTTGTCATAACAATTTCAATGTTACTAATTTAGAAAAAAGTTTAGATTTTTATAAAAAAGCTTTAGGGCTTAAAGAGGTAAAGCGCAAGGAAGCAGAAGATGGAAGTTTTATATTAGTTTATTTAGGAGATGGCATTACTAGTCATACATTAGAATTAACTTGGCTTAGAGATTGGGATAGACCATATAATTTAGGAGACAATGAATTTCATCTGGCTTTAGAAGTTGAGGAGTTTGATGAGGCAAAAAAACTTCATAAAGATTTAGATTGCATATGTTTTGAAAATGAAAGTATGGGAATTTATTTTATAGCGGACCCAGATAATTATTGGATTGAAATACTTCCTAAAAATCACTAATTTTAAGGATATGTTTATAATTTCTTTACAATTAATAAGAAAATAAGTTATCATTAAATTGTAGGGACTAAAAATGGATAATAATGTTATGAATTTATGACTATAAAAATTTGTTGGGGGGAGTGATAGTAGTGAAAAAAGCTATAGCAGCTTTAGGAATTGGGGCAGTAGCAGTATCTGTTAGCTCCATAAATGCAAGTGCTCTTGAAAAGGGAACAGTAACAGCAAGTGCCTTGAATATAAGAAGTGGACCAAGTTCTGATTGCGATAAGGTAGCAAAATTATACAAGGGAAAAACTGTAGAGATTTTAGAAAAGTCTAATGGATGGTATAAAGTAAGGGTATCGAGTTCTGTTGTTGGATGGGGAAGTGCAAAATACATATCAACAAGTGGTTCGTCTGAAGGTACATCAAGTCAAAATAATTCAACTTCAAGTGGGACAACTATTAGTGGAAATGGTAAAGTAAATGTGAGTTCTAGACTGAATGTAAGAAGTGGTGCAGGTACTAACTATTCATTAGTTGGTAAAGCAAATAATGGAGATGTAGTAAAGTTACTAGAACAAAGCAATGGATGGTATAAAATAAAACTATCAAATGGAGTTACTGGATGGGCTAGTAGCCAATATATCTCTAAAACATCAGAGGATGTTGGAACGAACAATTCTAGTAATTCAAATAGTACTAATAATTCTGATAAAAAACCATCTAGCGAAGAATCAATTGAAGGAAAGAATGGTAAGGTAACATCTGCTGTGAGTTTAAATGTAAGAAGTGGTCCTGGGACAAGCTATTCTATAATAGGAAAATTAAATGGTGGAGATGTTGTTGAATTAAAAGCTAAAAGTAATGGTTGGTATAAGGTAAAGTTATCGAGTGGAACAATTGGATGGGTGAGTGCCAGTTATATTTCTGAGACTAATGAGGATACAAAAGAAAAACCAAATTCATCATCTAACCAAAATTCTCAATCTAATAGTAACTCAAAGCCATCATTTACTGGAAATTCAGATAAATCTACAGCAAAAGGTTCAACAATCGTAGATTTTGCATATACTCTTATTGGAATACCATATCAATGGGGAGCTTCAGGGCCTGATAAATTTGACTGTTCTGGATTTACACAGTATGTTTTTAAACATTCTGTAGGCGTTTCTATTCCTAGAGTTTCTAGAGAACAGGCTAATTTTGGAAGTGCAATTTCTATGGGGAATTATGCACCAGGAGATTTAGTTTATTTTGACACTGATGGTGATGGAACAACTAATCATGTAGGTATATATGTAGGAAATAGTAAATTTATCCATTGTAGTGGTACTCAGACTAATCCTAATAAGGTTAAAGTAGATAATTTAACTAGTTCATATTGGTCTAAAGTATTACTTGGTGCAAGAAGATTTGTTTAGTAAGTACAATTTCTTATTAAAAAATTAGAAGAAATAATTATTTATATTCATAAATTGTGACTCTTAAAAATATACTTTATTAATAATATAATTTTGGGAGGGACAAACTAATGAATAGAAGAAAAACGATATACAGAGGATTTAATAATAATAGACATAAGATTGATTTACGTAAATATGTTATAACGATTGCTTGCTTGTGTCTAATTGGCTATTATTCTTATACAAAAATAAAAGATAGCAAGATAT
The DNA here is from genome assembly GCF_001077535.1 of Clostridioides difficile ATCC 9689 = DSM 1296. GTDB lineage: Bacteria > Bacillota > Clostridia > Peptostreptococcales > Peptostreptococcaceae > Clostridioides > Clostridioides difficile. The sequence continues at coordinate 1,248,615 of NZ_CP011968.1, forward strand.
TGGAGTATGTATCGGCTAAAATACCATTTCTAAATAATTCATCAGATATAACTTATAAAGATATATCTGATGAATTAAATTCAATAAAAAAAGGGAAAAAATCTAAATCACAAACCAATTCAGATGATAAACAAGAAACTAATCCAGAAAAAGCGGTAAATAACACTAAAGAGCCAGAAGAAGTCAAATTAGCTACTATAGAAGGCTGGGATATGTATACTATTCAAGTTGCTGCAATAGATAATAATGATGATTTGAAAAAAATACAGACATCATTAGTTAATAATGACATACCTTTTTCAGTTATGGAGAAGGATGGAGTAAAAAAAATACAGACCTATTCCTCTTTTGATGAAAATGATGTTAGAAAGCAGATAAGCAGTGTAAGAAAGGTGTTTCCAGATGCATTTTTATCACACTTAGATGCACCTATGTTGTCTTTAGAGTATACAAGTAACTACGCTTATATAGAGAGTATATCTAAAGAATTAAATAAATTAATAACAAACTTTAAAGAAGAATCAAGTTTTTGGTCGAATGCTGAAAATAATGTAGATATGGAAAAATATAATACTATTTTGACAAATAGAAAGGCAATATCACAAAATATATCAAAAGAAGCTGAAAAGATTGACTATTCTGAAATGCGTTTATTTAAAGATAATTTAATAGAGTATGTAAAGAATGTGAATGAAAAAATTGATACAGCTTCAAAAGCAGCAAATGAAGAAAAATATAGTGTAAGTAAAAGTCTGCTTTTATCATCCATGCAGGAGTACTCTATGTTTATAAATTCTATAAAATAAAATACAGAAAATTTGGACTTTAGAAAGCTATATGAAAAGGATTGTTTAATTAAGCAATCCTTTTCCTCGGTTTGACTTAATATAGAGGTATTGATTTATAAAATAAATTATAAAAATACGGATATTTTTTTAACAATTGTTAAGATTTTTTAATATATATAGTATACTTATAGAAGGCAGAAAAAATGTTTTTTTATAGATAAGGGGGTAAAACAATGAAACTCTTAACTTTTAAGGGAGGGATACATCCTCCATATAGAAAAGAGTACTCTAACACAAAGGCACTTGAAAAAGCTCAAGCTCCAAAGATAGTTTACATTCCTCTTCAGCAACATATAGGGGCACCAGCTAAACCTATTGTTGAAGTTGGTGATGAAGTAAAGTTTGGGCAAAAAATAGGTGAACAACAAGGTTTTGTTTCATGTAACGTTCATTCTTCAGTATCAGGTAAAGTTATTGCTATTGAACAACATGAAGTACCAGGAGGTTCAGCTCAATGTGTAGTTATCGAAAATGACTTTAAGGAAGAATTACATGAGAGTGTTCAACCAAAAGGTCAGTTAGAGGATTTGAGCAAAGAAGATATAGTAGGTATCATAAAAGAGGCAGGAATAGTAGGTATGGGTGGAGCTACATTCCCTAACCATGTAAAAGTATCTCCTCCACCAGATAGCAAGGCAGAAGTAGTTATATTAAATGGTGCAGAATGTGAACCATACTTAACTGCAGACCACAGATTAATGGTTGAAAATCCAGAAGATGTTGTGTTTGGTTTAAGAGCATTAATGAAGGTATTAGATGTCAAAAAAGGATTTATAGGAATTGAAACGAATAAACCAGATGCTATAGAAGCAATTCAAAATGTAGCTAAAGACTATAGCGAAATCGAAGTTGTTGGCCTTCAAGTGAAATATCCACAAGGAGCAGAGAAACAACTTATTTATGCGTGTACAGGCAAAGAAGTTCCATCTGGTGGATTACCAATAGCAGCAGGTGCAGTTGTTGACAACGTTGCCACAGCAGCACAGATAGCTAAGTCTATTAAAACAGGTATGCCTTTGGTTGAAAGAATCACTACAATAACAGGTAGTTGCATCAAAGAGCCAAAGAACCTAATAACAAAAGTTGGAACATTAGTTTCAGAAATAATAGAACAATGTGGTGGATTTAAAGAAGATAAGAAGATTGGTAAGGTTATAATGGGTGGACCTATGATGGGAATAGCTCAATATACTACTGAAATAGCGACTAACAAAGGTTCTTCAGGAATTTTATGTTTGGATGAGGAAGAATCACGTACTCCAGATATTCAAAACTGTTTAAGATGTGGAAGATGTACAGATGTATGTCCATCATTCTTACAACCACTTTTCATAAGTGCATATTCTTTAAAAGATGACTATGACACAGCTGAATATCATAGAGCAATGGATTGTATAGAATGTGGGTCTTGCTCATTTATTTGTCCAGCAAGAAGACCATTACTTCAATCTATAAGATCAGCAAAGAGAGAAATAGGAGCAAAGAGAAGAAAGCAAGCTGCTCAGAAATAAAGAAAGTTAAGGGGGAAAAACGATGGAAAATAAGTTGATAGTATCATCTTCTCCTCATGTGAGAAGTAATGAAGATACTTCATATATAATGAAACAAGTTATTATAGCACTCCTTCCAGCAGCAGTAGCAGGAGTATACTTCTTTAGACTTAATGCTTTGAGTGCTATGTTTTTTTGTATACTTGGTACAGTAGGTACTGAATTTTTATATCAAAAATTTACGAAGCAAAAAAGTACTATAGGAGATTTTTCAGCTGTTGTAACAGGATTATTATTAGCATTTAACGTACCAGCATCACTTCCTTGGTGGATGTGTCTAGTAGGAGGAATATTTGCAATATTAGTAGTTAAAATGGTATTTGGTGGAATTGGATGTAACTTTGTCAATCCAGCACTTGCTGCAAGAGCATTTTTATTAGCATCATTCCCAGTAGCAATGACTGCTTGGACTCAACCAGGTGTTAACTGGATAGGTAAAAATTTAGATGCAGTTACTACAGCAACTCCATTAAGCTTTTTGAAAAATGGAGCAGCAGGACTGGCAGACCTTTCTAGCAATGGAATTAGTCTTGCTGACATGATGATAGGGAATATTGGTGGATGTATAGGTGAGACATCAGCAATATTATTATTATTAGGTGGAGTATACCTAATGTATAAAGGCATAATAAATTATGTTATACCAGTATTTTACATAGCAACTGTATTTATATTAACATTCCTTTTAGGTGGATTTAATATAACTTTCGCAATATATCAACTGTTTGCTGGAGGACTTATGTTAGGTGGATTCTTCATGCTTACGGATTATACAACTTCGCCTATGACTAAAAAAGGTCAAATAATATACGCTGTATTAGCTGGTCTTATAACAACTGTTATAAGAATGTATGGTGGATATCCAGAAGGTGTATCTTACTCAATACTATTAGTGAACTGTCTTGCTCCACTTATAGATAAGTTTGTTAGAAATAGAGTATTTGGGGAGGTGGCTAAATAATGAACAGTATGGTGAGATTAGGTGGTACTTTACTTGCTATAAGTGCAATAGCTGCATTAGCTCTTGGAGCTACTAATCAGGTTACAGCTCCAGTAATAGAACAAAGAAATATACAAGCAAATAATGAACTTAGAAAAGCAGTCCTTCCAGAAGCAAAAGAATTTAAAGAAATGAAGGAAGATACTTACAAAGGCCTTGGAGATGGTCTTATAGCTGAAGTGTATGAAGGTTTAGATGGTTCTGAAGTGGTTGGATATACTTTAAAAGCTAAACCAAGTGGATATGGTGGAGAAATTGAAGTTATGGTAGGTATATCATCTGAAGGTCAAGTTACAGGTGTTGACATTGGTAATATGTCAGAAACAGCAGGTCTTGGAGCAAAAGCTAAGGATGATGCATTTAAGGGTCAATACAAAGGAAAAACTGCTGAGCCTCTTGAAGTAGCAAAAGGAAGTACAACAGCAGATAATCAAATATTAGCAATATCAGGTGCAACTATTACATCTACAGCAGTTACTACAGGAGTAAATGCTGCTATAGATGTTTTCAATAGTGCTCTTAATAAATAAGGAGGGTTAATTATGAATTTAGCTAAAGTATTTAAAAATGGGCTAATAGATGAGAACCCAACATTTGTTCAAGTTATAGGTATGTGTCCAACACTAGCCGTTACAACTTCAGCAATAAATGGAATTGGTATGGGTCTTTCAACAGCAGCAGTTTTAATATGTGCAAATTTAGTTATATCTTTAATAAGAAAAATTACACCAGATAAGATAAGAATACCTATATTTATAGTAGTTATAGCTACATTTGTTACAATAGTAGGTATGCTTTTAAAAGCATATGTTCCTGCTCTTGATAAGGCTCTTGGTATATATATACCATTAATAGTTGTTAACTGTTTAATATTAGCTCGTGCAGAAAGTTTTGCTTTCAAAACAGGAGCTATGCCTTCAATAGTTGATGGTGTAGGTCAAGGTCTTGGATTTACTGTTGCACTTACAATAATAGGTGCAGTAAGAGAATTACTTGGAAATGGTAGTTTATTTGGAATGACATTATTTGGAGCATCTTTCCAACCAGTATTAATATTTATATTACCACCAGGTGCATTCTTAACATTAGGATTCTTATTTGCAGGATTTAATAAATTAAGAAGTAAAAAAGCATAGTGGAGGTGTAATAAATGAATTTAATACTTTTATTTTTAAGTATCGTTCTTGTTAATAACGTTATAACATCTCAATTCTTGGGTATATGTCCTTTCTTGGGAGTTTCTAAGAAGGTTGATACAGCAGTAGGGATGGGAGTTGCAGTTACATTCGTTTTAACTCTAGCTTCAATTATAACTTATTTTATACAGATTTTATTAGTAAAAACTGGAACTGGATTCTTACAAACAATAGCTTTTATATTGGTTATAGCTTCTATAGTTCAGTTCGTTGAAATGGTAATTCAAAAGATGAGTCCATCTTTATATCAAGCATTAGGAGTTTATTTACCTCTTATAACTACAAACTGTGCAGTTCTTGGTATAGCTCTAGTTAATGTTCAAAAAAGTTATAATTTAGTAGAAACAATAATAAACGGATTTGGAGCCGGAGCTGGATTTACTTTAGCAATAGTAATATTCGCAGGTATAAGAGAAAGACTAGAATTAGCTGATATACCAGAAGCATTTAAAGGTTTCCCTATAACGCTTATATCAGCAGGTTTAATGTCAATAGCTTTCTTAGGATTTACAGGACTTATAAAGCTATAAAAAAGAGGGGTGAAAATGGTGATACTTACAGCTGTATTAGTTTTAGGAATTATGGGCTTAATCTTCGGGATAGTACTAGATTTTGCATCTAAAAAGTTTGCTGTAGAAGTAGACGAGAGAGTGGAAGCTATACTAGGAGTACTTCCAGGAGCCAACTGTGGAGGTTGTGGATTTCCAGGTTGTGGAGGTCTTGCAAATGCGATAGTTGAAGGCAATGCACCAGTTAATGGTTGCCCTGTAGGTGGAGCAGATGTTGGTGCAAAAGTTGGAGAAATAATGGGAATAAGTGCTGAAGCAGGTGAGAAACAAGTAGCAAAAGTTATTTGTAAAGGAACTTGTTCAAGTGCAAAAGATAAATATGAGTATGAAGGAATATCAGATTGTAGAGCAGCAAATGTTTTAAACTCAGGTGCTAAGATGTGTAAATTTGGATGTTTAGGTCTTGGAACATGTAAAGATGCTTGTAAATTTGATGCTATTTCTATAGTTGATGGAATAGCAGTAATAGATGAAGAAAAGTGTGTAAATTGTGGAAAATGTAAAGAAGTTTGTCCTAAGGGTATAATAATCACAAAACCAGAAAGTCAAGAAGTAGTTGTAGAGTGTAATAGCAAAGAGTTTGGTAAAGCTGTTAAAGAAAAATGTACTGCTGGATGTATTGGCTGTGGAATGTGTGTAAAAGCTTGTAAATTTGATGCAATAATATTTGAAGACAAAATAGCTAAGATAGACCCTAATAAGTGTGTAGGTTGTATGCAATGTGTAGCAAAATGCCCTACAAAAGTAATATCAGGTGACATAACTAAGAAAAAGAAAGTTACTATTGACCAAGAACTTTGTGTTGGATGTACAGTGTGCAAAAAACAATGTAAGTTTGATGCAATAGAGGGAGAATTAAAAGAAAAACATAAGGTAGATGCAGATAAATGTGTAGGATGCCATTTATGTATGGAAAAATGTCCAAAGAAAGCTATTAAAATTTTGTAATATGGACAAAATAAGGATATGGAATAATTTCCATATCTCTAATGAGTACATAAAACAGAGGTATGGAATAATTTCCATACCTCTATTTTATGTATATTTATTCTAATGGTAATAAATATAACAATAGTGTAACAAAAAAGGTTCGACATTTCTGTTGAATTTTTTACAATATAGTGATAGACTAAATAGGTACAAATTACGTACAAATGAGGTGAATAAATGAATATAATCTTGGCATCAGCCTCTCCAAGAAGGAAAGAAATTCTAGAGAATACGAATGTAAGATTTGATATAATTAAAAATGAAATTGATGAGATTATATTGGAAGGTGAAACACCAAAACATTTAGTTATGAGATTAGCTTTTGAAAAAAGTATGTCTGTAGCATCTGAACATAATGAAGATGTTGTTATTGGAGCTGATACAGTTGTTGTTTTAGACAATGCTATTTTAGGAAAACCAAAAGATGAGTCTTGTGCAAGAGATATGTTAAAAAGACTATCTGGAAGAGAGCATCAAGTCATAACAGGTATTAGCTTAATAAACTTGTGCGAAGATAAAAAGGTAATTGACTATGTAATCAGCAATGTGAAATTTAAAACGTTATCAGAGCAGGATATTGAGGATTATCTGAAAACTAATGAGTCATTTGACAAAGCAGGAGCCTATGGTATACAGGGTTATGGAGCTTTGTTAGTTGAAGAAATTAGAGGAGATTATTTTAATATAGTTGGTCTTCCAATTTCAAGGTTAGGCGACCTATTAAAAAAATATTTTAGTATAAATCTTTTTTATGGAGTGTGATTTATCTGAAAAAGTCATTTAATTCAACCATTAAGGTAAAAGAAATGGCACCAGAGGAAAGACCCAGAGAAAAGATGCTTGCCAAAGGCGTAAAAAGCTTATCAAATGCTGAGTTGTTGGCTATACTTTTAAGAACTGGCAACAAGAATAAAAATGCTATTGAATTAGCCAACTATATAATAAATAGAGATATTCAGGGTATTAGACATTTAGAAGATATGACAATAGAGGAGCTGTGTAATATAGATGGAATTGGGTTATCAAAATCAACCCAAATTAAAGCAGCTTTAGAACTAGGCTCTAGAGTAGCTAGTTTTAAACCTATAAAGTATAAAATAAGGAATCCTTGGGATATACAGAGGTATTATATGGATAGCCTAAGGTATTTAAAAAAAGAGGTTTTTAAAGCGGTTCTTTTAAACACAAAAAATGAGATAATATCTGATGTAGATGTATCTATAGGGACTTTAAGCTCGTCATTAGTCCATCCAAGAGAGGTTTTTAAAGAAGCTATAAGAAGAAGTGCAAGTAAGATAATAGTGATGCATAATCACCCTTCAGGAAGTGTAGAACCATCAAGAGAAGATAAAAATATCACATCAAGACTTATTAAATGTGGAGAAATAATTGGAATAGAAATAATAGACCATATAATTATTGGAGATGGATTATACTTTAGCTTTAAAGAAAATATGATAATTTGACTTTATATGTGATAAAATAATAGGAGAATGTTTTAAACATGATTCTTAATAGTAGGAAGGAGTAAAATCATGGCTAAGGAAAAAAAGAAAGAAAAAAAAGGTTTTTTTAGTTTTAATAAGATGACAAAGGATATGGGAATAGATTTAGGGACTGCAAATACATTAGTTTACATAAAAGGACAAGGTATTGTTGTTAGAGAACCATCAGTTGTCGCAATAAGAGATGATAGTAAAGAGGTATTAGCAGTAGGTGAAGAAGCCAAAAAAATGATAGGTAGAACACCAGGAAATATAGTAGCTATAAGACCTATGAAAGATGGAGTAATAGCTGATTTTGACATAACTCAATCAATGATTAGCTATTTTATACAAAAAGCGGCTGATAAAAAAGGTGTTGTAAGTCCAAGAATAGCTATATGTGTTCCTTTTGGAGTTACAGAAGTAGAAAAGAGAGCTATAGAAGAGGCTGCAAGACAAGCAGGAGCTAAAGATGCATTCCTTATAGAAGAGCCAATGGCAGCGGCTATAGGGGCTGGATTAAAAGTTGAAGAACCAGAAGGTAATATGGTAGTTGATATTGGTGGAGGTACTTCAGAAATAGCTGTAATATCTTTAGGAGGAATCGTTACTGCTAAATCTATAAGAATAGGTGGAGACGAATTTGACGAGTCTATAGTGGCTTATGTAAAAAAAGAATATAATCTTATGATAGGTGAAAGAACTGCTGAAAATGTAAAAATTAACATAGGTTCTACATTTAAAGATGATGAAGAAATAAATATGCAAATAAGAGGTAGAGATTTAATCTCAGGATTACCTAAAACAATAGAAATATGCTCTACAGAAGTTAGAGAAGCATTAAAAGAACCTGTAAGTTCAATAGTAGATGCAATAAAATCTACACTAGAAAGAACTCCACCAGAATTAGCCTCAGATATAATGGAAAACGGAATAATGCTAACAGGAGGAGGCGCTTTGCTTAGAGGTCTTGATAAGCTTATTACACAGGAAACTGGTATGTCTGTACAAATAGCAGAAACACCTCTTGATTGTGTTGCACTTGGAACAGGTAAATCTGTTGAAGACCAAGAAATCTTTGAAAAAGTATTAATGATGAATACTAAGAATTAGAAGTTGGTGATGGCCTTGAGATTTGACAAGAACAAAAATGAGAAAAAAAGGATTAATGTTAAAGTGATAGCAACGGGCGTAGTTGCTATCACTTTAATTGGAATTGTGGGTATATCAATTGGTAAATTTTCTAGTGGTAGTCCAGTAAATTTAGGAGTAGCTTCAGATGCTATTACAAGTGTAGGTAAGGGAATAAATGATGGATTTTCTTTTATCAAAAATGGTTTTAAAGATGTAGCAAATTTTAAAGATAATTCTAAAAAGGTAAAAAAATTAGAAGAAGAAAATGAAAAACTTAAAAAAAATATGATAGCTTTAAATGCCAAACTAGATAAAACAGAATCGCTAGAAGAGTTAAAAAAGACACTGAACTTTGTACAAGAAGAGTATAAGGCGACAAGTATTTCAGCAAGTGTTGTTGGTAAAAATGATGGAAACTGGTATGAGAGTTTTGTCATAGGTGCAGGAAAAAATTCAGGTGTAAAAAAAGAAAGTATAGTTATGAATGGTAGTGGATTAGTTGGCATAGTTTATGAGGTTTCCAACAATTATAGTAAGGCAATTTCACTATTGGATTCTAAGGCATCTGTAAGCTTTAAACTAGCAAAGGATGCCAATGCTAAAGGTACAATTACTCAAAATACTACTTTAGATAATAAAGATAGTTATAATAGTAAAGGATATTTGCAAGGATATATGTTTGACTCATCATATAATGTAATTCAAGGAGATATAATAACAACATCAGGTCTTGGATTCTTCCCAGATGGTATACCAATTGGCGAAGTTGAAAAAGTGGTTGATGATAAAGATAAGTCATTAAAATATGTAGTTGTAAAACCTTATGTTGATTTTAAGAATATAAATGACGTTGTAGTCATAGAACCAAGAAATATAGGATAAAGGGGATAAAAACAATGAAAAAAGTTTTACTTTGTCTGTTGGGGATTGTGCTTATGACTATAGAAAATAGTATAACAAATTATATAGATATTTTTGGCATAAGCTTTAATTTAGTTCTTATATATGTAACCATAATCTCTCTTTATTTAGATGAATTAGAAGGTGGGATTATAGCAGCAATAATAGGGCTTATTAAAGACATAACCGTTGGTGGAATTTTTGGTGTAAATGCATTAATTTTGTTTATTATTGCATATGCAATTGGATACATGAGAGATCAGCTATATAAAGGTAGTTATATTATTACTTTCGTTTTAATTTTTATAGGCAGTTTAATTGATTCAATTGTCAATATAGGTACATCTAGTATAATTTATCAAAGCTACAACATATCAACACTTTTTGTAAAAGGTCTACTAGTAGCACCAATAGTGAATAGTTTAATTGGTTTAGTAATATATCGCTTATCTAAAAGAGCAGTTTTAAAACTTAAAGAAGATTAGTTGGTGATTTCATGGAAGAAAATAAACAAGTTGATAGACTAAAAATAATTAAGATAGTCATGGGCGTGATATTTTTAGCTATTTTAGTAAAAATAATCTATATGACTACATTTAAATATGAATATTACAATGAGTTAGCTGAGAATAAAACATATAAAAAGTTGGCAATAGAAGCTCCAAGAGGAGAAATAAAAGATAGATATGGAAGACTGTTGGCAGGAAATAAAAACTTATTTACTGTTCAAGTTTCAGGTAACGATATTAATAAGAAAGATGCAAATAAGCATTCAAGAGCAAATGAAATATCATTAAAACTTATAAATTTGCTGGAGAGAAATGGTGAAGAATATGTAGATGAGTTTCCTATATATGTAGAAAATGGAAAGTACTATTATACATATGACAGAGATATTAGGGAATATAAATCAGAAAATGGTATTCCAAATGATTATAATGCTAAGGAAAGTTTTTATTACTTGGTGGATAAACTTATATCAGCTGGAATATTATCTCAAGAAGATAAAAGATTGGATGCGACAAGATTACAGGCAAAACTAAATGAAAATGGATATTATCCACCTATTTTAGTTAGTAAATGGATGTTCACAGCAGAAAGAGATAAGAGAGATTGGTTGGCTAGTTATAAGATAAAAGAAACTAAACTGAGTGCCAAAGAAGCGTTTGAAAAAGTAAGAAATAGTGATGCATTAGAAATTGATAAAAGTTTGAGTGATGAAGATGCAAGAAAAATAATGGTCGTAAGGGATTTGATAAAATCAAAAGGATATTCTCAATATAATCCAGTAACTATTGCTAAGGATGTAGGAGAAACTACGATTGCTCAAATTGAAGAAAGTGCTATGGACCTTGTTGGTGTTTCAATAGCAGTAGAACCAGTAAGATATTATCCTAATGGGTCATTAGCTTCTCATATGTTAGGATATGTAGGAAAAATGCCATCCACTCAAATAGAATCATACCTTCAAAAAGGTTATGAAACTGGAGACATGGTAGGTCTTGCAGGAGTAGAAAAGAGTAATGAAAGTAGATTAAGAGGAACTGATGGTTATAAAATGGTTAAAGTTGATGCATTGGGTAGAATCAGTAAAGAAATTGAATCTAAAAAACCTAAATCAGGAGATACTGTGTATCTTACACTAGATAAAGATTTACAAGAAGTTTCAGACAATGCATTAAAACAGATAATCGAAGTTGCTTCTAAAGGAGGTACTTTTAAAAGTAAATTTGGGGACAAACCAATTAGTGCATATGCAGGAAAAGCACAGTCAGCAGCTCTTATAGCTATTGATGTTAAAAATGGAGAAGTATTAGCTTCATCAAGTTATCCTAATTATGACCCAAATAAATTTGCAAAAGGTATTTCTACAGAGGATTATAAAGCACTTCAACCAAAAAATCCAAATGACTTACTAGCAGGAAGTCCACTTTTAAACTTGGTTACACAAGGGGAATTTCAGCCAGGTTCTTCATTTAAGATGGTAACTTCAATGGCAGCGTTAGAAAATGGTCTGGATCCAAACTTTACTATAAATGACCCTGGGGTTATAATGTTAGGTAAAAAATCTTTTGGTGACTATGTATGGAACCATGGTAGAGGAAACCATGGTATGACAAACTTATATAAAGCAATACAAGAGTCTTGTAATATATATATGGCAACAATTGGTACAGGTAAAACATGGCCAGATGGAAAAAGCATTGGTATAGATATGAATGCAAATAAAATACTTGAGTATGCAAAATTATTTGGGCTTGACCAAAATACAGGGCTTCAAGATGAAGTAGAAGAAAGAGCAGGTAAAGTTCCTAGCACAGAAGATAAATTGAAATCAACACAAGCTCTTCTAAAGTCAAATTTAGAAAGAGAAATGGCAAATGATTTTGTTGATATAACTAGAGAAAAAAATCCTAAAGAATATGAGAAAAGAATCAATGAGATTGTAAGCTGGGCAGCAGAAAAGAAAACTCCTGGTAGAGTTGAAACAATGAATAGGCTAAAAAAATTGGATGTTAAAGAAGATAGAATTGAAGAAGTAGCAGATTTAGCAGTATTTAGTTATTTTAACTTTGCAAAATGGAGTACTGCAGATACATTTAACTTAGCTATAGGTCAAGGTGAAAATGCTTATACACCAGCTCAAATATCAAGATATGTAGCTGCTATAGCAAATGGAGGTAATTTAGTAGAATTATCTGTAGTTGATAGAGCTGTTTCAAGTGATTATTCATCAGTTAAAATTAATGACCAGAAGAAAGTCGAAAAAATACCTTTTAAAAATCCAGATAACTTAAAAGAATTAACAAAAGGTATGAAATTGGTTGCAAGACAAGGTACAGCGAAGAGTGCTTTTGCTGATTTTCCAATAGATGTAGCAGCAAAAACTGGTACAGCTGAGAAAAGTGGGAAAATACCTACAGATAACGAGTATGAATATTTAAAAAGTCATATGTCATCTTATAATGTCAACCTAAATGATGCGATTAAACTAGCTGATAAGATGAAAGCAGAAAAAGAAAAAGAGCTTTCATTAGCTAAGGAAAAGGAAATAAAAAAGAAATTAGAAAATAAAGATTTGAAAGACGAAGAAAGAAAGAAATTAGAGGAAGAATTAGAAGATGGAGTAAAAGTTAGATTAGAGGACACTGATAAGGTGAATTCTTCATATCTAAGAAAAGCTATAAAAGAATTAAATCCAAAAATAACAGATGACCAAATAGATAGATTTAAACAAGATTATGGTTCTTTTACGTGGACTGTTGCTTTTGCTCCAGCAGATGACCCAGAAATAGCTGTTGTATGTGTAATTCCTCAAGGTGATTCAAGTGTATTCTCACTTTTACCAACTAGAGAAGTTATTGGAACTTATATGGGATTAGAGCCAACTAATAGTAAAAATGACAACAAGACGAATGATGTTAACAATTCTTCTGACGAAAATATAAATTTCGAGTCACAAATTAATAGATAGCTCAATCTATGTATAAACTTTAGCTTTATATAGAAAAAATAAAAGGGTTTAAAGCGTATTTGAAGAATATAAATGATATATCACTCTGGAGGTTGTTATGTCTTTAAGAGAAATTTGTAGTCAAGAACTAGTAGAGTTCAAGGGTAATAAAAGAGGGATAATAGTAAATATAAAAAGAGAAGCTCCATTTGAGGAAATACAGGAAAAAATAATAAACAAATTGGAAGCATATGTTGGCTTTTTTAATGGGGCTAAAATTAGTAAAATTAATAGTGATTGTTTAACTGACATGGAGATTCTAGAACTTAAAGAAGGAATTACTTCTAGATTTGATGTGGAATTTGTTGAAGATCAAAAAATTGAAGAAAATAGTAATTTTCCAACAAAATATGTCAATACCCTAAGATCTGGTGAAAATATTGAATTTGAAGGTGATGTAGTTATATTGAATGATATGAAACCTGGTTCAAAAGTCCTTTCAAAATCAAATACAGTTGTTATGGGAGATATAAATGCTGGTGCTAAGGTTGTAGCAGGAGGTAATGTTTTTGTAATGGGTAAAATAGAAGGTTTTGTACATGCAGGTGCAGAAGGCAATGAATTTGCATATGTTGTTGCTGGAAATCTTAATCCTAAAATATTACAAATAGCAGATAATATTGCAGAAGCTCCAGATGATGAAGAAAATTATGAAAGTGAATCAGAAATTAGCCCAGAAATAGCCTTTGTAAGTAATGGAAGAATTGTAATCGAAAGCTATTTGTCAAAGTTAGACAAATAGAAAGAAAAATAGGGGGTAGTATTATGAGCGAAGTTATAGTTATAACATCTGGTAAAGGTGGGGTTGGAAAAACTACTACCGCAGCAAACTTAGGAACTGCGCTAAGCCTAGAAAATAAAAAAACAGTAGTTGTGGATGCAGATATTGGACTTAGAAACTTAGATGTAGTAATGGGTCTTGAAAATCGAATAGTTTATGACATAGTAGATGTAGTTGAAGGAACTTGTAGGCTTAAGCAAGCTCTAATAAAAGACAAAAGATTTGATAATCTATATTTATTACCAGCAGCACAAACTAGAGATAAAAATGCTGTCTCAGTTGAGCAGATGATTGACCTGTGTGAGAAACTAAAAGAATCTTTCGAGTATATAATAATAGACTGTCCAGCAGGTATTGAGCAAGGCTTTAAAAATGCAGTAGCTGGAGCAGATAGAGCTATTGTAGTTACTAATCCAGAAATATCAGCAGTAAGAGATGCTGATAGAATAATAGGTCTATTAGAAGCAAATGAAATAAAAGAGATAAGATTAGTTATAAATAGAATTAGAAATGATATGGTTAAGCGTGGAGACATGATGGATAAACAAGATATAATAGAAATATTAGCAATAGATTTGTTAGGTCTTGTTCCTGATGATGAAAGCATAATTATATCAACAAATAAAGGAGAGCCAGCTATACTTGATTCTAAGTCACTTGCTGGTCAAGCATACAAAAATATCGCAAAAAGGATACTAAATGAAGAAGTTCCTCTACTTGATCTTGAAGTTGAAGATGGATTCTTTGGTAGACTTAAAAAAATGTTTAGCATGGCTAAGTAGCAAAGGAGGATACATCTGTGTTAGATTTATTTAGAGTTTTTTCTAACGAGGCTAAAACTAGTAAATCTGTTGCTAAAGAGAGGTTAAAGCTAGTTTTAGTTCATGATAGAGTAGATTGTTCACCACAACTTTTAGAGATGATAAAAACAGACATTTTGAAAGTAATAGCTAATTATGCAGAAATAGAAGATGATGGTCTTGAAATAAAAATGTCTAAATGCAGAGGTGAGCATGATGACAAACCTGTATCTGCATTAGTTGCTAATATACCACTAAAGAATATAAAAGATAGATGTATGTAATTAGTGCTTAAAAGGGGGATATCCTTATTGGTATATGCCCCTTTTATTTAATTATATGTTTAAAGATAGAAAGACGGTGATTCTTTGAAAAAAATCAATATTAATTATAAGTCGACAATTAAGTTGATAAAACAGTTAGACTGGAAACTTATAGTTACAGTATTAGCTATCTTTATTTTTGGGCTTGTTATACTTAGTAGTGCAACACATGCTAATTCAACAGGTTCATATAATCAATTGATTAAACAAGGATTAGCTTTTGTACTTGGGATAGGAATGATTATAGTCATATTATTTTTTGACTATAACCTTCTAGGCAGGTATTATAAAGCGCTTTATATAATAAGTCTTATTTTGTTAGCCATAGTTTTATTACCTGGAATTGGGACAGTAAAAGGTGGAGCTAGGTCGTGGATTAACTTAGGACCACTTGACTTGCAGACATCTGAAATAGTCAAATTAACATTTGTACTAAGTTATGCAAAGATACTTGAATCCAAAAAGGATAAATTAAATACGTTAAAGGAAGTTATGCCTGTTGTAGTTTATTCTCTTCCATTTATCGGATTATTGATTGCACAACCAGACTTGGGAACAGGAATTGTATTTTGTTGTATGATATTTGCAATGCTGTTCACAGCAGGTCTTAGCTCAAAGTTGATAAAAAGAGGAATAATCATACTATTAGTGTCAATGCCACTGATGTATTTAATGATGGCAGACCATCAAAAGGTAAGAATAGAAGCTTTTCTAAATCCAGAAGATGTAACTCTAAAAGGAAACTATCAAGTTATGCAATCTCTGATTGCAATTGGTTCTGGAGGCGTAACTGGTAAAGGACTTTACAATGGAAGTC